>CANKOI010000060.1 GCA_947484175.1 Deltaproteobacteria bacterium
GCTTCGGACTGAACTGCCCCTCAAAGGCCAGCATCTTCTCGGTGCCCCAGCCCTTCGGGTCCAGCCAGAAAGTTCGATAACCATTCGGCCATCCCGACCATACCGAAGGGCCCGTCCAAACTAAGGTTTCGACGGGCCCTTCTCGTTCCATGGATGTCGGCGCACCTTGATGACGAGCCGCGTGGATTCGGCGGTAGTGCCCGTTCAAGGTGGCCAATGCGCGGGGCGAGCCCGGTTCGCGAACCGTCCGCAGCGAACGCAGCCACGACCACGCCGACCTGGTTTAGGGCTGGCTGAACCGGTCATTCGGAGTGGAGCGCGCGCGTGCCGCACCTTGCGCCCAGCGCCCGTGCCGTCGTACGCTCCACGCTCCCGAGGAACTCGATGCGCGCCTCCCCAGTTTTACTACTCTGTTTTGCTGCGCTCCTCGCCCCAGCACCGGCGTGGGCGGCGAACTGCACCACCTGGACGCCGAACTTCTACGTGAACACCACACCGGGGCACGCGTCGCAAGCCCTGCGCCTCTCGTGGACGCTGGGCGCCCCGGCTGCGTGCACCAACGCCACCGGCGACAACTGGGACGGCACTGACCATCTGGAGGCGCACCGAGTGCACGGCACCAGCGCGCCCTCCAACCCCAGCAGCCGCCCGCCCGCGGTGTCCGTCAGCAGCGGTACCTCCCAGGCCGACGACTACACGCACCGCGCCGACACGACGATGGTCTATCGGATATTCGCCTGCGAGGACGCCGGTTGCACGAGCTGGTACGGCGACGGCTCGGGGAACTACGAGTCGACTTCGGCGACGTCCGACTACGACACCACCGAAGTGGAGAAGTGGGTGATCAAGGGTGTCACTGACGAGACCGACACCGGCAACATGCTCCTCAAGCAGACGTCGGCGGGAGCGCCGCTCCCGAACGCGCCGCAGGCGTTTTACTACCCCTCGGGGTGGGGCACGGGCCTGGAGGGCCGGTTGGCGCTCTACTACAGTGAGCTCGCGGTGTCTCCGGCGCCGAGCAAGGTGTTGTACATGTTCCACGACTTCGCTGGCTGGCCTGCGGGTGGCTTCAACACTTCCGCGTACTGGCTTTCGCCTGTGCTTGTGGCCACCGGCTCCACCGACTCGGGAGACGACGACTACAACGCCGACCACCCGTGGAGCATGCTGACCATCGACGGGAGCGACAAGCGGGTGCAGCTCTTCGTCCAGAGCCAGGACCCCGCCAGCGGTTTCAACCAGGCCATCCAGATCGAGTCCGCCGACGAGGTGGGCGACGACTTCGGGCTCTCGTGCGGGGCTACGACGTGTACGTCGACAATCCTCGACGGCAGTGGCTACATCGCGATCGAGGCCGACGGCACGTCGGCCACCGACTACGTGGCCGACGCCCGCCACAGTCGGATCACCTGGGACTACATCGCCAACGGCTACATCGACACCGCGTACGCGAACCCTCGGATGCTGTTCCAACTCGAACGCCCGGCGAGCGGCTCGTGCAACGACACGGGGAACGACGACATCGGGCTCGCTACCGGCTCCTGGGATTCGGGCGCCGGGGAGTGGACCTGGGACGTGGCGAACGGCGGCTCGCCCGCCTGCCCGATCATCCAGATCAACGACGGGCACGACGTCGGCACGATCCCCATGCCGAACGGCGAGCTCAAGGTCTACTACAAGAGCTACACCACCAACGACTGGCACGTGACTTACTGGACCGGCTCGGCCTTCGAGGATGACTCGGTGATCGAGGTATGGTTCGACGACGGGTTCACGACCCCGCCCGACGCCGAGTGCCTCGAGAACGCCGCCCCGCTCGTCTTCGTGGACGGCGCCGGACCGCACGAAGGGATGTTCTTGATGGTGATGGACTCGCTCTGGTGCGGCGCCACCGGCATGGATGACGACGGTCTCGGTTCCAACGACGACTCCGGCATCGTCTTCGCCATCCTCACGAACTGACCATGCTCGCCCTCCTGTTCGCCTGCACCGCTCCACCTGCGCCGGCGACTCCGGAGGAGCCCGTTGTCGACCACGCAGTCATTCACGACCCCGCCACGCCGGAATACACGGACTGCTTCGTCGACGCCGACGGGGACGGCTGGGGCGGCGAACCTCTCACATTGGAAGGCGACGCCTGCACGGAGGGTTCCGCCGCGACCGACGGCGACTGCGACGACACCGACGCGCTGCGTAGTCCGGCCCAGTCCGAGGTCTGCGACGGCCTGGACAACGACTGCGACCAGGCGGTTGATTCGCCGCCTCCGACCGATGCACCGTCGTGGTATGCCGACGCGGATGGAGATGGCTTCGGCGACCCCGGCGCCGCCCTTCAGGCCTGCGAGGCTCCAGCAGGGTACGTCAGCGATGCCTCGGATTGCGATGACCGCGACGCCACCGCCTTCCCCGGGGGGGCGGAGATCTGCGAGGACGGGTTGGACAACGACTGCACCGGTGACGGCGACGGGCTGTGTCGCGTGCTCGGCGATTGGGCCATGGCCGACCTCGCCGACGCGACGTGGTCGGGGGAGGCTGAGCGCGATCAATTCGGGTCTAGCGTGGCCGCGTTCGACCTAGACTCCGATGGGCTGATGGAACTGTTCGTCGGGGGGTGGTACACGCCGACGGACTCGGAGCGACAGGTGGTGGAGCGCGCCTTTGCCGTGCCGCTGGCCGGCGGCGCTGCGAGCGACGCCGATTTGGTGCTTTCTCGCTCGAACGACGACGCAGACGTGAACTACGTGCCCTCGGGCGCGCTTGACGACATCGACGGCGACGGCTGTCGCGAACTCGTCGTCGGGGGCTACCAGTCAGATAGCGCCGACCAGGGGGCGGTGTGGGTGTTCAACGACTGCATCGGCTCGATCACCGAAGCCGACGCGATTGCCGTCGGCGTGGAAGACGAAGCCAACTCCTTCGGCGGCCAGGTTGCGGTCGTCGACGACTCCGATGGCGATGGCGCCGCGGAGCTTCTGGTCAGCGCGCGAGGTCACGCGAAGCTCGACGGCTCCTGGCGCGATCAGCACGGTCGCGCCTATCTATTCCTCGATCCCCTGAACGAGCTCGACGCCGTCGACGCCGACGTGGTGTTCGACACCCCCGCCGACGCCGAGTGGATGTCGCTCGGCACCCGGGTCTGCTCTGCCGACTTCGACGGCGACGGGCTCTCGGACGCCGCGATGAGCGCTCCCGGCTACGGCTATGGCTACGCCACGCTGCCCTCCTGGGGCCGCGGTGGAGCGGTGTTCGTGGCCTTCGCTCCGTTCGCGGCGCAGACCGACCTCATCGGCATGGACGGCACTCCCGGCGAGTCGGTGCTCGTCTACACCACATCCGACGAGGACGGGATGCTCGGCTACTCCCTCGCCTGCGGCGGCGACCTCGACGGCGACGGGCTCCCCGAGTTGCTGATCGGCGACGAGTACGAGGGCCGCGTGACCGGCCGCGTCTACGTCCAGTCGCCGCGGACTCCGGGCTCCGCGGCAGCCGACAGTGTCGGCTGGTACATCGACGGCTCGGTGCCGGGCGACACCCTCGGCCGCGCAATGGCCGCCGGTGACCTCGACGGCGACGGTCGCGACGACCTCGCCGTCGTGGAGATATCAGGCGACCCGGGCGTCATCGACATCTTCTACGGTGGGAGCACCGCAAACCGCACCAGTGCCGACGCGGACGCCCGGATCGACGGGCCCTACGCCCTCGCGCTCGGCGACTTCAATGGCGACGGCATCGCGGACATCGCCGCCGGCCAGGCCACGGACTCCACCTTCGCACACTGGTCGGGCGCCGTGAGCATCATCCTCGGTGGAAACCTGGAGCCGTAGGCGCCGGCGCCAGTGGCTATTGTGCCGCCAACCCCACCTTCAATACCTCGATGACTTCACGCACCCCCCCTGCCGGTCGAGCCACCAAGTTCTATAATCATCAAGTTGAGCCGACCAACCTTTTGAAGGCCCGCCGAAGTGATGAACTTCTACGGGCCTTCTTCAGTTTTCGACCGTAGGGGTTATCGAACTCGTTCCTGCCAGATTGCCGGGTCTCGCGAGGTGTGGAACACGGCGATGACCTCGACGTGCTCTGGCTCCGCCAGGTAGATGAGCGCGTACGGGAAGCGGCGGACCACTTTGCGGCGAGCATCGCCACGGACCGTCGCGGATGCGAGAGGCGATCTGCCGATCTCCGCCATCCCCGCGTCCAGACACGCGCGGAACTCGTCACCGAGCCCCTCTCTCTTGGTCTCGTACCAGCTCCACGCCTCTGTCAACTCTTGCAGCGCCGCAGGGCGCAGCCGGACCGGCAGCATCAGACCCTGCGCCGCATCTGTTCCCGCGCGACCTCCCAGGGGATCGACGCCTCAGGATGCGCCTGGTAGTCCGCGACCCGCCGGTCAATCTCGGCCGCCTGCGCCGGAGTGAGCGGGGCTTGATCGGCTTCTGGGGCGATTCGGTCCCACAGATCCTGAACGTAGAGGATGCGCTCGGCGGGGGTCATGTGGTCGAAGGAGGGTTCCATGTGCGGATTGTAGTCGCGTCGAAGGGTGATCGCCACAGCCCGGCTACCTCCGACACCGGCGAAAGGGACCGCAACGACGGGAAAGATCGCGACCGGACTCCTCGCCGTCTCGTGGCCCCCGGCGACCTGGAAGTGAAGTTCAAGGTGAACCTGTGGGCGGGCAAGGGCGGCAAGGTCATCTACAGCTCGCGCTTCCTGTGCACCAACACCGAGTGGGAGGAGCCGCCCGTCACGGTCAGCGGGCCGACGGTCCCCTTTGCCGGCGCCGTACCCGGACACCTCGCCCGATCCCCGTACTTGGCACGCGCTGGGCCACGGCTGTCACGGGGCGCCTCTGTCGCCTGACCACCGCGGGTAGCGCGAGGATACTCATTCCCATGTGGAATCGCCTTCTCCTTCTTCCCCCTCTCACACTCTTTGCCACGGGCTGTGATGGGCCGGGGGCGGACTCGGCGGGCACCGGCCCGCAGGGCCTGACGGACCGCCTCGCCGAAACAACGTGGGCCTGTCAGTGGATCTCGCTGAACGCCCCGCTCAACGACTACCCATCGGTGACCTCGCGCGTCGAGGTGGACCACACGCTCTCCTTCACCACCACGACGATGACCGACGACCTGCCGGAGCGGTTGTACGACTGGGCAATGACGACGCCCGACACCTACGCCATGTCCCTGGCCTACACCACCGGATTCAACTCCGGAGGGACCGCTGAAGTCCTGTACACGATGGACGACGTGAGTTGGACCGCCGTATCGGACGACGAGATCATGTTCAGCCTGCACGATACGCAGGGCCGATGGTCGGGCAACGTAGCCAACACGGTGCGATGGGACAGCGAGGGGATGTGGATGGAACGGCGGTTGTTCGGCTGGAGCGCCTTCTCGCGCTGCGACCGGACCTCACCGCCGGCGGCCGAGACGGGCTCTTGATGGCGCGTCGGTGACCGGCTAGGTGCAGGGCTGAACAGGGCCTCCCGGGTCAGGCTTCGGCCTGAACTGCCCCTCGAAGGCCAGCATCTTCTCGGTCCCCCACCCGTTCGGGTCCAGCCAGAAAGTTCGATAACCATTCGGCCATCCCGACCACTGATACGGAGGCCCGCCTGAATCGCTAGATTCTACGGGCCTTCCTCGGCTTTGGGGGTGTCGGTGGTTCGAATCCGTTCGAGCCAGTACCCGGGCTCCCGCTTCGTGTGGGCGATGGCGACGAACTCGACGCTGTCGGACCGAACCTCATACACGAGCATGTACGGGAACTTCTTCATCATCCGACGGCGATGTCGAACGCTTCCCGGCCAGGCAGCCGAGGCCGACGGCGCAGCCGCGACGGCATCCATGGCCTGCTCAACCGCGCCGAGGAATTCCTCACCAAGGCGGAGGCGCCGATCTTCGTACCACTCCGCCGCTTGCAAGAGTTCTGCGAGGGCCTCGGGGAGCAGTTCCCGTCTAAGGCTCACCTGGAAGTGAGGCGACGGAGAACCTGGGTACGGGCCGCAGACCACTCCACGCCTCGGGGTTCACCAGCAGCCTCGCGAGCGTCTGCCGCAGCGGAGCGGAGTCCGATCTCCGCCGTCCACGCCGCCTCCCACGCGGGGTTCGCCGGCCCCTCCACGCTGTCGATGAGTTCAGAAGCCAGCCGCAGGCGATCAGCAGGATCGAGGGCGAGGGCTCCAATCGCGAGTTCGTGGAAGTTGAGCGACATGCCGCCAGTATAGCCACGGCAGGCCGTTGTGTGGGCCTCCGAGATGATCGAGCTGGCCGAGATCGTCAACGCCTCCCCCGAGCTGCTCGAAGCGATGAAGAACCCGGCGGTCAAGAATATCCTGCGCGACGAGAAGACGTGCAAGGAGCTGGCCGCGCTCCTCATCTTGGCGGCCTACGCCGGCGACGCGCCTGCCAACGACGCCGACACCCAGCCGAACGGCCAGTCCGCCGCGGCCTGATCACCACCCACGTTCACCCTAAGGAGGCTCCGATGCCGGAGACCGCTACCCGTCTGCCCTTCACCGCTCACCCGAAGTAGTCCGGTCCCCGCTCACCAGAAGTAGTCCACCCCCCTTCCGACTCGGGGGTACTGGTGACGAAGAAGCCTTGCTCGATCTGCCGCCGGTGGTTCGAGCCTGACGTCCGGCAGGGGGCGCGACAGCCGCCCCTTGACAGGAGTGCCGCCGCGAGCTGCATCGGCGCGGTCGCGCTCGCCGGCAACAGCCCGCCCTCGGTCCTCGCGTCTCGGTCCTCGCGTCTCGGTCCTCGCGTCTCGGTCCTCGGTCCTCGCGTCTCGGTCCTCGATCAGCCGGCCCGCACACGTTGCGGCCGCCCCGCTCCGCCGTCGCCTCACCGAACTTCAAAGCTGCTCGTGATCTCCGCGCCGTCTTGGAGGGAGCCCTCGCCGACGAACGCCGGGGAGGGAAGCGGCTCGAAGCGCCAGGTGAGCGCCTTGGGCAACTCCACGACCACGCTGTGGGGCGGGGCGCGCAGGGTCCACGCATGGTCCGCGCCCGATACCGTCCACGCCGCGCCGATCTGCCATCGCAGCGCGACCTGACCGGAGCTCCCTACGAGGCGATCGCTCACCCGCACACGCTGTTGGTTCAGGAGCACGTCGCGGTGCCAGCGGCCGGTGCGGCCGAGCGGCAGGTGGCCTTCGAAACGCACCTTCTTGCCGTCGACGCGCGCTACATCGAGGCGAGCGGCGCCCTCGGTGCCGCCGCGCACCAGAAGTCCGTTGTGCTCTGCCCGTGCGGGGCGTGCCGGGCCCGGGTCGGCGAGCAGGGGGGTACTGCCGAGGTCGACAAGGAGTTGAAGCGGGGCGTCGTGGGCCAACGGACCGCTGTCGGTGCCGCCGGTGGCGAAAACGGCGCGGAGGCACTCGCCCCGCACCTGAAGCGCCGCTACCGCCGTGCCTGAGCCTGCGAAGCTCCACGTGGCCCAGGCCTTCGCGGCGGGGGGAGAGGGGGCGGCGGAGGCAGCGCCGAACCAGGCGGCTCGGGCATCAGGACCGGGAGCAGTCTCTCCATCGTCGTGGCCCCAGGCGACGGCGAGATTCCGCAGCGAGGCCGGCGCGGCGCACCCCGGCGCGGCGAGTAGGCTGCCGAACGGAGCTTCACCTAGCGCGGGGACGCTGCCGCCGTCTCCCGCGAGGCGGTCGAGGTAACGAACCCCGCGCGCCCAAGCGGCGGTGGCCGCATCGGGCAGGGCGGTGCCGTTGGCGCGCGCCACGGCGATGGCCACCGCAACCAGCCACAGAGACTGCTCGAGGAACGCGGGCGCTCCCGAGGGGTCGCTCCCGTCGCGATTCACCCCTCGCTCCATCGCCGGGCCGAGCGCGCTGGCGGCTTCACTCCAGCTCTGGCGTGCTCCGGGCGCGGCGGGGAACTGGAGGCCGCCGACGAAGAGGCCGACGAGGTGGGCGATGCGCCGATGGGTGTCGGCCTGTCCTGTGGGCATGCGCGCACGGAGGTGGGCCAGATGCCACCCCACGCTGCCGGCGGCGGAGGCCTGAAGGGCGGCCGGCGCCTCTGCCGCCAGCCACGCGAAGCCCGCCGTGAGGTGCACGATGCGCACGGTGAGGTCGCTCGGGTGCTCCCAACCGGGGCCGCGACCGGGCACGTCCTGCCGGAGCCAGCTGTCGAGAACCCGGATGGCTTGGGGGCCGGCCTCGACTTCTCCTTGCGCCCCCCGCCGCGCCAGTTGCGCGAAGGCTCCGAGCCGATGGTGGTCGCGCTCCGTCTCCCCTTCCGGCGGCGGCGCCCCCAAGCCATCCACACGGAAGACGGGGGGACCGAGTCGACCGGGGCAGGGTTCGGCCGGGCGGGCAGCCAGGGGCGCGGGCCCCACGAGCCGCGCATGCAGTTCCGACTCGGCCTTCTCGCGCACCCGCAAGAACCAGCTCATCGGCGTTCCGGTCGGCGTTCGCAGGTTCGCCTCAGCGCTCTTCGGGGACGTCGAAGTCGAACGCCATCTCGTCGCCGAGCTGTTCCTGCAAGAAGGTCTTCAGGCGCCCCTCGATGCGGGCCTGAATTTGCCGGATGCGCTCCTTGCTCACCTTGTACCGATCGCCGATCTCGCTCAGGCTCGATGGATCATGGGCCATGAGCCGCTCCC
The DNA here is from genome assembly GCA_947484175.1 of Deltaproteobacteria bacterium. GTDB lineage: Bacteria > Myxococcota_A > UBA796 > UBA796 > SXON01 > SXON01. The sequence continues at coordinate 8,613 of CANKOI010000060.1, forward strand.
GCCAGATGGAGCGCTCCCGCTCGTCGTCGAGGGTGCGCTCGAATTCGCGGAGCTTGAGGCGCACGAGCTCGCCCAGCTCGCTGCTGGCCACGCGCTGCTCGGGGTCGAGGTTGTCGTGATCGGGCACCACGTCTTGCAGAGGGCGCCCGTCTTCGCCGGCAGTGGGCGTGGTGAGCGACATCGCGGGGGCCCGCATGTGCTGGTCGACGGCGATCACCTCGGCTTCCGGCACCTCCAGCCGCTCCGCCAACGCCTTGGTGGTGGCCACCTGCCCCTCGGCGAGGAGGCGCTGCCGCTCCTTCTGGAGCTGGAAGAAGAGCTTGCGGCCGTTGCGGGTGCTGCCAAGCCGCACGAGCCGGAAGTTGTCCATCAAGAACCGCAGGATCATCGCCCGAATCCAGTACTGGGCGTAGCTGCTGAAGCGGATTCCGCGGTAGGGGTCAAACCGCGAGAGTGCCTCTACGAGGCCCACATTTCCTTCCTGGATGAGGTCGAGCACGTTGGCCCACTGGCGGTGGTACTGGAACGCGATCTTCACCACGAGCCGCAGGTTGGCGGTGACCAGCCGTTCGGCTGAGGCGGCATCGCCGCTGTCGTAGTATTGCAGTGCCACCCGCTTCTCTTCTTCAGGGTCGAGCAGCGCGTACCGCCGAATTTCCTGAAGGTAGTGAGTGAGCAGGTCGCCGCCGCCGGCGAGCGTGTGACGGCCTGCGAGGGCGGGAAGTCGAGGCAGGGGGCGCCGGGTTTCGTTCCCGAGCGGGTCGACAATCTCGCCGGAAGCGTCGAGCAATTCGCCGTCGTTCGACTCGGTGCCGCCGTCGTCCTCTTCGTTTTCGTCGGGGTCGATGCTCATGTCGGCTCGGGGAGGGGCGCGAGCGCGCCAGGAGTGAGGAGCTTCTCCACCGTTTCGGGGGAGCCGGCCACGAAGGCCTCGCCTTCGTGGAGGAGTGGGTGTATCGCCTCGCCTGTACTCAGGGTCCGCGCCACACCGCCCACGACCGCTATCAAGGCCAGTCCCGCGGCGGTATCCCACGACGACCATCCCTTCGCGACGATGACAAACTCCGCCGAGCCGCGCGCCACGAGCGCAAGGTGAGCCGCCGTGCCGCCAACACAGCGAGTCTTTCCCCCGTAGCGCAGCCGGTAGTGGGTGTGAAATCGAGAGGGGACGAGGCCCGTGGGGCGCGCGCGCACGGTGCCGAGGGCGGGCAGGGGCACGCCGTTATACCAAGCGCCGCGGGTCGGCCCCCCGGTTTCCACGTGGTAGTGCTCGTGCAGCCGCGGGAGCCAGAGCGCTCCACAGTCCACCTCGAACGAACCGGCTCGCGGCACAAAACGCGCCAGGGTGGGCCCCCAATGCCCGAGGCCCTCCACGAACGAGCTGGTGCCGTCGATGGGGTCGACGACCCAGAACGCGCCGGCGCCTCGTTCGCCACCGCTCTCCTCGGTCACCACCCCGTCGGCGGGGAAGTGCTCTCGGAGGGCGGCGATCAGCACTCGCTCCGCGATGAGGTCGGCTTGGGTGACCAGTGTTCCGTCTCTCTTCGAGGCCGTGGTGAGGTCGGGGCGCCACAATGCCCAGGCCGCGGTGCCCGCCTCCGTCATCGCTTCCAGCAAAGACACGGCGCGGAGGGGGGGGCACAGCGACACCCGCGCCGCCTATCCGGATGCGTGCTAAGGGGTCGCGGGTTTCACGAACGTGCCAAGAGCTACGCTTACACTCGGCGCCCCCTATGCTTCATGGGCGCCGTCCGTGCGCCAGGGCCGACTCCAGCGCGCCAGCGGAGCCGAGGCATCCGTGCTGGTGCGAGTCCTCGAGGGCCAGGTGGCCAACGCCGACACCCTCGCGCAGCTGCGAGTCGATGGGAAGCTCTTGGCCCGGTTGCAACACGAGTGTGTGCTGCGTGTGGAGCAGACGAGCGCGGTGGGTGGTTTTTTAGCGATCGTCCATGAAAACTTCGACTGCGTGTCGATGGAGCACGTGATCGCGGCCTTGCGCGCTCGCGGGCAGGTGCTTCCCTCCCGCGTGGCGGTGGAGATCGCGGCTTCGGTGGGGATCGCGCTCGGAGAGGTGCTGACGATCAGCGATGGCGAGCGGCGGTTGATGCATCCCTCGCCGGTGCCCGCAGAGGTGTTGGTCGACGCTGCGGGGAGGGTGAAGCTGGCGGGTGTGCAGGTGCTGGCCGGCGATGTTTGGCCCGCCCCTCCCACGGGCTACGGGGCGCCGGAGGGTGCTGGCGGCTGGCAGGCGGCCACCTGGATGGTGGGAGCATTGCTCGTGGAACTGCTCACCGGCGAAGCGCCCTCCGAAAGTCCGGCCGACGAGGCGCGACACGAACAGATGTTGAGGCGCCTCGTTTTGCGGCTGCTGGCTCGGCCCGGCGACACCCCCGGTGAGCCCCTCGTGCAGGCGGTGCGGCAGGCGCTCGCGCATGACGTGGAGGTGCGCGGCACGCCCGGAGCCTTCGGGCGGATGTTGCGAGACCTCGCGGTGCAGTTGCACACGCCCGGTCTCCGCGCCTGGGCCCCCGGCACCATCCCGGCCGTCCAGCGGCAGGCGGGGGGCGGGCGGCCCTCGGCGCCGGGGGCCGCAACGCTGTCGCCGAAGCCCCTGCCCGAGCCCCCGCTTGCCCCACCCGCCGCCCAACTTTTGGCGTACCCGGGCCCCGCCGACGAGCCGGAAACCACCATGGTCGACGCTCCGCTGCCTGCGCTGCGAGGCTCTCCCGTTTCCTCAGGCGAAACACGCGCCGTACCCGTAAAGGTGGCGCCGAGCGTACCGCCCTCCGGCCCCTCGGTGACGTCGCGGTCTACCGCACGGCCGCTCGGCCCCACGGTCGGCCGTACCCTCGCCCCCGCTGTGACTCCCGTCCTCCTTTCGCTCCCCATCTCCGACGACGAGTCGGAGCAGACGGTCGTGGCGCGTCCGGCGAAGCTCGACGACTCCCGCCCTGCGAAGGTCGACCCGTTGGTCCTCCCGCTCGTGCCCTCGTCGGTCTCGAGCGGCCCGGCACGAATCGCCCGCCCCGCGGTGTCGCTGCCAGATGAAGAGCCTCCGCCTCGGAACCTTGTGCCGTACGTGCTGGCTGGGCTCACGGCACTGTTCGCCGCGGGGAGCATTGTGGGTGTCGCGACCGTGGCTTGGTACCTCGCCGCGGAGCCCGAGGTGGTCGACCCCTCCCCCCTGCTCACGGCCGAGGGCGTTCTTGCGGCGCCGGAGCCCGAGCCGGTGGTGCCCGCCGAGGTGCCGGCCGCAGTCGTCGCGCCATCGCGCCCGCCCGCTGCGGCCCCCAACAAGCCGGCGGTTCCCGCCGCAGCGAAGGTCGCCGAAGCGCCGAGTCCGACCGCCGCCGGTTTTGCGCCGGAGCCCACTCCGCCCACGAGCGCCGCGCCCGTTCGGATCGGCGCCGCGCCCGCCCCCGTTGCCGAAGCCCCGTCGGTCGCCGCCGTTGCCAACCCGCCGCCGGCCGCGTCGCCCCCGGCCCCCGGCGCGCCGCCCCCGTCCCCCGTGTCCTCCGGTCCCGTCGTGGATCCGGGCCCGTTCCGGGTCGTCTTCCAAGCCGCGGATCCGGGCTGGACGCTGGAGGTGAAGTGTATGGAAGGTGGGGGGAGCGGCGCCGCCGTCACGATCCCCGCCGCGGCGCGCGGCAACTGTCGAGTCGTGGGCCGTAAAGACGCCGCGACGGTCATGACGCTCGTCACCGTGACCGCCTCGCGCGACTACAGTTGTTTCGCCGGCGGCACGCGTACTTGTCGCTGAGGCGCCGCCCGTCGGCATCCTGAGCGCGGCGGCGCCCCGATCGGTCAATAACGTGGTAGCGTACCGGCCCGTCCGATGGAGCGCAGACGCATGCATTCGTATCTTTTGGTCCTCTCGCTTCAGGGCTGCACCGGCGAGCCCCCTCCTCCCCCTCCGGAGGTCGCCCCTGTCGTCGTTGAGAAGAGCGACTTGGAGAAGGCCCGCGAGAGCTTCGCCACCGGCCACCCAGCGGAGGCCGTGAAGGCGGCGGAGCGATTCTTGAGCGGCCATCCGGATAACGACAGCGTCTGGGACCTGCTGGAACGAAGCGCGCTCCAGAGCGGAGAGGCCGCCGCGCTGGTGGACAGGCTGTCGGCCGATCAGGCGATCGGGGGGCGAGTCGACCGCCATCACGTACTTCGTGGCAGCCTCGCGCTCGTCGCCAACCGGCCCGCCGACGCTCTCACCGCCGCCAAGGCCCTCGCGACGGTCGCTCCCGGCGACGCTGCCGCTCTCGTGGCCGGCGCGGTACGCTTAGGCGCGCCCGCGCCGGAAGCCTTGGACCCCGCCGTGTCCCTCCTGCTCGCCGCGATGGCAGACCCCAAGACCGTGATCGACCCTGCGGTCGACGCCCTGCCGGGTTGGCGGGTGGCCGTGGTGCGCGCCGAGGTCAAGCTTTCGCGCGGCGATCGGGCGGCGGCGGCGGCGGAGCTCACCAAGGTTCCTAGTGGCCTGCCTAGGCTGCTCTCGCTTCCCTTGGCCCTGCGCTTAGCTGCTGATGCTCCCGCCGCTTGGGCGGCCGCGGAGGCGGTGGCGCGCGAGTGCGCGGCGGGCTCCGATGCGTTCGGCGCAGCCGATGCACTCGGCCGCGGCTTGCCCCATGCCATCGGCATGTGGAAGGCCGACGTGGCCGGTACGGTCGCCAAGGAGCTCCGCACTCAGGCGGAGGCCGGGAAGAACACCGAAGGGGCGGCGATGATCGCCGCGGTGGAGGCGCACGCGTTTCTTCGTGCGGGGGCGGTGATCGACGCGCGCGCGGCGGCGACGCTCGCCGCCGCGGGCACCGCGAGCAAGGCGCGTGGCGCGTGGGAACTCGCCCTCGTTTCGGCGGCCTTTGGCGATTCGGGGGCGATTGACGCCACGATCGTGTCGCTCGCGGAACCCGAGGCGTCGGCCGCTCGGGAGTTGGCGGCGGCGCTGCGGGGGGCGAGCGCTACGCCCGGCCTCACCCTCGACACCGAGGGGGCCGCTCTGGTGGCGATCCTCGCATCCGGCTGGCTGGCGGATCCCGCGATGGCCTACGAGCTGGGCGCCAAGAGCGCGGCGCCCGATCTGCAGATGTGGGCCGCCGCGCGAGGGGACCAGCGCTCCCTCCTCGGAGTAGAGGGCACCAACCTCACTGCAGAGCAGTCTGCACGCGCTTGGCTGAGCAGCGGCAAGGGCGGGGCCCTCACTTCCGACCACCCTGACACGGCCGCGTGGAACGCCGTGATTGGGAGCGAGCCCGGTCCGGCTGGCCCTGGACTCGCGGCGTGGGCGCGGGCGCGCAGCGCGCTCAGCGCGGCCGACGTCAGCGGGGCCGCTCGCGAGTATTCCATGATGGCGGTTGCGAACCCTGGCTGGCGCACGGGCCCTTGGGCGTCACCGCTCCTGCTCGATGGCCCCTCTCCGGAGCAGTTGGCTACTGATGCCGAGCGCATCCGGGCGGCGGCCGACCCGGTCACGCCCGCGGTCGAGCTGCACGGGTGGTCTCAGCGCCGCGAGTCGGCCACGCTTCTGTGGCACTCAGGTGTGGCGCCCTTTCCCGCGAGCGCGACAGCCGATCAGACCCGCGACGTGTGGGCGGCTCACGCCGCCTACCGGGCGGCGGCCCTCCAGTGGCTCGCCACCGGCGGCCCGTTCCCGGCCGCGAAACGGTCCGCCGTCGCGGCGAGCGAACTCGCGGCCGGTCTCGCGGCGTTGCCGACGCCCAGCGCAATCGCCCTGCGGGGCGAGCTGGACGGCGCCGCGTTGATCTCGTTCCGGAAGCTGCCGGGCATGGTGGAGGTGCTCTACCTCACGGCCAACGGCGGCAAGATCGTGAAGGTGAAGCCGGTGAGCGTGGAGGCCATGGCCGCGTGGACACGTTCGCTGGTGGCAGGCGAGAGCGCCATTGAGTCCGGCGACCGGTTGCGTACGGCCATGCTCGACAATGCGAGCGACGTACTCAGCGGGCTGGGCAAGTTCCTCGTCGTCGGCCCTCCCCCATTCGGAAGCTTTGGGATCACCGCGCTTCCCGAGCAGGCCGATGGGCTGCGCTTCCTCGCGGACATCCGCTCGGTGTCCTACTTTCCTGACTTCGACAGCGTGGTGGCGCCGGTGACGGGCGGGCCTGAGGAGTTCGCACAGACGCTCGTTGCGCTCCCTGGTTCGGTGGCGGAGGCCGAGGCCATCAAAAGGCTCTTCCCGCAGTCGATGGTGCTCGAGGGCCCCGCCGCCACGGTCGAAGCCTGGAAGGCGAACGCCGGACAGGCGCGGTTCATCCACCTGGGAGACTTGCCGGTCGGTCCGTCGGGGGGCTGGCTGCTCGGTGGCGGTGAGCTCACGCTTGCAGATGTGGCCTCGACGCCGCTTACCGCTCGCGGCGGGTATGTCGGCGGCGGTGGGGACCCGTTTTTGGCTCAGGCTCGCCTCGCGGCCGCGCGGAGGGCGGGGCTCACCGACTTCCTCGTGGGCGCTCCGGCCATCGATCCGGCCTTCCACGAACGCATGGTTTCCCACTACTGGGAGGGCGTGAATCGCCGGTACCCCGCCATGCGGTCCTACAACGATGCCCGCGGGAGCACGGTCAAGGAGTTCGACACCGGCAATCGCCCGTCGAACTGGGTGCGGTACCTCGTGGCTGGCAAGCCCTGAGCACTCCTTTCTCCGTCGGCGTCGGTGCCGTGCTCTGGGCGACCGACCCGCTTCCGCTCCCCGAGGGCTGGGGAAGCGTCGGCCCGATCGCGAGCGGATGGCGAGGCGCGGCCGCCTTCGATGTGCGCGATTGTGCCCTCCACGTCCTTCAGGTCGATCTCGACGGCGGGCCCTACTTCCACGATGTTCGGGTCGCGCGCCTCTGGCAGGGGACGGGCTGGGAGTGGGCCGACGCGTGGACCGTGGTGGATGGAAGGCTGCTGCGACCTGGGCGGGCCTCCGTGTCGGTGGGGAGTTGGCCGGGCCGGCTTGAGGTGGACAGCAAGGGCCGGGTGACCGCCCGCGTGGTGGACGGCCGGCGCGTGGAGGTGGTGTACGGCGAAGCCGGCCAGTTCGCCGGAATGCGCTCCGGTACGGTCGCTGTGCTGCTGACCGCCGAGGGCGTCGAAGCGAGCGACGGCCGGCGGGCGGGGTACACGCTGAGCGGAACACGGGTGGATGCGGTGGCGGCGCCGGCCGGAACGACCGTGTACACCTACGAGAACGAGGCGCTGCGAACCGTGCAGTGGGCCGACGGCGGAGCGCTACGCTTGGAGGCCGACGGGAGCAGCGGGCTCGGCGGACGGTGGCGCTGCTCGGCAAACGGGCAGAACGTTCGGATCGAAAGCAGCGACGGCCGGTGGACTGTGGAGCGCGACCCGGAGGAGTTGGTGGTGACGAGCCCTCAGGGTGGGGGCATGCGCACACGGTGGAAGGCGGGGCTCCTCATGGGGTGGACGGACTCCGAAGGCACGAGGGTGGACGTCGAGCGCGACCCGACCGGGCGCGTCGACGGCGTTCGCAGGGGGGGCGAGCAGCTCGCTGCGCTGTCGTGGGGCGAAACCGGCCTCGCAGAGCTCCGCAGCGACGCGGGTGCCTGGCGTCTGGTTCGGGCGCCCGACGGCACGGTGCTGCAGCGCACGGAGCCCGACGGCCGCGGTCCGATTCGGGAGGGGGTGGCGGGTCGACTGAAGGGGCTGCGACAGGGGGCGGAGAGCTACGTGGTTACGTGGGACACGCAGGGGCGACCCTCGCGGGTGCAGCGGGGGGCGCAGGGGGAGACGCGCATCGAGCGCGACGCCGCGGGGTGGATCCGTCGGGTGACGGACGGCGCCGGGGGCGTGTGGGCGGTCGAACGCGACCCCGCCGGGGCGCCCATAGTGTTGGTGGATCCGGCCGGTCGCCGATGGAATGTTCGCACCGATGCGGGCGGGCGTCTCAGCCGGGTGGCCGGTCCCGACGGGATCGATGTGTCGATCGTCCGTAGTGAGGGGCGGCTCTCGCAGGTGATGGAGGGCGCCCGTCGCTGGAGCTGGCTCCGCGATGCTGCCGGCCGTCTCGCCGGTGTGCGTGACCCGGAGGGGCGCCTCACCGCCTTGTCCCGCGATCCTGGAGGGGCTGTGGTGTCTGTGCGCACCCCTGATGGGGCGACCCTTGCGCTCGGGCGCGGCCCGCTGGGGCGACTCAGGTCGATTGATCAGTGGCGGATCGCCCGCGACTCCCTCGGAAAGGTGACCGAGATCCGCGGCATCGGCGGCGCGCTCGCCGGCTGGTCCCGCACCCGCGGTGGTTTCGTCACCGGCTTCGGGATGGGCGATGTGAGCTTCGAGTTCACGCGCGACGCGGCGGGCCGCATCGCAGCCGTTCGTGCCGGCGAGACCGACGCGGAGCGCTGGCGCCTGAATCGCGACTCTGCCGGTCGTGTGGCTGAGGTCGTACCGGCCACCGGTGGCCGGCTGAGCCTCGCCCGCGACAGCGCCGGGCTGGTGACGCGCATCACCGACCCGTTCGGTACGGTGACGCTCCGTCGAGACATGCGCGGTCGCGTGGACCGCGTCGTGGCCGACCGTACGTGGACGGTGGGCCGGGACCTCGTGGGTCGCGTGGTGCAGGTGGAGGTCGATGGCCTCGGCACCGTAGGGGCCGACTACGAAGCGAGCGGCGCGCTGCGCCTGCTTCGGCTGCCGGACGGCTCGCTGATCCGGCGAAACGAGAGCGCTGACGCTGGCGAGCTTCTGGCCACCGATCAGCACGGGGCCGCCGTCGGATCGGCGGGCTGGACTCGCGACGACAGCGGCCGCCTGCTCACGGTACAGAGCGGCGGCGAGGTGCGCCTCGACCGGGATGCTGCGGGCCGCCTCGCGCAGAGCCTCGGCCCGGAGGGCGAGTGGTCGCGGGAGGCTGGCCGGTTGCGGATGCCCGACGGCTCCGCGCTGCGGACGACCGCCGAGGGGCGGCCCATCGCCCTCACGCTGATGCGAGGCGGCCCTTGGGCCCTCGCGGCCGGGGAGGCGACCTACCGCTGGGAGGGCGACCGCCTCACGGGCCTCGACGGCGGCGCGGGGGGCGCCTCGCTCCTCCACGACGCGCTGGGTCGACCCACCCAGCTCACACTCGGCGACCGGACGATCCGGATCGAGCGGGATGCGCTGGGCAGGCTCCGGCGGGTCGGCGACGACGTCATCACCGCCTGGGACGCACTGCTCTCCATCGGTCGGGCGCCGCGCGTGCCGTGGGCGAACGGCGTGGTGGCTCGCCCCGGCGGGGCGGTGCTCTCCGACCCGCGAGGCCACCCGCTGCTCGTGCCGTGGTCGCCGCCTCTGCGACGCTGGCCCACGGGGTGGGTGCCGACGGTTGCCGCGGCTGAAACGGGCGCGGGCGGCCGGTACGTGCTCCCCGGGGGCGTCCTGCTCGGCTTTCTGCGCGCCCTCGACCCCCTGTCGGGCATCGCGACCACCCCCGACCGCTGGCCGTGGGTGCCGCTTGACCCCGAGGTGGCGCCGGATCTCGCGCTCTTCCAGCCCCCCGACGGGGCCACCTCCGCGCTCTGGGACCCCACCGTGTTCGACGCCGTCCGCGGCTGGTCGGATCCGCTGTGGCAGATGGTGGAAGGGGGGTGGCTGCCCGGGGGGGCAGTCGAGCCGGCGGAGGCGCCCGGCCTGCCGTGGCTGCCGGCTTCCTTCGCGCGCTCCGTCCCCGCGCCCGTGGCCGGGTACGGCGGGCTCCTGCTCGATGAGGACGTGGCCGGTCAACTCCTGCTTCAGGCGGCCATGGAGGGGGTGCCGGTGGACAACGATGCGGTCCTCGATGCGTTCGTCGGCTCCGAGCTCCGCGCCGAGGCGCTCGACGTGCCCGGCTTCGACTTGCCCGCCCCCGGCTTTCTGGGCGCCACCCTTGCCGAGCGGCCCTTCGGGCATTAGAACGCGCGGCGCTACGGTGGATGTAGCTCAGCTGGTAGAGTATCGGTTTGTGACACCGATGGTCGCGGGTTCAAGCCCCGTCATCCACCCCATCAAAGCGGGCCTTTAGCTCAACTGGTAGAGCATCGGACTCTTAATCCGCAGGTTCCGGGTTCGATCCCCGGAGGGCCCACCACCTACAGAAAATAACCCCTCCGCGCGGCCTCTTCTTTGCGAGAATGGCGGAATTGGCAGACGCGCCGGACTTAGGATCCGGTGGGGAAACCCTTGGGGGTTCGACTCCCCCTTCTCGCATCCCCTCCTCCCGAGTCTCGCCCAATGTCCTTCGCGATCGAGCAGGTTTCCCCCGTCCAGAAGCGCCTGCGCTTCACCGTTCCCGGCGCCGAAGTCAGCCAAAAGCTGGACGACGCCTTCAGAAAACTCGCCAATAAGGTGAAGATTCCAGGCTTTCGCCCCGGGAAAGTTCCCCGGAAGGTGCTGGAGGATCGGTACGGCAAGCAGATCCGCAGCGAAGTGGCGGGCGACTTGATGAACATGAAGTTCCAAGGCGCCGCTTCGTCGCTCGAGTTCCTCGGCCAGCCCACGGTTGAAGAGAGCGCCGACCTCGGGGCCGGCGACTTCACGTTCTCCATCACCGTGCAGGTGAAGCCCGAGATCGAGCTCAACCAGTACCTCGGCTTGAAGATCCGGTACCCGCTCGCCACGGTGGCCGACGCCCAAGTAGACGCCGACATCGTTCGTCGCCTGCAGTCTCAGGCCCGGCTGGTCGACGCTCCGGCCACCCGCGCCGTCGAGGCCGGCGACCTCGTGCTGACCGAGATCAAAGACGGCGACACGGTACTCGAAGCCGGCACGATGGTGAACACGGCGAGTGAGCGCTACTGGCCCGGCATCGAGGCGCTGCTCATCGGCCTCAAGAAGGGCAAGAAGAAGACGGCCGAGGTCACCATCGGCGAGAACAGCGCGGCGGTTGCCAACCGTGGCCGCACCTTCAAGGCCACGGTCACAGTGCTGGGCGTGCAGGTTCAGGAAGTGCCCTCCCTCAGCGACGAGTCTGCAACGGCGGCAGGCTACGAGGGCGGTTCAGAGGCGATGCGCGCGGCGGTCCGGATGGAAATGGAGACTTCGGCGAACGAAGGCGCCCGCAACCAGGCCCGCATCCACCTGCTCCAGACGCTCGTGGCCGGCCACGAGGTCAGCGTTCCTGCTGCGCTCACCGACAAGAACCTCAAGCTCCTCCTCGAGGAGCTCGGCGTGCAGGCCGCTTACAAGGGGCGCGACGCTCGCTCGATCCGCTACAGCGAAGCCCAGTTGGCCGACCTCCGTGTTCGCGCCGAGTTCGCCGCCAAGGCGGGCCTCATCCTCGAGAGCGTGGCGCGCAAGGAAGGCATCGCCATCACCGAAGAGGACCTCGACCGCAAATACCAGGAGATCGCCGACATGCGCGGCCAGCGGGTGGAGGCCATCCGAGGCTACATCCAGAAGGACGGCGCGGTGGCCGACCTCCGCAAGCACCTCCTCGAAGAACGCGCCCTGGACTGGGTTCTGGAGCGCTCCGATCTGGAGTTCGAGGGTGAGGGTGGCGAGGCTGCGCCGGCGAAGAAGAAGGCCGCCAAGAAGAAGGCTGAGCCCGCTACGCCGGCCGTGGAGGCGGCTCCCGAGGCGGCTCCCGAGGCGGCTCCCGAGGCCAAGCCGAAGAAGAAGGCCGCCAAGAAGAAGACCGAGGAGTAAGCATGCCCATCATCCCCTACGTCAAAGAATCGACCCACCGCGGCGAGAGCGTTTCGGACATCTACAGCCGGCTGCTCAACGATCGAATCGTGTTCCTTGGCGAGTCGGTGGATGACCGGGTGGCCAACGTGGTGGTTGCGCAGCTCCTCTTCCTCGACTCGCAGGACCCTGAGCGCGACATCTTCCTCTACGTGAACAGCCCCGGCGGCAGCATCACCGACGGCATGGCGATCTACGACACCATGCAGTACGTGCGCGCCCCCGTGAACACGATCTGCATCGGGCAGGCGGCGTCGATGGGGGCCGTGCTGCTCGCAGCGGGCCAGGCGGGAAAGCGGCGGATTCTCTCCCATGCGCGGGTGCTCATCCACCAGCCGCTGGGGGGCGCCCGCGGCCAAGCATCCGACATCGAGATCCAGGCGAAGGAGATCGGTCGGATGCGGAAGGAGCTGAACGACATCCTCGTGAAGCACACCGGTCAGCCCTTCGAACGCATCCTGAAGGACACCGACCGCGACTACATCATGACGGCCGAAGAGGCTGTGGCTTACGGGATTGTCGACGAGATCATCCAGCCGAAGCCAGGCAAGTAGCCTTCGTCGCTTCGTTCGCCGGCTAGGTAAACTTCCGGCGGGCCATCCAGTCCTGGAACCCGTCGCCCATGTTGGTTCCGGCCCAGTTCGACGTCATGCGCTGCACAAACAGGCGGTCCCGGCCCGCGGTGAGATGCGGCTTGAGCAGGTCGCGCACTTGTGCGGCGGTGAACCTCGTCTCTACCATCCACATGCCCCGCATGCGGTTCGACCAGTTGCCTAACGCCTTGATGGCGCGTTCGAGGTCACCGTACTCCTCGGGGGGGCGTCCATTGAGTTCGAGCAGCACCAGATACACGAGAGGCTCCGCGGGGAACGCACCTTAGCGGCTCACGGGCGCGGGCTCAAGGCTGGCGCTGGTTAGCAGGCAAGATGGATGGAGGGGACCGCCAAAGCGCACGAGGGGCCCAATTGGTGGCGGCCGGGATCCTGCTCAGCCGCCTCTTCGGTCTGGTGCGGGAGCGCGCGTTCGCCCACTACTTCGGGAACTCCGATGCGGCCGACGTTTTCCGCGCAGCGCTACGGATCCCCAACTTTCTGCAGAACCTCTTTGGCGAAGGGGTGCTCAGCGCCTCGTTCATTCCGCTGTACGCCCGGCGCCTCGCAGAAGGGGACGAGGCCGTGGCTCGCCGCCTTGCCTCGGCGGTGGCCACGCTCCTCACGCTCGGTACGAGCGTGTTGGTGCTGCTCGGTGTCCTCGCCACGCCCCTGCTCATCGACGTGGTCGCTCCCGGATTCCAGGGCGAGAAGCGGGAGGCGACGATCCGGCTGGTGCAGATCTTTTTTCCCGGCACCGGGCTCCTCGTGCTCTCCGCTTGGTGCCTCGGTGTGCTCAACAGCCACCGGCGGTTTTTCCTTTCGTATGCCTCCCCGGTGCTCTGGAATCTCGCCATCATCGGCGCAATCCTCCTCTACGGCCGCGACTTCCACGAGTACGCGCTGGCCGAGCGCGTGGCCTGGGGGCTCGTGGTGGGCAGCGCCCTGCAGCTCCTTGTGCAGCTGCCGAGCGCGTGGAGATTGGCCGGCGGGCTTCGGCCGCAGCTGGCGCTGGCCTCAAGCGACGTGCGTCAGGTGGTGAGTACCTTTCTCCCGGCGGTCGGTGCTCGGGGCGTGGTGCAGGTGAGTGCGTACGTCGACAACGTCCTGGGCAGCCTGCTCCCCACCGGTGCGCTGTCCGCGCTCGCCTACGCCCAAACGGTCTACCTCCTGCCCGTTTCGCTCTTCGGGATGTCGGTCACGGCCTCGCAGCTCCCCGCGATGTCGAGCGCCACAGGCTCACCCGAACAGATTGCGCACACGATTCGGCAGCAGCTGCAAGACGGGCTGGCGCGGATCGCCTTTTTCATCGCGCCGTCGAGCGTGGCGTTGATCGTCCTCGGCGACGTTTTCGTCGGCGCGCTCTACCAAACCGGCGCCTTCGATGCATCGGGAACTGCGTTCGTGGGGGTGGTGCTGGCAGGCTACGGGCTCGGACTTCCGGCGGCCACGCAGGGGCGCCTCTACGCATCGGGCTTTTACGCCCTCGGGGATACCGCGACTCCCCTTCGGTTTGCGGTGGTGCGCGTCGTTGCGGGCGTGGGGCTCGGGGCGGTCGCCGCCTTGCGCGGTCCCGCCTGGCTGGGCCTGGGGCCGCAGTGGGGGGTGGTGGGGCTCACGGCTGCGGCGTCGGCGTCGAATTGGTTGGAGTGGGGGCTGCTGCGTCGCGCGCTTGAGCGGCGGGTGGGCGCGGCCGGCCTCTCGTGGCCGCGGCTGGCTCGGTTGGTTGGGGCGGCAGTTCCTGCGGCGGCGCTGGGTATTGTGCTGAAGGTGGCGGTGGCCTCAACCGTCCACCCCGTGCTTCTCGGCATGCTGGTCGCAGGGCTATTCGGGACAGCCTACCTCGCCCTCACGCTGTTCCTGGGCGTTCCGGAAGCCCGCAGTGCCGCCGAGCGGGTTCGCGCGCGCCTTGGCGGGAACGCGGGATAGGCGCTGGCGCCTGGAGCCACCATGAACATCGTGATCACGGGTGCCAGCCGCGGCATCGGCGCGGCCATCGCTCGGCAGCTGGCGGCGCCGGGCCGACACATCGTCGTCAACTACCTCCAGAACGAAGCTGCGGCCCTGAAGGTCGCGGCGTCGGTGCGAGAGGCCGGGGCAGAGGCCACAGTCGTTCAGGGCGACGTTCGGGTGGAGGCCGACCTGCAGCGACTCGCCACGGTCTTCCCCGCCGTCGATGTGTTGGTCCACAACGCCGCCATCGGCGTTCTGAAGCCTTGGGACAAGATCCGCACCTCCCAGTGGGACCTCACGATGGAGTCGAGCCTTCGCCCCTTCTGGCTGCTCACACGGCTGTGTACCTTCAACGACGGTGCCAACGTGATCGGCCTCTCCAGCCTCGGAAGCCAGCGGCATGTGCCTGGTTATGCGGCGATGGGCGCGGCGAAAGCGGGCATGGAGGCCCTTACGCGTCAGCTGGCGGTCGACCTCGCCCCGAAGGTGCGCGTGAACACCGTCTGCGGCGGGGTGATCCGCACCGATGCGCTCACGTACTTTCCCGACCGGGGCGCCCGCATGATCGAGTTGGCCGAAAAGCTCACGCCCCTAGGCCGTTGCGGGGAGCCCGAGGACCTAGCGCGGATCGTCGAACTGCTCATCGATCCGCGCGCCTTCTGGCTCACGGGGCAGGTGTTGGTGGCCGACGGCGGGATGAGCTTGAGGTAGGGGGGAGTTCTACGACGACTCGCCTACGTTGACGGCAGCGTACGCCCAGCTCGCATCGCAGAGCTCCACGGTCACCGCGCTGCAGCCTTCGCCCACACAGCTCATCGTCCAGTCCACCTGTCCGGTCATCTGAACCGGGTCTGTCCAGCTCCCCGTCCACACCCGCTCTACTCGGAACGTGGCCTCCAGCCCGGCCGGCTTGTCGTCGGCACCTCCGGCACAGGCATATTCGAACTCCACCCGCGCACACTCCACGTCGTCGAGCCACAGCACTCCCTCCGGCTCCACGTACACCTGCACTTCGTACTGCGCGGCAGGCTCCTCGTAGGGGCCGCCGGCGAGGGCGCAGGTCGTGGACCAGCTTGAGGTCTCCAGCAGGTAGGTGCCGGCTTCGGGGGCGCAGGCGACGAGGAGGAGCAACATGTGCGGTAGCGTTAGCACACGCGCGTGCCCCGTGGCATGATGGGCGCATGTGGCTGTTGCTCCTGCAGGCCTGCAGCCTCTCCCAAACGCCCGAGTTCGGCGAGAACGGCGACGTGGCCGACTCCGGCTATGTGGGTGTTTCTCCAACGGAAAACGGGGACACCGGGGGCGGAGGAGACTCGGGGGGCGGGGGCGACAGCGACACCCAGACCGTCATTTGCGGCGCGGACGACTTGGACTTCACCGTGGTTGCGGAAGACGCCAGCGGCACGGCGGGCGTCGCCTTTTCCTGGCCGGCCGACATCACGACGCGCGCGGTCTTTCAGAACCCGTGCGACGGCCTCTTGCAGTTCACGACTCCCGATGGCTGCCTCGTGAACACGTGGACGCTCACGGGTGGCACCGCGCAGAGCTCCACCGGAAACTGCGTAGAGCAGGAAACCACGTGGTCGCTTCAGGCGCTCGAACGCACCTTCATCACGCTTGAGTGGGGAGAACTCCCGCGGGGCGCCTACCAGGTGGAGGCGTGGTCGGCACCGGTGGGGCGCACCGCCACCGAGTTCTTCTCGGTCCAATAGGTGTTGTCCGGCTGGTTTCGCCTCGCCTTAGTGGAGGTGGCTCGAAATGTGCTGCCGCCGGATTCGCCCGAGGTGCTGCGTGCGTTGGGGGCGCTGCTGTGGCGGCTGGAGCGGCAGGGGCGCCCTGGTCGCCATGCTGCGCTCGTAGCCGCGGCTCGCCGCGAGCTGGGCATGAGCGCCCGAACCGCAGAAGCGCTCGCACGGGAGGCACAGGACGTAGACCTCCAGCGGCGCCTCGAGGAGCTGATCCTCGGCCGGCTGGAGCCGTGGTGGCTCGACCGATACCTCGTGGTCGACGAGCTTTCCGCGGAGGGCCCCCCCGCGCTGTACCTAGGCTTGGCGGCGCCGCACCCCCTGGCGGCGGTGCTCGCGCTGGCCTCGGCGCGGCCCGGGCTCTGCGCGCTCTACCCTGCCTGCCCCCCCTCGCAGAGCCGCGCCGATCAGTTGCTGTACGAGCGCTTCAGCCGGATGCGGGAGCGGGTGCCCGCGCGGTGGACCAGCGACGTTGCAGCGGCGTCGGCTGCCTTCTCGGAAGGGCGCTCTGCACACGCCGTGCTGGGCGCGGATGCCGGAGGCGCGGGCGCCGGCGGGTCGCTCGGGGCGATTGAGCGCGGCCGAGTGCTCGGCGTGCCGTGGCCCTCGCTCGCGGCGGCCGCTCGCGCAGCGGGCGCTGAAGTGCGGGCGGTGGAGGTGAGCCGCCAACGTGACAAACGCTGGTGCGTCCGGGTGAGTCCGCCGCTCTCCGACGACGAGCTTCCCTCCCGTCTCGCCGGCCAGTTGGCCCGCTGGCCGGGCCAGACCCTGGGGTGGCGCACCGCGTACATTGACGGGCAACACGGAGTGCATTAGCCGGGCCGTCTTCGGATTCGGAGTCGAACATGGCCAAGAAGAAGGCGCTTGGGCGCACCACCATCTTCGTGGAGTGCACCACCTGCCGCACGAGCGACGTGCCCGGCGTGAGCCGGTACGCCACGCAGAAGAACAAGAAAAACAGCTCGGCGCGCATCGAACTGAACAAGTACTGCCGCTACGAGCGGAAGGTCACGGCGCACAAAGAAACGAAGTAGGGCGTCTTAGCGGCGCCCGCCCCGTTTGCGGTAGTGCCCGCGCAGACGCTCGGCGCTGTTCAGGGTGTGTTTCACGGGCGAACGCTCCACGGCGATCGCGTCTGGCGGGACGTCTTGGGTGAGGGTGCTGCCGGCGCCCACGATGGCTCCTTCGCCGATGCGGAGCGGCGCCACGAGGGCGCTGTTGCTCCCGATGAAGGCGCCCGTGCCGATCTCGGTGCGGTGTTTGCTCACACCGTCGTAGTTGCAGGTGATGGTGCCGGCGCCGATGTTGGCGTACGCGCCTACGTCGGCATCGCCGATGTACGAAAGGTGGTTGGCCTTCGCGCCTTCGTGGAGGACAGAGGCTTTCACCTCTACGAAGCAGCCCACCCGCACATCGGCGCGGAGGTCGGCCCCCCCTCGCAACCTCGCCAGCGGCCCCACCACGGCGCCTGCGTGCACCACGGCCCCCTCGCACACGCTCCCCGCAAGAATGGTGGCACCGGCATGAACGTGCGTGTCGTGGAGCACGCAGTGAGGGCCCACCTGGCCCGCTACCCGACTGTCTCCGGTGATCACGGCGCCGAGGCCCACCCCCGCGCCGGGCTGCAGGGTGACCGTCACGTCTACACTGGCGCTGTCGAGGTCGGCGAAGTCTACGCCGGTGGCGGCAAAGGCCCGGTTCACGCGGCGTCGGAGCACCCCGCGGGCCTCGGCGAGCTGGGCGCGGTCGTTCACGCCGAGGAACTCGGCCTCGGTGAAGTCGTCGAGCACGGTGCTTTCGGCGTCCACGAGGTCGGTGAGCCAGAGCTCGTCTTTGGGAGGATGCGGCACGAGGTCGGGCAGACGATGCCGCAGGTACTCCGCCTCCATCACGTAGAGTCCGCTGTTCACCACTCGCAGCCGGGCTTGGTCGGGGGTGCAGGCGGCCTGTTCCACGATGCCGACGCCGGGCACCATCCGGCCGTAGCCGGCGGGGTCGCGGGCCTCGAATGCGGCCACCGTCACGTTGCTGCGATGGGCGGCGAGGAGCCGGTGGATGCTCGCTGCCGTGAGCAGGGGCGTGTCTCCGGCGGTGATGACGACCGGCCCCGTGGCGGGCAGCTCGGCTAGCGCGCTCCGCACGGCGTCTCCGGTGCCACGCGGGGCCGACTGGCGAGCGAAGCGCACATTCCACGGCGCGAGGGCGGCGCGTACCGCCTCCTCGTGGTGGTGCACTACCACCACCACGTCGGCACCCACCGATTGTAGCGCCTCCACGATCCACCCCACCATCGGGCGGCCCAACAGCGGGTGGAGCACCTTGGCGAGCGGCGAGCGCATCCGGGTTCCCAAGCCCGCGGCGAGGACGACGGCAGTGAGGGGCATCCTTTCGCTTATCCGGCTCGCCGCGCAGGACGCGGCGCCGTTGGGGCGAGGGTCCATTGCCAGCCGGCGGCCGTCGGGTCGGTGGCGGGGCGGAAATCAGCGTTGCTGCTGCGGCTCAGCATGGGCCGTGTTCGGGCGCAAATCGTGATGAGTTGGCATCACAGCTCCCCCTCCCGGGGAATTGCGTAGATCGTCGCCCCACCCGCCTGCGCCACGGGCTCGAGCTGGGTTCCCACCCACTCCTCGAAGCGTGCCCGCCGTTCGGAACGCTGCTCCAGCGTGAGCCCGCCGACCACCACCAGCGGGATGTCGCCCTCGCCGGCGCACTCCTTCCGAAGAATCTCCACGCACTGGCGGTAGCTCGGCTCCGTGTCGCCAAACGGACACACGGTGTTGGGGCAGTAACGAAGGTTGGCGTAGGGCAGCACCTCTCGCAGGGCCGAGGCCCCACTCCCGCCGGCGGGGAAGTGCGCGGCCACGGCCTTGCCGATCA
>CANKOI010000061.1 GCA_947484175.1 Deltaproteobacteria bacterium
CCGCGGAGTTCCCCCGCCCCGGCCACTCTGCTGCCCCGCCCCCGAACCGGACGCCGCGACGGCGCCGCGTCCCGCGTCGGCGGCTCTGCGTCGGCGGCTCTGCGCCGCCCGCTCGCGTCAGTCCTGCGCCAGCAGCTCCGCCATCCTACGCACGCGCGCCCGCTCCAGCGGCAGCCGAACGTTGCTCTCCTGGTGCAACGCCGTGCCGACGATCGCCCCGTGCACACGCGCACGCCAGGCCCGTGCCGTCTCCTCGGTGACCCCGCTCCCCACCCACACCGGCGCCTCGGGAACCGCCGCCCGCACGGCGCTGACCTTGTCCTCCTCGGCCGCTGCGCCCGTGGCTCGCCCCGTTACGATCAGCACGTCGGCGCCCGCTCTCCGGTAGAGGTCGGCCGCGGCCTCCGAGATGGGGCCGCCCGCCAGCGGCTGCGCATGTTTCACGTGTACGTCGGCCACGATCTGGGCCCGCGCC
The DNA here is from genome assembly GCA_947484175.1 of Deltaproteobacteria bacterium. Taxonomy (GTDB): domain Bacteria; phylum Myxococcota_A; class UBA796; order UBA796; family SXON01; genus SXON01. Next base: position 476 of record CANKOI010000061.1, read on the forward strand.
CCCACCTCACGGCGGTATCGCAGCCAGTCGTGCGCGCGCCCCTCCACCACCCCCTGGTCGGTGACCGCAGTGCCGGCGAGGACGTTCACGCGCACCCAGTCGGCATCCACCACCGCCGCGATGCCCAAGGCTGCTCGTGCGTCGTTGCGGAGGACATTCACGCCGAGTCGGAGTTGTGGAAACCGCTGCCGCACGTCGCTCGCGACCACGGCCATCGCGGCCACGACATGCGGGCCGACCTCTCGAGGGGCGAAAGGAGCGTCGCCGAAGTTTTCCACCATCACGCCGTCGGCGCCACCTTCGGCGAGCGCCTCGGCATCGGCGAGTGCCCGCGCCCGCACCGCCTCGAAGCCGGGCGACCCTAAGGGTGCTGCCGGGAGAGGGAGCAGGTGGATGACGCCGATGAAGGAGAACGTGGACATCGGAGCCTCCGGCCGCGAGGGCGCCCACCGCCTTATCCGCTGCCGCGGGGCTCGCGCTCACCGCGCGAGTCGCAGTGACAGCTGAGCGGCGGCGGCCACCGCCGCCGGAGCTACAGCGGGCACCCACCGGACGGCTGCCACTTCACCGAGCCGCAGCGCCCGCGCCCGCAGCGCGGCCTCCGCCTGTGCGGCCGCGGGGGCGGTGCTGGTGCACACCAGCTCCACCCGGCCGCCCGCCGCCTCGAGCACGAGCCGCCCCGCGCCGATTTCGTGATCCGCCGCCGCGCGCGCGGCCGCGACGATCCCTTCCACATCGGGCATCGACGGCGACCCCGGGCGAGGGCGCTGCCGGCGCCACGCGGCGGCGGCCGATGCAGGCACGTAGGCCACGCTGTCGACAGCGAGGAGCCGCGCGAACCGAAGCGCAATCTCCCCGTCTGCCGCGATGGCCAGCCGCACCCGCACGCCGGTGGCCTGCCAGATGCGGAGCGCGATGCGCTCTGCCGCGGCGAACAGCTCGCCCACGCTCCCGGCGGCGATACGAACCAGCAGCCCCCTCCGCTCCTCGCGGACCTCCCCGACCTCCAACTCGAGGAGCGCACGCACCTCTGCCGTGGCCGACGTTGGAGGGGGATCGACGAGGCGGAGCGTGGGGCACCGGCGCAGCGCGCGCCGGAGCGCCATGCCGGCCGTAACGCCGGCGGCGCGCGCCTCCGGCGACACGTCGCGCACGCGGCCAGCACACACCGCCACCGGCGCGCCGCGTAGCTCCGGCCGGACGCGCGTGAGCGGGGTGTAGAGCGGGCACTCGAGGCGAACGGCGAGCCACGTGGGCGCCAGACCGTCGCTTACGACGGGAGAGCGCGACAGCCGAGGCTGGGCCGCCGCGGGCCCCTTCGGCAACTGGTAGCGGCGCACCCGGGCGGCGAGCCCGCCGGCCGTGATCCACCGACGCGGGCTGCAGGTTTCGCCGGAACCTTCAACAAGCCATCCTCCCGGAGCCGCCCTCGCGAGCAGCGGGCGCCCGAGGCCGCGCGGGAGCAGCACCTGCCGCGTGCGCTCCGGGCCGGGGACCGCAACGATCAGGTCTCCATCTGCGGGGGCGCCCGGGTGACGCACGGTGAAGCAGCGCCCGCCGAGCGCCGCGACCTCCGCGCCGAGCGCGCTGGAGGGGAAGCAGGAGAGGAGTCGGAGGGAAACGGGCTGGGTGGACATGGGACCTCGCGGGTACATCCACAGCCTACTGAACTTCACGCCCCATTGAGTACCAAAAAATGGTCGGTCGTCAGCGCCGCCCACAAATTCCGCGGAAACCGCACCCTCCACACTGGGGGTCGCCTGCTGGGAGGGTGGGGTAGTCTTCGCGCGCGGCCACGTTCCCGGCAACGTCGACCAGCTTCGAGCGCATCTCGGCCGTGGTCGAGCGGATTCGTTCCCTCGCGCTCTCGATCGCCGCCGCATCGACGGTGTGCTTCGTCGTGGTGTCGTGCCTCACGTTCACGTGCATCGCCGTGAGGCGATCCGCGGGCAACCCGAGCACGGCAGTGGCGTAGAGCCCGTACACGCCGAGCTGAGCGGCGATCTCCTCCTCCGCGTGGTGACTGCCGGTCTTCCAGTCGAGGATCACGGCTCCGCCGCGCCCGTCCTCTACCATCACGTCGAGGACCACGTAAACGTCGACGTCGCCCACCGGGAAGCGGCGCAGCTCCTCCAGCTCGCGGATTCGCTCGGGCACCTCGTGGAGCCTTCGGAACGGCCGGGATTCCCAGAGCGCCCGCACCTGTCGCTCGATCTCGACGATCGCGGCGGTCCATGCACCCGCCTCCTCCGGCTCGTCGTAGTAGTGCTCCCGAAAGCCGACCCGTTTCGCGGGGCGAGCCAACCACGCGCCCGACACGCTCCCTTCCATGTCGCGCCGCGCACCGGCCACCGCTCCCCGCACGGCGTCCTCCACCGCGACGGCCTCGCGACCCTCACGCACTTCCCGGAGCGCGTACTCCGCTGCGCCGTGCACCACTGTCCCCGTCCACATGGCTCGACTGGTCAGCTTCTTCTGCACCCATGTGTCGCGCACCTCGGCGGGCGCATCGTCCTTCCAGCCTCCCCAGCTCCCGTAATAGGCAAACCAGTAGGCTCGCCGACAACCGGCGAAGGAACGGGCCCGGGAGTGCGACCACACCAGCTCGTTCACGAAGTCGGCCACGGGTTCTCCTATCGCACCCACACGGCGCGCACCCGTACGTTCCGGTCGCCCGAATCGCCTGGGGCGGTGTCGTCGGTGAATCGAAGCAGCACGGCGGAGCCGACTTCCACCTTTCCGCAGTCCCACGAGGCCCCGTCGGTCGTGGTGGCATGGGAGAGGGTGCGGCCATCGACGTCCACCTCGAACAGCGGGGTGCGCCCGCCGCCCTCGGTGCCTTCTACGAGAGCGTGGAGGCTCCCTCGTGTCGGCGACAGGGCGGAGACCTCGGCGTTCCCGTAGAAGTGGAGGCCGTGGTCGTCGAGCTGAACTCCGGTGCCGGGGAGCGGCGGGCGGGCCAAGTCCACCGGAACGTCGTCGGGGTATCGGACGACCACGCGGCGCGGCCACGTGGCGGCTGCGGCGGATAGAGAGCGACGGAGGGCGACGCGATCGGCCGCCGGGGTGGACCAGAAGCCGACCTCGAAGCGGCCAGGCCAAGCGGGGTGGGGCGCCGAGATCCGGGCCAACTCCTCGAAGGTCGCGGGCCGCGCGTTGTCCATCCACTCGGGACCGGTCACGGCCAACTGGACCTTGTGGGCCTGCAGGATCGGCGCCAGCGACAGTGGGGTCAGCGTGCGGAGGCGATGCAGTCGCGCGATGCCGTCGTGGCCGATCCCGGCGACATCCACCCAGTCGTGGTCGCCCAACCAGGCGGCGGCTCCGAGATCGTGGACCGCCACCGAGGCCACGGGCGCCGTGGCGAGCCATTCGGCCGGGAGCACGTCAGCGTCGTGGGTGAACCGTGCCGCAGGGGCGAGGCTCGTGAACGCAGCGGCCGCACGCTCGCTCAGCGGCGCCAGCACCGCCCCGACGAGCATCACCCCCACCACTCGGGGACCCGTCCGTAGGTAGTGCGCCGCGCCCGCCGCGAGCACCACGCCGCCGAGCCCGCAGAGCCAGGCTTCGTAACGAAACAGCCATCCGACCCGACCGAAGGCCAGTTGGCCGAGGATGGTCAGGAGCACGGCAGCCGCGGCGTTGCGGGTTCGAGGGGGCAGCCCCAGCACGACGAGGACGAGCAGAGCAGCGCCGAGCGCACCGAGCGCGGGACACTCGTGGAGGTTGTCAAGGAAGCTCTGGGTCCAGTCCCTCCCCACCCAGGCCTTCTTGAGTACGGGGTTCGGCAGCCACGCGGCACCGTGGTGAGCGGTGAACGCGCCGAAGGCGGCGGCAGCGGCGGTGCCGCCCGCCAGCGCCGAGCCCGCCCCCGCCCGCCCCCGTGCGCTCACCATCGCCACCACTACCAGGCTCACGAGGAGGAACAGGCTCTCGTAGCGGGTGAGTGTCGCGGCCGCCCCGAGGAGAGCGGCCACTCCGCAGCTTCGGAAGCCTTTTCCTTGCAAGCTCTTGGGCGGAAACAGCAGGCTCGCGGCCAGCGCGAGGTGCAGCGTATGTTCCATGCCGAGCGCAGCCAGCGTCGGGAGCGGTACGGCCAGACCGACGGCCAACAGGATCGTCACCGCCGTGGCTGCTCCCAACGCCGGGGCTCCGTCGGCCTGGCAGCGCAGCCAGCGGTAGGCCAGCGCCCCGAAGCTCAGGCCGGCCGCGAGGTTGAGCGCGTGTGCCGCATTGATCGCGGAGGACGTAGGCGCCAGAGCGAGGAGGGCCGTCCAGAGCGGTGACGACGAGGCATTCGCGAACTCGCCGGCGTTCACGCCCCAGGTGGCCGACTCCCGGAGCTGGCGGGCCACGGCGAGGTGGATGTAGGCGTCGTCCAGCGGGAGCGCCCCTCCCGCCGCGGCCGCGAGCCGCCCGTGCTGGTAAAGGGTGGCTACCACGAAGGCGCCTACGGCGAACATTGCGCCTGCTGGTCCCTTCCGCAGCCAGGACATCGGACGAGGCTATCCGCCTCGGGGCTCACTCCACGGGGGGCAAGGCCAAGAGCAGGAGCGGCACCAACTCGAAACGGTCGTCCGTCGGGGGAGCGTTCGCCTCGGTTTCCAGCCCTCCCTCAGCGTAGCCGAAGGGAAACACCGTCTCCCCGCCGTCGTCGGACAGCCACGCACCGTAGAGCAGGTCGACCTTCTCGTTCAGACCGGCGGGGCCGAGCCGGGCCCGCACCTCCGGATCGAGCGCGCCGATCCCCACACCGAGGCGCTGCGGGAGGCCTGCCACCGCGCACTCCCCGGTGACGGGGAGCGTGAACTCCCACCACACGTACAGGTCTTCCTCGACCGCCGGAACCTCGGCCACGCTCACCGCTGACGCCGGCAGTGCCTCGCAGTCGCTGCGCGTGAGGTCGGCGCTGGCGAGCACGAGGCGCCCCTCCGCGTCATCCACGACGGCTTGCCCGTCGGCGACCGACAGCGTGGCCGCAAAGGAGTACCAGACCGGGGGAGCAGCTTCGTCGGCGGAGTCGGCCGCGTCGGTATCTCCTCCGGCGCCCTCGGCGAGGTCGGGTGGGGCCGTGTCGGAGGAGGTGGCGAAGATGTCGCCCGAGGCGCATCCGTTGAGGACGGCCAATGCAGAAATGAAGATCATCATCATGTGGGCTCCCCCGTGAGCACCCGACCCGTTTGAAGGGTAGCCGCCGCAAAGCGGGCTGCCAAGCCTGATCGAGATGTCGTGGTCGGTGCGCTCACAGCTGCCAGGCCACGGCGGGCCACAACGTGTAGGGGCGCTCCAGCGCCCAACCCGGCGAAGCCTCGCCCTCCAACTCCAGCGCCTCGGGCCAGGCCCAGCCCATCGGGGTGAGCTCGTCGTCGCCGAAACCCGCCGCCCAGCCGAACGAGCGCTCGGGGAACGGGTCGTCCTCGGCGAACTCGTCGTGGGCGTCGCCGATCGCGTAGCGGTCGGGCCCGGCGAAGTGTTCGTCGGCGATGAGCTCGTCGGAGCAGTCGGAGCCGAGCTCGGTGACGGTAAGCACCCACACGGCCCGGCAGGAGGGGCAGCTCTTTTGGGTCGTCAGCGTTCCCTCAAGGGTCTGCGCGCGCATACAGAGGTAGCCGTCGTCGCCGCCGTCGGGCGACCACGCGGCGTTGAAGAACTCCCACGTTTGGGTGCCGTTCATGCCCGTGGCGGTCGGCACCACCGAGGCGTGTTGAACAGCCCAAGCCGGCGTGTCGTCCGCGCAGGAGAGGAGAAGGAGTGTGAGCATCAGTCGCATCCTATCGGGCTCGGCAGGGTGTCGTCTACCCCGGCCGTGCGGCCCCCCGCGGGCCCCCCCGCAGGATAGGCCGTTTCGATGAAGCTCGACCCCGCTCCGGTTGCGCGCGCTGCCGCCGCCGCCGTGCCCGCCGCTCTCGAAGCCCTGTGCGCCTACCTTCGTGTGCCCGCGATCTCCTGCGATCCGGCCCGCGCGGGGGATGTGCGGGCCCTCGCCGACCGTGTGGCGGCGGATTTGCGGGAGTTGGGTTTCGCCGACGCCGTGGCCCGGCAGCTCGACGGCGCGCTCCCCTGCGTAACGGCGAGCTGGATGCGCACCCCCGGCGCCCCTGTGATTCTCGTGTATGGGCACCTCGACCTGCAGCCCGTGAAGGGAGAGTCGTGGACTTCGCCGCCTCATGAGCCCACCGTCCGCGACGGGCGGCTCTACGCACGGGGCGCCGCCGACGACATGGGCGGCTGGGTGAGCCACTTAGCGGCGATCCGGGCCTGGTTGGCCGTCCACGGCGAGCTGCCCTGCAACCTGCGACTGGTCATCGAGGGCGAGGAGGAGATCGGCAGCCCCAACCTCGAACGCTACATGGATGCGTTCCCGGAGGTCTTCGCCGCCGACGCGATGATCCTCACCGACTGCGAAAACCCGTCCACCGACATCCCCGGCCTGACGGTGTCCCTCCGGGGAATCCTCGAGGTGACGGTGCGCTGTACTGCGCTCGACGCCGATATCCACTCGGGCCTCTGGGGCGGCATGGTGCCCGACGTGTCGCTGGCGCTCATGCAGTTGGTGTCCCGGTTGGTGGACGAAGACGGGCGCGTGAAGGCGCCGCGCAGCGAGGTTCCCGCTAGTTGGAAGGCCGCCGCGTGGGACGTTCCGCTCACCACGGAGGTCATCCGGGCCGGAGCGCACCTCTGCGCGGGGGTGGAGCCGTTGCCCGATCGCGGCAGACCGCCGGCCGAGCACTTGTGGCGGCAGCCGGCGGTCACTGTCGTGGCCACCACTCTCCCCACGCACGAAGTGAAGAAGAACGCGCTCCGGCGTTCTGCGGAGGCCATTCTGTCCGTGCGTGTGGCGCCCGGAATGACCGATGCCGCGGTGAAAGCAGCGTTCAATGCGGAGCTGCTCCGCGATCCGCCCGGCGGTGTGCGGGTGGAGGCGGTGTGGACGACGCAGGCCTCGGGCGCGTGGCTGTACACGCCAAAGGGCGTGGCGTTCGAGGCGGCCGATCGTGCCTACCAGCGTGCTTGGGGCCGGCCTCTGCTCCAAGTGGGCGTGGGCGGGAGCATTCCCTTCGTGGACATCTTCGGGCGTCGGTTCGGCGACCTGCCGCTGATCCTCAACGGCGTGATCGACCCGCTCACGACCGCACATGGACCCAACGAGAGCCTGCACCTCGGCGTTTTCGAGAAGACCATTCAGGCCAATGTCTTTCTGTATGCGGAGTTGGCCGCAGTGCTCGCAGCGCGCGCCTCATGACGCTGGCGCTGCTCCTCGTTACGGCCTGCGCGGAGAGCGACTCCGGGCCGGAGGAGGTGCTGGCGCCGATGTTTCAGGCCGTCGAGGGGCTGCCGAACGTCGTTCGTGCCACGTGGGAGGCTCCTCCCGGTCGCTCCCGGGTTCGTTTTGTGCGCGAGGACGAAGAGGAGCAGGTGACGCCGTGGTTTGAGGCCCCGGATGTGCGGGTGCTCGGGCTCGTTTCCGGCGCTAGGTACACGGTGAAGGTGGAGACCGAGACCGACACCACGACGCTTACGAGCGCGGAGGTGGAGATCGAGGTCGACCCCGCGCCGCCGACGGCCCCGATCTTTCGGGTGGAAGAGTCGGACGACACGCAGTGGATGGGCGACGGCTTCGTGCTGCTCGCGTTGATCGCTCAGGAGACGAGCAGCGTGGCTGTGATCAACCGAGAGGGCGAGTACGTGTGGCGCATGGAAGCGAAGCCGGGCACGCCCATCGCGACGGTGCATGTGAGTACGGATGGCCGGAGTGCGTTGTACGTGGACAACGACTTGATGGCGGGCGGGTGGGCGGGCGTGGGGCGCATCTCTTTTGACGGCGTGGAGAACGAATACCGCGCGATCGACGACGTGCATCATGACGTCGTGGAGTTGCCCGGGGGCGGGATCGCCTGGCTAGGCTACGAGTCCCGCGAGTCCACGCCCGAAGAGGGGACAGCGGCGACGTTCACGACCGACGCGATTTGGGTGGCCGACAGCTTCGATGGCGAGGCCCGCAAGGTGTTCTCGATGCTGGACGACTACGGCCACGCGCCGTGGCACGTCTGTTCGCATAGCGAGTTGGAGACCGCCCAGGTCGGCGGCGAGGACTTCAGCCACGGGAACGCCTTGCTCTACGATGCCGAGCGCGACGTGTTCCTCTACACGCCCAAGCACCTCGACGCGATCGTGGCGGTGCCTCGCGACGGCGGCGCCCCAATTTGGCAAGCCGGCGGCCGGTACGGTGACTTTCTCGACGAGGCGGGAGACACCATCGACCCCGATGCCGCCTACCTTGTGGATGGTCCCGCCCGCACTTGGTGGAGCCACTCCCACCTGAGCCACGCATGGGCCGACGGCTTTGTGATGTACGACAACGGCTCGCACCACGACCCGCTGGTGACGAGGGTGGTGGAATACGCGTGGGACCCCGACGCCCGTACGCTCCGCCGCACCTTTGAGTTTGAGGCCGAGAACGGCCGGTACGACCCGGTGCTCGGCGATGTTCGGAAGTTGGAGAACGGGAACTACCTCGTGGCCTGGACGATGGCCGGCATGCTCACCGAGATCACTCCCGAGGGCACGGTGGTGTGGCGCGCCTCCACGGAGATCGGCACGGCCATCGGGCGGATCGGGTATTTGCCGAGTTTCTATCCATCATCCGATTGACCTCACCGCGGTTCGCCGCGCAGGACGCGGCGCCGGTGGCGCGAAGGTCCGCTGCCAGCCGGTGGACTCGGAAGGGACGGCGTGAGGAAAACCCAGCGTTGGCGCCGCGTCCTGCCGCCGCCGACCGCCCCTCCGCTCGCCCCGCAACGGGGCTCGGTCGGGACGGCCAGCGGCGTCACCCACCCCGTCACCGCTGCGTCCAACAGCAGTGCCCAAGGCCCAGCAGTCAACAGACTCCGCTGGGCTTGCTGCAGCGGCTCAGCACGCGCCGTGTTCGGGCGTAAATCGCGAACAGTTGGGATTAGCCCGAGCTGAGGATCCCCTGCGCGATCACCGTGGACATCGCCATCGTGGTGATGCTGGGGTTCACCCCTAACGAGCTGGGGAAGATGCTGGAGTCGGCGAGGTAGAGCCCCTCGACCGCATGGGCGCGGCCGTCGGGGCGCACCACGCTGGTGTTCGGATCGAGGCCCATGCGGCAGGTGGACATGGGATGGCTGGCGTAGAGCGTGAAGTCACGGATCGTGGCGGGGGCAAGGCGCGCTTCCAGCTCCTCCGCGCTGGACACCCGACCCACGCCCGAGACGGCGCAGAACAGCCAATCCGCACCCCCCGCGAGTAAAACCCGCGCGCCGGCCACCATCCCCGCCTTGATCCGGTCCACGTCGCTGGGGAGAAAGTCGTAGCCGATGTTGGCGCGGCCGTCGGGCCAGCGGCCCACGGTGCCCGAACTTGCGTCCGAGATCATCACCAGCAGCCCGACGAGATGCGGCATGAGCCGGATGGCCTCCGCCGCGCCGATGCCCAGCGGCGCGAGGGAGAGCATGGCCACTTCTGGCGGTAACGAACTCGTATGGGGAAGAACCCCCGGGAAGCCCGGAACGTGGCACCAGGCCCCTTGGGTAGCCCCCTTCCACCAGTTCACCTCGTGTTTGCACACCCCGAACACCGCGTTTCCGGGGTGAGTGTGGAGCCCTACGCCCACCGCAGGGCCGAGGTCGGTGCTGATTCCCTTCAGGAATCGCGGGGTTCCGATGCCCCCCGCCGCCACGATCACCTTGGGCGCACGCACGGTCACCCTTCCACCGGCTTCGCCAGTTTCGGGATGGAACATCCGGCCCACCACCCCCGCGGCGCGCCCCCCTGTCACCAGCACGTCGTCCACCTTGGTGTCGGCTTGGATGCGCACGCCGTTTTCCACAGCCTCCACGAGGAAGTTGTGGTTTACGCTGGCTTTCCCTCCGGTGCCGCACCCGTAGAAGCAGGTGCCGCACCCGATACATTGCGGCGTGTATCGCGAGAGGTAGCCGCCCTCCCAGCCCAGCGCTCGAACCCCCCGAACCACCAGATCGTTGTTCTCCCCGGAGATTTCGGGACGGGTCTCCCACACGCCGAGGTACTCCCACAGCCAGTCGTACACGGGCCGCATGTTCGCTGAGGAGTACCGGTGGTCTTGAAGCGGGGCCGTCCAGCCGTCGAGCACCTCGTCGGGACACCTCCACGCGATCGCGCTGTTGATGAGCGTACCGCCGCCGACGCCGCGGCCCGCCGCGATGGGCATGTACGTGGAGCCGGTCGCCACCATCGCGCCGCCCTCCTGCATGTGGTAGCGCATCACCGTGCTCTGGTTGGGGCGGAAGCGCTCCTTGGCGGGCCCCTCCTCGAGCATCACGACGCGCACGCCGCTGTCGGCGAGGGTGCGCGCAGCCGCCGCCCCTCCCGGTCCGGTCCCTACGATCACGACGTCGGCTTCGAGCTCGAGGTCGTCGGTGCGAAACGCCTCGGCACGGGGCTCGGGCCGCCAGAAGAAGCCGTCACCGGGCTGCCAGCGCATCTCAGGACTCCACGGTGATGCGGGCGGCGTTCACCATCACGCGCCGTACCCGCACTTGAATTGCCCCGCCAAGGTCGGCGCTACGTCTGGGTGGATCGACCACGCCATCGCCACGAAGATGTACAGGCTGGCGGTGAGCCCGCGCACCTCAGCAAGGTCGTGGCTCAGCCACGCGCGCAAGACTTCCCCGGCGGCAGCGGGGTCGAGGTTTCGGAACGCTGTGTGTTGAGACGGGAGGGCGTATTGATCGAGGGCGTGCAGACTCAACCGAACGAGCTTGCTTTGGCTCGGGTGCATCCCGGTCAGCACGAGGTCGACGGTGCGCGCCACGTTGGCATCCCGCCCGCGCAGCGGCAGGCCGGTGTCGGGGGGAAACATCGCGTCGGCGAGCGCATCGAGGAAAGCGATCTCATCGGGGGAGAGGAGACGAGCGGTTGCGTCGGCCGGCTGGTTCCACCACACGCGGTACACCGTACCGGTCGCGAGGGCGCCACCGACGGCAGCGGCGCTGGCGAGGCCGGCGGTGGCGAGCAGGTGCCGTCGGGTGATGCGCACGGTCGCCGCCCTAACCGGGTGCGGCGACCTACATCGCCCCGGCGCCGCGATGTGCCGAGATGTCGCCCGACGAGGGGCCGGGCCCGGCACATCGCCCGAGGGCTTGATAGCCCTGCCCCCCTTCGCAGGATTGCCGTGGCCGAGATGTACCCCCGCGTGGAGTCGTGGATCGACTGGATCCAGCTCGAACACGAGATGATGGACCTATGGGCCAAGGAGGACGTTTTCTCGCGGCTCCGTGCGCAGAACGCCGACGGCAAGCCGTGGAGTTTTCTCGACGGGCCGATCACCGCGAACAACCCCATGGGCGTGCACCACGCCTGGGGGCGCTCGCTCAAGGACCTCTACAACCGCTACTGGGCGATGAACGGGCGCAAGTTGCGCTATCAGAACGGCTTTGACTGCCAGGGGCTGTGGGTGGAGGTGGAGGTCGAGAAAGAATTCGGGTTCAAAAGCAAGCGCGACATCGCGGAATTCGGCCTCGACACCTTCGTGCGTGCCTGCAAGGAGCGCGTGCTGACCTATGCGGCCCGCCAAACCCAGCAGTCCATCCGGCTCGGCTACTGGATGGAGTGGGACGACCCGGCCACGCTCTTGAAGTTGCGCGACGCCATGCACGAGGGCGCCCAAGAGGTCACCGTCACCGCCACGAACGGGAAGGTCGTCACGGGAGCCCCCGAAGCGTTGATCGGCAAGCTGGGAACGGCCGAGATGGGCGGCAGCTATTTCACGTTCTCGACGGAGAACAACTACACCATCTGGAGCTTCCTCGCCAAGTGCCATCGCGAGGGGCACCTGCGCCGCGGCAACGACGTGATGCCCTGGTGCTGCCGCTGCGGAACGGGGCTTTCGCAGATGGAGGTGGCCGAGGGCCGCAAGATCGTGGAGCACGTGAGCACCTACGTTCGCTTCCCCCTGAAAGGACGGGACAAGGAGGCGCTTTTGGTGTGGACCACGACGCCGTGGACGTTATCGAGCAACGTCGCCGCTGCCGTGAACCCCGAGCTGGACTACCTCCAAGTGCGCCACCAGGGTTGGACGCTGTACGTGAGCAAGGGGGCCTTCGAGCGCCCGCGGGAGCGCAACTTGGAGGCGGGTTCGGATAAGAAGAGCTTCAAACTGCCCAGCGTCGAGAAGTTGCTCAAGGGCGTCGGAGACGTGGAGGTGGTGGGGACGGTGAAGGGCGCTGAATTGGTCGGGCTCGCCTACGAGGGTCCGTACGACCACTTTGCGGCCGCCGCCCTGGCGCGTGTGTCCGCGGGAGACGGCGTGCTGCGCACCGCGATCGAGTGCCACCGGGTCCTCGCCTGGGACATGGTGAGCGACGGCGAAGGCACCGGGATCGTGCACATCGCGCCCGGCTGCGGCGCGGAGGACGCCGCGTTGGCCAAAGTCGAGTGCGTCGTCGCCATCGCGCCGCTCTCAGAGATCGGGGAGTACCTCGAAGGATTCGGGGAGCTGAGCGGTCGGCACGTGCTTGGGGTGGGTGAGGACGTGGTGAACGACCTCAAAGCGCGCGGCGTGCTGGTGGTGCGGGAACGGTATCCACACGTCTACCCACACTGCTGGCGTTGCAAAGAGGAGTTGGTGTTTAGGCTGGTGGACGAGTGGTTCATCGATATGGGGTGGCGGGAGCGCATCCAAGCGCTCGTGCCCCAAATCACGTGGATTCCGGGCGAGGGTGCGGCGCGCGAGATGGACTGGTTGCGCAACATGGGCGACTGGATGATCTCCAAGAAACGTTTTTGGGGACTGGCGCTGCCCATTTGGGTGTGCGGCGGCTGCAAGGGCTTCGACGTGATCGGGAGCGAGGCCGAGCTGCAGGCGCGGGCCATCTCGGGTTGGGACACGTTTTCCGGACACGCGCCGCACCGCCCCTTCATCGACGCCGTGAAAATCGCGTGTCCCCACTGCGAGGGCACCATGGAGCGAGTGCCCGACGTAGGGAATCCCTGGCTCGACGCAGGGATCGTGCCGTACAGCACGCTTGGTTACGGGACAGACCGAGCCCACTGGGAGCAGTGGTTTCCCGCGGACGTGGTGTTGGAGTGTTTTCCGGGCCAATTCCGGAACTGGTTCTACGCCCTCCTTTCGATGAGCGCGATGATGGAAGGCAGGCCCCCCTTCCGCACCCTCTTGGGCCACGGCCTCGTTCGGGACGAGAAGGGCGAGGAGATGCACAAGTCCAAAGGAAATGCCATCTGGTTCGATGACGCCGCCGAACAATACGGCGCGGACACCATGCGGTGGCTCTATGCAAAGCAGGACCCGGTGACGAACCTGAGCTTTGGTCCCGGCCCGCTCCGGGACGCCCGCGGGGGGTTTCTCAACCAACTCTGGAATACTCAGGCGTTCTTCGTGAACTACGCGAGGAGCGCCTCCTACGTGGCTGCTGCTGCGCCCCTGTCCTTCGCGGACCGTCCCGATTTCGATCGCTGGATTCTCACCGAGCTGTACGACACCGTGTCCGCAGTTCGCGGGGCGATCGAGCGGTTCGAGCACCACCTCGCGGCTCGGCAGATCGAGGCTTTCGTGGAGACGCTGAGCAACTGGTATTTGCGCCACAACCGAAAGCGCTTCCGGGTGGACGGGGAGTCCTCCCGCTCGGCGTTCGAGACCCTCGGGCGCTGCCTCGGGGACGTCGTTCGACTCATCGCGCCGATGCTCCCGTTCACGGCCGAGAAGCTGTACCAAAACCTGGAGCGGAACTCCGTGGTGGGCGCTCCCGCGTCGGTCCACCTCACCCGCTTCCCCACGGCAGACGCCGCCTTGCGCGACCCCGAGCTCGCCGAGGCGATGCGCGCCGTGGTGCGGTATACGGGCCTCGCGCTGGCTGCACGGAAGGCCGCGGGGATCGCGCTGCGCCAGCCGCTCCAAACGCTGGAGATCGGCGCCAGCACGGCGTCGGAGCGCGCCGCGCTTCAGCGCTTCTCGGCGATGCTGGAAGAGGAGCTGAACGTGAAGGCTCTCGAGCTGAAGGCGGTGGGCACCCGGAGCCCTCTCGGTTGGGTGGTGAAGCCGGACTTCAAGTCCCTCGGCGCAAGGGTGGGCGACCGGATGGGAGAGGTGGTGAAGGCCGTGAGCGTGCATCAAGAGGGCCTCGTGGCGGAGCTGCGCCGGGGGGACACAGCGTCGCTACCAGGCTTCGACGAGGCGTTCCGCCGTTCGGATTTTCAAGTGCAGGTCGTACAGCCCGACGGCCGCTCCGCCGCCGAGGATCGCGGCGGTTGGTGCGCGGTGACCACCACGCTCACGCGTGAGTTGGAAGTCGAGGGTCTCATGCGCGACCTGATGCGCCGCCTGATGGGCATGCGCAAGGAGATGGGGCTGGAGATCACCGACCGGGTGACGCTCGCTTGGGACAGCGATCATGCCGATGTCATCGAACTGTTCGCCACTTGGGGCGAAACGCTGGCCGTGGACGTGCAGGCCGACGGGCTGCACCAGGAGCTTGGCCTCGCCACCGAGCCGATCGACCTTGCAGGGCGCCGCGTGCGCCTGCGCCTGGCTCCGGCGTGACGCCCCGCCGCCTCGACTTTGCCGACCACCGCCGCGACCTCGGCGAGAATCAATACATCTACGCGGTCGTGTCGCGGCGCGCGGGCGGCCTGAGCATCGGGGTGAATCTCAATCCAGACAAGGTGTGCAACTTCGACTGTCCCTACTGCCAGGTCGATCGCACGACCCCAGGAGGTTCCGCACGCATCGACTTGGTTCGGCTTGAGTCCGAGCTGCGCCACCTCCTCACTCTGGTGGCGTCGGGACAGCTCTGGGACACAGCCCCCTTCGACACCGCCGCCGCCGAGCACCGGGCTGTCGTGGACATCGCCTTTGCCGGAGACGGGGAGCCTACCTCCCCGCCCGAATTCCCCGCCGCAGCGGCGCTCGTCCGTGCGCTGCGCGACGAGCTGGCCCCCACCGTTCCGCTCCGTCTCCTCACCAACGCCACCCTCGTGCACCGCTCCGCCGTTCGTGCCGCCCTCGCGTCGTTCGACGACCTCTGGTGCAAGCTCGACGCGGGCACCGACGCGTGGTTTCACCGCGTGGACGGCACCCGATTCCCGTTCAACCGCGTGCTGCGGAACCTCCGCGAGCTGGCCGCAGAGCGCCCGATCGTGATTCAGGCCATGTTCTGTTCGCTGGGCGAGGATCGGCCGGGGGCCGAGGAGATCGCCGCGTGGGTCGGCCGCCTCCGGCACATCGGCCGGCACGGAACCATTTCCGAGGTGCAGGTCTACACGGTGGCACGAAAGCCAGCGAGCAGCTCGGTGGGAGCGCTTTCTGCGCAGGAGTTGGACTCCATTGCCACGACGGCGCGAGCTGCAGGTTTGAACGCGCGGGTGAGCTAGGCCAGAAACGTCCAGACGCCAACGGGGATGCCGCCGTTCTTGAAACGCACGAGGCACTCCACCCGTTCGTCCACCTTGCGGGCGAGTCGGTTGTCGGAGGTGACGAACACCACCCGCCAGCTGGAGAACCGCTCCCGGAGCACCCGCCCGAAGGCGCTGTACACGCCGCCCACTCGCTCGCCGAGCCGTTCGCCCCAAGGCAGGTTGCTCACCACCGTGCCGACCACCGCGGTGGGCTGGATGTCGTCGAGTTCCTTGTGCTCCACGCGGATGGCCACCCCCGCCCGCTTCGCGTTGTTCAGCGCGGTCTGCACGGTGGGAGCGTGGTGGTCACTCCCGGCGATGAGCACTCGGGAGGGAGAGGGCCGGGGCGGTGCGGGGATTCGCGGACCGTGGCCGGCTGCGCCGTGGCGGGCGGGTTGCCGGCCGCGCGCGCCTGCGGCCGGATTGGCCACGGGCCACTCGTTGCAGGCGAACGTTCGGGCGGCGAAAGGCGGGCGGTTCGCGGCAAGCAGGGCGCCTTCGATGAGCAAGGTGCCCGAGCCGCAGCAGGGGTCGTA
Organism: Deltaproteobacteria bacterium; assembly: GCA_947484175.1. GTDB lineage: Bacteria > Myxococcota_A > UBA796 > UBA796 > SXON01 > SXON01. The sequence continues at coordinate 16,426 of CANKOI010000061.1, forward strand.
CAGGGCATCGCTGCCGTCCCACTCGGCGAGGGCGAGCAGGCAGGCGGCGATGTTCTCGCGCATCGGGGCGCGCCCGGCTTCGGTGCGCCAGCCGCGACGGTGGAGGAGTTCGCCGCCGGCGTCGAGCGACAACGTGGCGATGTCATCGACGATGCGCACCTGGAGCAGTTGCTCCACCTGGGGGCGGGAGCCGCGGTCCGGGACGAAGGCCCCCTTCCGCGCGTCGCGAACCATCGAGGTCACGGACCGCGTGATGTTCTCACGAAAGCGTAGGGCACTCGTCTTGCTCGAAACCTCCACGCGCAGCGAAGCCTGGGGGTGGAGCAACGACTTCCACGGTAGGCGCCGCACAAGAGCCCCGAGCGCCTCCGTGCTCCGGGCCGACCCGCTCCCCACCTCCAGAAGCACCTGCCCCGGGGTACGCATCGTACGGGCCAGCTCCGCCACCTTCGCAGGGTCCGCTGCGAAACGAACCCCTCCGGGGCACACCTCCCCCTCCACGCCGAGGCCGGCCAGCTCGGCCGCCACGACCGGCTCCAAGCCAGGGGGAATCACTGCGTAGCCGTGCGTCATGCGCTCACGGGAGCAGCCAGGCACCGCAGCCCGGGCAGTTGTGAATCGCCCGCGCCAGCGTCGTTTCCACGACGCGCTGCGTGGGGATGCGGGTTTGGCAGGTCTGGCACATGTTCTCGACGGTGTTCACCAGCGCCGGACGCTTACGCTGGCGGAGCTGGGCGTACGTGGCTCGAAGTTCGGCGCGCACCTCGTCGGCCAGCGGCGGGCGTTTGGCGATCAGCTCCGTGAGCTCGGAGCGGATGGGGGCGTCGCGGGCACCGAGCGCCACGCGAGCGTCGGCGAGGGCGGTGACGGCTTGGGCCTGTTCACGGCCGGCAGCGGCCAGCGCGGTCGCAGCGATCTCGGCGGAATCGAGCAGCTCGAGGGCGACGGTTTCGAGGCGGTCCACGATCTCGAGCACTTGCGCGAGCTGGCGCTCGGCGGCGGGGTAGTCGGGGGCGGTGCCAGTATCGATCATCTTGCGCGTGCGCTCACGTTTGTCCGCGTAGTCGGCGAGCTCTCGGTCGTTCGCGCGAGTAGCGGTCGTCACCCGGTCGCGCTCGGCCGTGGCCCCGAGCGTGGTGGCCTCCGCGGCCTTGAGCGCGGCGGCAGCGGCACGAACCGCGGTGGCGAGTCGTTCGTGTTCCTCGCGCAGACGGTCGTTTTGGTGGTCGAGCTGCCACAGGTTGGAGATGGCGACGAGATCGGGATGCACGGGGCTCCGGGAGGCGAGGGTAGGCCCGGCTGGAGTCGAACCAGCGACCGGGTGGATATAAGCCACCTGCTCTAACCGCTGAGCTACGGGCCCGGTTTTAGCCTTCCATGAACGCGCGGAGCCGCTTGGCCCGGCTGTGATGCCGGAGCTTCCGCAGGGCCTTTGCTTCGATTTGCCGGATGCGCTCGCGGGTGACGTCGAAATCCTGACCCACCTCCTCGAGCGTGTGGTCGGACTTTTCGCCGATGCCGAAGCGCATGCGGAGCACGCGCTCTTCGCGGGGAGTCAGTGTAGCAAGCACCTTTCGGGCCTGCTCAACGAGCGCGCTGTTGGTCACGTTGTCGCCGGGTGAGGTGATCACCTTGTCTTCGATGAAGTCGCCCAAGTGGCTGTCTTCTTCCTCGCCGATCGGCGTTTCCAACGAAATGGGCTCCTTCGCAATCTTGAGGATCTTCCGCACCTTGTCGGCGGGCATGTCCATCTTCTCGGCGATCTCCTCCGGCGTGGGCTCCCTCTCCAGCTCCTGCATCAGGTAGCGCTGAGTGCGGATCAGCTTGTTGATCGTCTCGATCATGTGCACGGGGATGCGGATGGTGCGGGCCTGATCGGCGATCGCGCGGGTGATGGCCTGACGAATCCACCACGTGGCGTAGGTGGAGAACTTGAACCCGCGCCGGTACTCAAACTTCTCCACGGCCTTCATCAGCCCGATGTTTCCCTCCTGAATGAGGTCGAGGAACTGGAGGCCGCGGTTGGTGTACTTCTTCGCGATGCTGACCACGAGGCGCAGGTTGGCCTCGATGAGCTCGCTCTTGGCGCGTTCAGCCGCGCCCTCGCCCCGCTTCAGCCGCTGTGCGAGCCCGCGCAGCTCGTCGGGATCGGCCCCAAGCTCCTTCTCCACCTTGGCGATTTTCCGCAGCTCGCGCCGCACACGGCTGTCGAACTCGGCCCACTGGGTCTCGTCGATGCCGGTCTGCTCCACGAGATCGCTGCCGCCCCGCTCGGGCGCCCGGCGCACGCGCCGAATGCTCTTCCGAAGTTCACGCACATCGACCCCGGCCTGCCGAGCCACCGCTTCCACCTCGCGCTCGCAGGCGGCCACCTGAATCCACGCACGGTGGATGTTGCTCGCGAAGTCGAGCATGAGCTGACGCTCCAACTCCAGTCCATCCATGATCTCAAGGATGGCTTCTTCCACTTCGGCGAGGGCGGTCGCCGCCTCGTTCTCCCGCTCGGTGCGCGCCGCTCGGTCGCTCTCGCGCAGGAGTACGCGCCGCTGTTCGTGGAGCCCTTCGAGGTCCGTGACCACTAGGTCGAGCGTACGACCCGTCTTGGTCTTCACGCGCCGCAGCTTCTTTCCTGCGCGCGCTGCTCTGTCGATCTTGGCGTTTTCGTCGTCCAACATTCCGCGTGCGTGCAACAGCCCGAGCGGCGAGGCGAGGGTGTTTCGCCGCACGGCCAGCTCCCCTTCGTCGATGCGTTTGGCGATCTCAATCTCGCCTTCGCGGGAGAGCAGGCTCACCGAGCCCATTTTCCGCAGGTATAGGCGAACCGGGTCGTTGCTCCGCCCGGTGGGCAGCGTTTCGTTGAGCTTCTTCTCCTCCGGCTGAACGCCGCGGCGCTCCATGTCAGCTCTGCGGCGGGCCTGGTGAACCACCTCGATGTCGAGCTCCGAGAACATGATGTTGATGTCGTCGATGTTGCCGCCGATGAGGTGCACCGGGAGCAGCGTGTTCACCGCCTCCTCGGCGGCGCCGCCGCGCTCCTTGCCCATCGCGATGAGCGCCTGGACCTCCTTCAGCTCCTTGTCCTTCAACATCCAGTCCGTCCCCCACCCCTGCGGTTCACCAGCTTCTTCAATGTAGCCTGTCGCGCGTACAGCAAAGAAAGCTGCCGCACGCGCTCCGCGTAACTTGACTTGTCACCGGTTGTCTCGCAATGGTGAATCTCACGGTTGATCGTAAGTATCTGGGACTCGACACCTCGAAGCTCCATACGGGCCACGATCGAACGAGCGGCATATTCTGCGGTGTCAACCCTGTATAGATCAGAATTTGCGGCAGCCTGCGAGAGCGTGCGCGCGAGGTCGGGGGCCCGATCTTTCAGCGCTTCGAGCACCGACGGCAGCCCCTCCCCGTCTACGAGGCGGGCGATCGTCTCCAGGACCTCGGGCAGTTCGGAGATCTGCGAAGGGTCCGCACTTTCCAGTGCCGCGCCCGACTCCGTGGGGAAGTGAACGACCAACCAGAGCAGGTGCGCAAGGTCCTTGTCGGGCATCCACCGGCGCGGGGCGGGTTCAACCGCGGTGGAGGACGCGGTGCCGCCGACGATCCGGTGCAGCTCTGCGTCCGGCATTCCCATCCAGCCGGCGGCACGCCGAATCGTCGCCTCCCTCACCGTGCCCGTTAGCCGGCGCAGGGTCGGCACCAGCTCGTCCGCCGCCCGGCCTCTGCCCTCGGCGCTGGGGCCGTGTTTGTCTAGCGTGCGGCGGATGACCAACTCCAAGAGCGGCTCCGTTTTCGTGAGGCGCTCCTCGAACCCGGCGGCTCCGAACTTCTGCACGTATTCGTCAGGGTCTTTGGCGCCCGGCAGGTCGAGACGCCGGGCTTCGACGCCGGCGCTGAGGAACAGGGCGAGGCTGCGGACCGCGGCGGTGAGCCCGGCCTCGTCGCTGTCGAACAGCGCGATCACTTTCAGCGTGAGCCGGCGGATGATGTCCAGGTGCTCTGCCGTGAGCGCGGTGCCGCAGGGGGCCACCGCCTCCTCGAAGCCGGCCTGCCACAACGACACGGCGTCGAAGTAGCCCTCGACGACAAGCAGCCGGTCGCGCCGCTGGATCGCCGTGCGCGCCCAGGACAGCCCGTAGAGCACCTTCGACTTTTCGTAGATTTCTGTGCCGGGGGAGTTCAGATACTTCGGGGAGTCCTTGTCGGCGCCGGGCATGGCCCGGCCGCCGAAGGCGATGGGCCGGCCCCGGTCGTCGAGGATGGAGAAGAGCAGGCGGCCTCGAAAAACATCGTAGGTGGTTCCTCGGGACTCCTGCTTTTTGATCAGCCCGGCGCGCAGCATCAGGTCGGCGTCGAAGCCCTCGGCCTTCAGGTGGTTCTCAAGGTTGTTCCACCCTTCGGGCGCGTACCCCAAGCGATACTTTCGCGCCGTGTCAAGCGTGACGCCGCGCTGTGCGAGGTAATCGCGCCCGGGGGCGCCCTCTCTACCCACGAGCAGCGTGGTGCCGTACCACTTCGCGGCGGCCTCGCAGGTGTCGTAGAGGTCCTTGCGTCGGGAGTTCCGGAGCCGCTCTTCGGGGCTGAGCTGCCGCTCCTCTACGACCACGCCCACCTGCCCGGCCAGCTCACGCACGGCGTCGAGGAAGCCGACCCCTCGGGTTTTTTGGAGGAAGGTGAACACGTCGCCCCCCGCTCCGCAGCCGAAGCAGTGGTAGATCTGCTTGCTGGGCACCACGTTGAAGCTGGCGGACTTCTCGTTGTGGAACGGGCAGAGGCCAACCCAGCTCGAGCCGGCGCGGCGCAACGTCACGGACTGGCCGATCACCGACACGATGTCGGCTCGCGCCCGCACCTCGTCGACTACGTGTTTCGCGATCGCCACCTTCGCCCGCCCCGCGCGGAAGGTAACTAGAAACAGAGGGGGAAACCCCTCGCCGGGGTTCCCCCTACCGGGGCCAACCTCGCTCTCTGCGCGGGTTAGGCCACCGCGGGAGCGGCAAATCGAGGCCGACCCTCTTGCCCGCGCGTGACGGCGGCGCCCACCGCCGAGAGCTTTTCGACGAGCCGCTCGTAGCCGCGATCGAGGTGGTAGAGCCGGAGTACTTCGGTGCGCCCCTCCGCCGCGAGGCCCGCGAGGACGAGGGAGGCCGATGCGCGCAGGTCGGTCGCCATGACGGTGGCGCCGCTGAGCTGCGGCTGGCCCGTGATCGTGGCCAGGTTGCCGTCGATCGAGATCTGGGCCCCCAGCCTCAAGAGCTCGGCTGCGTGCATGAACCGGTTTTCGAAGATGGTCTCGCGGATGCGTGAGGTTCCGCGTGCCAGCGACAGGAGCGCCATCACCTGTGCCTGCATGTCCGTGGGGAAGCCGGGGTGAGGCGCCGTTTCAATGTCTACGGCGTTCACGCGCCCGTCGGCCCCGGCACTCACCCACGTATCGCCGCAGGTCACCCGGGCACCGGCGGCGCGGAGTACGTCGAGGAGGGGCGCCACGTCCTGCGGGCGCATGTTTTCGCACCGCACCTCGCCCCGCGTGATCACGCCGGCCACGAGGTAGGTGCCCGCTTCGATGCGATCCGGGAGGATTTCGTGAGCGGCTGCCGCTGCCCGTAGCGAAGAAACACCCTGGACCACGATGCGGGAGGTTCCGGCCCCCTCGATGCGGGCGCCGCAGGCGCTCAGGAATCGAGCAAGGTCCTCCACCTCGGGCTCGGCTGCGGCGTTCTCGAGCACGGTGGTGCCCTCGGCCAGCACGGCCGCCATGAGCACGTTCTCGGTGCCGGTCACCGACACCATGTCGAAGCGGAACTCGGCGCCTCGCAGGCGGTCTACCCGGCCGTGAACGTAGCCGCCCTCCAGCTCGAAGTGGCAGCCCAGCGCTTCCAGCCCCTTGAGGTGTTGGTCGATCGGGCGCATGCCGATCGCGCAACCCCCAGGCAGCGACACGTGCGCCTCCCCGCACCGCGCCAAGAGCGGGCCGAGGGCGAGCACGCTCGCGCGCATTTTGCGCACCAGGTCGTACGGCGCTTCGCAGAACGCCACGCGCGTGGTGTCGATCCGCGTCTGTGGGCCGACGAGCGAGGGGCAGCCGATCCGGCCCAGCAGGGAGAGCATCGACGAGGTGTCGACCAGCTCGGGCACGTTGGCGAGGCGGTGTTCGCCGGGCGCGACGATCGTGGCGATCAGGATGGGCAACGAGGCGTTTTTCGCGCCCGAGACGGGAACGGTGCCGCGGAGGGGGCGGCTGCCATCGAGGAGGAGGGTGTCCATGCGGGGTCCGGAGGCGGGGGAGGGGAGGGGCGCACGCTGCGCGGCGGGTGTGGAAGCTAAGCAGTCGCCCCGAAGTTGACCATTGCAAGCAACGTGCCATCCCGAAAGACGCTAAATTCGTTCACGGTGCCGGCCTACGACTTCAGCTCGCGACTGCGGGGCGCCGACCTTCGAGCGGCCGACCTCCGGCATCTGCGATTCGACGGGGTGGACCTCAGCCGGGCCGACCTTCGGGGAGTCAACCTTCGCGGCCGGAGTCTTCGGGGCGCCAACCTCGACGGCGCGCGCCTCGACGGCGCCGACCTGAGCGGCGCCGACCTCCGCGACGCCTCGCTCGCCGGCGCTTCGCTGCGCGATGTGACGGCCACTGGCGCGAGGTTCGACCGTTCCACCGCGCCCGACGCTCACGCCATCGGGCTTCAGGCTGGCGAGGCCTCGTTCGTCGGCGCGGAATGGCCCCGCGCGCGCCTTGCGCTGGCTCGTTTCGAGAACGCCGACCTCCGTGGAGTGCGCTTCGACTCCGCGGGCCTCGAGCAGGCCTCGTTTGTGAGGGCCAATCTGGGGCGCGCCGTTCTCGACGACGCCGCGCTCGACGGCGCTGACCTGGCCCACGTTCGGGGTCGCTCGCTCGCGCTGCGCGCCGCCCGCGGCCGGTTCGTCCTCAACGGCGCCGACCTTCGTGGTGCCGATCTGCGCGAAGTACCGCTCGACGAAATGTCGCTCGCGGGCGTGGACCTCGCCGGCGCGTCGGTTGACCGCCGCGTTTCACGCCGGCACGGCACGCTCCTGCGCACGCTCGGTTGGACGCCCGCGTTCGAGTTGCAGGGAACGGCAGCCGTGCTCGTCCGGCTCCGGGCGCTCCGGCCGCTCGCTTGGCTCGAGGCCATTCGGCGGAAGCCGGTGGAGGAAGATGCCGGCGAACTGCCGCCGGCCCCCCAGAGTCCGTGGGCGCAGCCCCCGGTGCAGGAGCTCGAAGAAGAGGGGCAAACCCCGCCTCCGGAGGAAGCCGAGGTCGACAACGTCGACCTCGAGGAGGCCTTCGCGCAGGCGGCGTTTGAACGGGAGCGGGAGCGCGCGCGGGCGACGGCGGCGCGGGACTCCATGGCCCGCCGCCGTGTGCTGCAGGCCGTTGCCGAGCGGGTGATCGTAGATCCGGAGATGGCGGCGGGCCGTCGTCGCGAGCTCGCCGAGCTCGGTAACGTGGAGATTCCCAGTGAGATCCGTGATGCGTTCGCCGATATCGCCGCGGCCCGGCAGCAGTCGGCCGAGTACGCTGGTGTGGTGCGGGATGCCCGAGCCCGGAGCCAATCGCGCCGGGCATTGGTAGCCGCCGTTTTGGTCCAGAAGGCCGCAGAACAAACTCGGCTCGCGGCTGAACGGGAGCAGGCGGCGGCTCAGGTCGAACAGGCGTGGCGTCAGCGAATCGAAGCCATGCGGCTCGTGCAAGTTCGGGCGCGCGAGCAGGCGCTCGCCGAATTGGGTGAACGGGCCCGAAGGGAGCAGGAGGTGGCCGCTGCAGAGGCGGCCGCGCGCGCGGCGGAAATCGCCGCCGAAGATGCCGCGCGGCGCGCCGCCGAGGCCGTTCGGATGGAGGCAGAGGGTGCGCAGGCCGAGGCGGCGCGGTTGGCGCGGCTCCGGGCCGAGGCGGAGGCTCAGGCAGCGGCGCAGCTCGCCCAGCGTGAGCGCGAGGCGGCGGCCGCCGCGGCTCTCCGGCTCGAGGAGGAGCGCAGTCGCCTCCTCCTTGAAGCGGCGGCCGCCGAAGCGAGTGCGGCTGCCGAGCGAGAACGCCTAGAGCGGGAGCGGGTCGAAGCGGCGGTGGCGGAGGCGGCTCGTCGGTCGGCGGCCGCCCGCGAGGCGGCGGCGCAGCTGCAAGCCGCGCGCGAGCTGGTTGAGCGCGAGGCTGCCGAACGGGAGGCGGGGGAGGAAGAGCCGCGCGAGCGCGCCCTCGCGGAGGCGAGGGAAGGGGAGTTGCTGGCGCGGCGGGAGCAGGAAGCGGCGGCCCGTGCCCTCGAGACGGCGCGCCGCGAAGAGTCGCTGGCTCTTGCTGCCGCCCATCGGCGCGCCGCCGAGACGCAGCGCGAATACGCGGCTCAACTGTTTCGCGCCACCGCCGCGCGCGCCCATGAAGCCCGGCGCCGGAGCGACCTCGAGGCACTCCGCCAGCGCGAGGAGCGCACGCGTGCCGAGAGTGTCGAGCGCCAGGAGATCGTGGCCCGCGAGGCCGAGGCGCGCCGGGCGGCAGACCAGGCGCGTCGTCTGGCGGCCGAGCGGCTGAAGCTGGAAGTTGAGGAGGCGGCTCGCACAAAGGCGCTGGCCCTCGCGGAGGCGAATGCACGCGCCGCCGAGCAGGCGCGAGAGGCGGCCGAGCTTCGGGCCAAGGTGGCGTTGGAGGGCCGGGAGCGGCGGGAGGCCGCGAGGCGCGCCGCGGCGGAGGCCGGCGCGGCCGAGGACGCCCGGCGGCGCGCGGAGGCCGAGACGCGCCGAGCGGAACAGGCTCGTCGCGCTCTCGAGATCCAGACGCTTCGGGCGGCGGAGGAGGAGGCGCTTCGCGCGGAGCGGCAGGCGATGGCCCGGGTTTCGGCCGCGGCCCGAGCGGCCACGATTCAGCGGGCGGCGGAAGCCGCGGCCCACCAAGTCGAAGCGCGCGCTCTCGCGTTGGCGGCCGCGGCCCGCCTAGACCGCCTGCGCAGGCTCGCGGCCGGCATGCACAGTCAGGCGGCGGAGGTGACCCGGACGGAGCGTGCCCGCTTGGCGGAGCGCAACGAGCAGGCGCTCGCGGCTCGACTGGAGGAGCGCGCGGAGACCCGCGACGAAGCCGGCGCCCTGGCCGCGGCCGCGGCCGCTCGCCTAGCCGGTAGACTCCTCACGGCCACCGGCCGCCGAGCTCGTGCGGCCCTGCGTTCGTCGCTGGCACGAGGAACGGCGCGAGCGGAGGCGTTGGGGAGAGACGGCCGGATCGCTTCCCGGGCCGCGTTGCGCATGGGAGTGGGGCTGTGGTGGGGCGTCGTGCGGCCGCTCTCTGCGGCTGCGGCCCGCGCGGCGCCTGGGATGAGAGCAGCTCTGGACCGTTTGGAGCCCCCCCCGGAGACCTCCGATGCCGACCGCCTCGCGGCCGAGCCGCTGGAGGCCGTCAAGGCGATCGGGCGCGGCGTGGCGGCGCGTCTCGCTCCGGTTGCCCTGCTGACGGTGCGGCTCGGCGGACTTCCCTTTCGTGAGCTCAGCCGCGTGCGCCTTCGCGCCGCCGTGCGCGGTGCCACCACCCGCCTTCTCGCAGCGGACACGGATGCCGTACTTCCTGTCGCCGAGCTTGAGGAGGGGCTCGATTTCGCCTACGACGCCAACGAGCGGCAGGCCGCCGTGCAAGCGGGCGGCGCAGCGCTCCTGACCGCGCGGAGCCGGGCTGCACGTGAAGCGCACGCCGATCGGGCGGACGGCGGCGCCCGCCTGAAGGCGCTGTCGGTGGGCCGAGCAGACCGTGAGGACCTGAGAGGCAGGCTCGCGGTGCGCGCCGCGTTCCGGGCGGCCCGCCGGGTGCGCCACAACGAAGCGGTTGCACCGGGGAGCGCCACCGAAGCCGCCCGTCGGCGGCTGGAGGTCAGCGACCGGCGGGCGCTGGCGGAGGAACTGCGCCGCGCCCAGTTCGCGCGCGAAGCGGAGTTGAAGCGTCGGCGGGAGGAGGCCGCTCTGCGGCGACTGGCCGGCGATCTCGGCAACGCGCGCTCTCGCCTCGCCGCAGCGGAGCAGGCGGCGGTCGTTGACCTTGCCGAAGTCACGCAGCTCCGCGTCGGTGTGACGGCCCGCGAGGCGGCGATCGAGGCGCAGCGCGCGCGCGTCGACGCGGTCACGACCGCCCAGAAGCAGGCGGCGACTTCTGCCTCGGCCGACCGACGCCGGCGGGTGGTGCGGGCGCTCACCGCGGGCGTCGGATTCGTGCGGGAACGATTCGGGTCCGACAACCTCGAGCTTCTGCCCGGCGCGGACCTTTCGCGCCGCTCGCTCGACGAGTTGGACCTTTCCGGGAAGGACCTCCGAAATGCACGAATGGTGGGCTGTACGCTGGTGGGCGCCGACCTTCGGGGAGCCGACCTCCGTGGCGCCGACCTGAGCGAGGCCGACTTCACGGGAGCTCGTCTTGAAGGCGCCCAGTTCGACGGCGCCATCCTCGATGATGCGGTCATCGACCAAGTGAGCGTGGAGGGCGCAAGCTTTGTGGGCGTCCGCGCGCTCGGGGCGCAGCTCGGGGGGGCTCGGGGGCTCACCCCCGAGATGCGTTCGGTGCTGGTGGCGGCCGGGGCCGAGACGCCGACGGCGGGAGACTGGCGGGGGGTGAGCCTCGCCGCGGCCGCGGTCCTGCTGACCGCCGGCATCGGCGGTGCCTTCTTCGTTTTCGGCCGGTATGACGCCGGGCGGCTCGATGACGGAAGCCTCGAACAGGCTGCGGGCCTCGCGCGGGCAGGCGGGCGGCCCCTCGACGCGGTCGCCGCGTTCTCGCTCTTGGCCGAGCGGGCCACGACCGCCCAGACCCAGGCGGACTACTGGCTGGAGGCCGCCACCGCCGCCGAAGACGCAGACGATCGCGAGGGCGCGCTCTTGAG
>CANKOI010000062.1 GCA_947484175.1 Deltaproteobacteria bacterium
GACGCCATGCGGGCCCACAAGGCCGACCTCGGCGCCCTCGAGAGCCTCGAAGTGGGCAAGATTCGCGCCGAGGGTCAGGGCGAAGTGCAGGAGTCCATCGACATTGCCGACTTCTCCGTGGGCCTCTCCCGGCAGCTGTACGGGCTCACGATGCACAGCGAGCGCCCGCGCCACCGCATGTACGAACAGTGGCACCCCCTCGGCGTGGTGGGCGTGATCACCGCCTTCAACTTTCCGAACGCCGTGTGGGCCTGGAACGCCCTGATCGCGGCGGTCTGCGGGGACACCGTGGTGTGGAAGCCTTCACTCAAGGCCCCCCTCACCGCCATCGCCACCCATAAGATTTGTCAGGCCGTGCTCGAGAAGAACGGCTGGAACGGTGTTTTCGGCTTGGTGATCGGCCGCGACGCCACGGTGGGCGAGGCCATGCTTCGCGACCCCCGCATTCCGCTCGTGTCCGCCACCGGGAGCACCCGCATGGGGCGCCACGTGGGCAGCGTGGTGGCGCAGCGCTTCGGGCGCAGCCTGCTCGAGCTGGGTGGAAACAACGCCATCATCGTAGAGCCCGACGCCGACCTCTCACTCGCCGTGCGCGGCATCACTTTCGGAGCGGTGGGCACGGCCGGGCAACGCTGCACCACCACGCGCCGCGTGCTGGTACACCGCAAGATCGCCGGAGAGCTGATCCCCCGCCTCGTGGCGGCCTGGAAGCAGTGTCGGATCGGCCTCCCCCTCGCCGAAGGCACGCTGGTGGGGCCGCTCATCGATGCGGACGCGGTTGTCTCTTTTGAGCAGGCCGTGGCCGAAGCCCTGCGTCAGGGCGGGGAGCTGCTGGTGGGCGGGCACCGGGTGGAGCGCCCCGGCAACTACGTGGAGCCGACCATCATCCGAGCGAACGCCGGCATGGCCGTTTGCCGCGAGGAGACCTTCGCTCCGATCCTCTACGTGATGGAGTACGACTCGCTCGAAGAAGCCATCCACCTCCAGAACGATGTGCCGCAGGGACTCTCTTCGTCAATTTTCACGGACAGCTTCCGGTCCGCCGAAACCTTCCTGAGCCACGCCGGCAGCGACTGCGGCATCGCCAACGTAAACATCGGCACCTCGGGCGCGGAGATCGGCGGCGCCTTCGGTGGCGAGAAAGAAACCGGCGGCGGGCGCGAGTCGGGTAGCGATTCGTGGAAGGTCTACATGCGGCGGCAGACCAACACGCTCAACTGGGGCCGCGACCTGCCCATGGCGCAGGGCATCACCTTCGACGTGTAGCGGCCGGGGCGCCCCAACGGCGCCCCACTCTGCGACAAGGAAGGGGCGCCCGCTGCCGCCGAATCGAACGAAACACCGCCTTGCCCGGTTGGCACGCCGCTTGCAGACTTGAGCGTCGAACCCTCTGGAGCCACCAATGTTCAGCCAGCTCATCCACGACGAAGAAGGACAGTCCACCGTTGAGTACATGTTGCTCATCAGCGTGATCGTGATCGCGCTCGTGGCGGCCGCCTACGTGTTCGTGCCCGCGTTCGAGCGCGGCGTGCAGGACCTCGGCAACGACGTGCGGAAGATCCTCTCCACCGGCAAGATCGGCAAGACGGGCACCACCCGCTAGCCTTCACACCTCGGCGAGCACCACGGCCCGGCTCACCGCTTCGGCGGCGGGCCGGCCGTGCCATTCTTGGTGGTAGCCGAGCGGGGTGCACAACGCGCGCAGCCCGTCCCGCGTGAAGTCACTCGGGATGTGGGTGTGGCCACAGACCGCGAGGCGCACTCGCGAGTCGGCGGCGATCACCTCGCCCAGGCCGAGGTGCCCGATGAACGCCTGCGCGAAGCGCCACCCCGCGTGGGCCTTCTTGTGGAGCTGCTCCGGGAAGGCCACCATGTGGGTGACGGCCACGATCCGGGAGGCTGTGCACGACGCGAGCTGAGCGCGAAGCCGCTCGCGGAGGAGGGCGGCCACCGCTTCGGGGAGGAGGGCGCGGCCGGCCTCGTCGGGGAAGTGGGTGTAGGTGTGGTCCATCCACCGGAGCCCGGCGTACTCGCCCCGGCGGTACGCTTCGAGGGGGGCGGGCAGCTCGGGATCGCGAGTGGAGAGGTCCCACCAGCCGAGGGTGCCGACGAACGCGACGCCATCCAGCTCGGCGGGGGCGGCGTCAAGGTTGTGAATCCCCGCCTCCGAGCAGAGCGCCGGCAACAGCGTGTCGAGCCGCCACCAGGAGTGCTGCCCCTTCGCGTGCAGCGTCGGGTGGCTCCAGATGTCGTGGTTACCGGCAACGAAGTAGACCGAGGGTGCGGATTCGCGCAGGGTGAGGAAGGACTGGAGCAGCACCGTCGGGGAGGTGGCCACATCGCCCGCCACAATGAGGGCGTCCGCCCGAAGCTGGCGTACACGGTCGGCAATCAGCTCGCAGAGCTCGGGCCCGTTCTTGTCGATGTGGATGTCGCTGGTGACAGCAATGCGCATGGGAGTGCCTTAGCCCACGCAAATGGATGATGAGTTTTGGCCGAAAAAGCGTTGCATCCCTGTGTGCGGGAGAGTAGGGTGCGGGCGCTTTCCAGCCCCCTCATGGAGTCCGCGTCATGACCCTCTTCCGCTTCAGCGCCCTCGCCCTTCTCGCCACCGGCTGTTTCCGCACCACCGCCGATACTGAGACCGGCCCAGCCCCCGACGACGACGCCGGCGTCGATGCCGACGGCGACAGCTACGACGAAGGCGATGACTGCGACGACGACAACGACGCCGTGAACCCCGGCGAAGACGAAGACTGTGAAGACGGCGAAGACAACGACTGCGACGACGACGTCGACGCCGACGACAGCGACTGCGAAGTCGCGGCGGATACCGGCATCGCTTACCTGACTTGGACCGGTGACATGACCTACGACGGCTCGTCGGTGGTGGTGAACTACGGCTTCGGTGCGGTGAACGACGCCACGGGCGAAAACGTCTGCACGATGACCGTGGAGCACGTCGGCAGCGATGTCGCGCCGGCCGCCTGCCCCGACTGCGTCTACTCCTTCGGCACCGTACCCAACGGCGGTGAGGTTGCAGGCGACTACTGCGACAGCTTCACCGCCGACACTGTTTTCACCTACTACACGGTTTCGGACATGTGGTTCAGCCGCGAGGAAGTGAAGGCGTGGGGCTTCGCGGATCTCTACATCTATACCTATAACGGTACGGATTACGAGTTCACGAACAACGTGTTCATGTACTACGACGACGGCGCAGACTTCCACCAGTGGCTACTCCGCCACTACAACATCCCCAGCCTTGGGGTGTACAGCGTGGATGGCGACTCCTCCGCGTCGTCTTGGAATCCGCACTTCACGTACGGCGGCGAAGAGTTCTACTACTACTTCTACTACTAGCGGGCGGTCGCGCTACGCGCGAAGGAGTCCCGGGCGCCTGCGGCCCGGGACTCTCCATTTTTGCCTCAGCGAGCTCGGGTGACCGGAACGTACTGGTCGAGCGACCGCAGCGGGCTGGTGCGAACGCGCTGGTAGAGCGCAGCAGCCTCCGTTTCCGCAACCTCGTTACCGACCGCCCGAGCCAAATACCAGCGGCTCGCCACGAGGTCTTCGGACACCTCGTCCGGGTAGCCGGCAATCAGCGCCTGGGCGTCGGCAAGCTGGCCGGCATCAACCAGCAGGCGAACCTTTACGGCGTCGGCGTCGGCGCTGGTGAGCCGCCCCATCAACCTGCTGTCAAGGGCGCGTTCCGCGTCGGCGAGCAGTCCTAGCCGCCGCGCCGTCTCCGCCATCATCACCCTCGAGTCCCCGCCGCGGCGCAGCTTCTTCCCGCCCTGCCGAAGCTCCTCGTAGGCGGCGAGCGGGTCGCCCGCGTCGAGCCACGAGCGGGCCCGCAGCCGGTTCATCTCCTCCGACGCCCGCCCTTCCCGACGCCACAGCTCGTCGACGACGTCGAACTGCCCAAGTTCGCCGCGCCGAAGCGCCAGCGCCGCCTCCACGAACAACGACTCGTCCTGCTCCGGGTTCACGTACCACAGGTACTCGGTGGCCACTTCCACGAGCACCCTGTCGCCCACGCGGTCGGCATCCAGCGCGAGGCGCGCAAGGGCAGTGCGGTCGTCCATCCGCCGCTCCCAGGCGAGGAGGCTGAACGCCACGGCCACCTCCGGCTCGTTCTGGCGATCGGCACAGTGGGCGGCGAGGAGTGCGACTCGCGCACCGAAGTTCAGGGCATCGCTCCAATCCCGGAACTCCGGCATCGCGTCAGCGCAGTTGCCGTTGCGGGCGAGGGCGGTGCCCAGACCCACGTGGGCCGCAGAGGAGAGCGGGTCGGCGGCCACCGCCTCGCTGAAGGCGGTCGCGGCTAGGCGGAACATCCCCCTCTTGAGCAGGGCATTTCCGCGACGCAGCGGAGTCTGCCGCCCCCCCGCCTGCGCGGGATCGAAGGCCTTCCCCTCCGCCGCCGGCCCCCCGGCGGCAGCCGCAGAGGGGCGAACCCTCCGGGGACCCGCTGCAGACCCTTCTTGCTTCGGGCCTGCCACCGCCGCGGCACTCAGCACCAGCAGCAGCCCCGCCACGAGAGCAGGCTTCACGGGCGCCCTCCTGCCGGCGCGGCGAGGGTGTTCGATGACGGCTGCGTCGGGGTGGCGGGCGGCCCTGCCGAGGGCGGGCTTTCGCCAGCGACCTCCGGCTGCACGATGGTCGGGCGCGGGGCCTTGCCCTCTTCGGCCCGACGCGTTGCATCGAGCGCCCTCGCCTCCTCAAAGCGCGCGGCGCCCTTCGCCTTCTGGCCTTCCTTCGCGAGGAGGTTCGCGTCGAGGAGCACCGTGTCGGGGTCGGTGGAGTCGCGCCGCAGTGCCTCATCGAGCGTGCGCCGGGCGCCCGTGTAGTCCGTGAGGTTGAACTCGCACTGCGCGAGGTCGCGCAGCGCCGGTACGCTCTCCGGCTGCAATCGGACCAGCTCGCGCACATGTTCCATCTGCGCCAGGTAGTCCCGATCGTCGCCAAAGCTGCGGGAGATGGCCCGGTGGGCCTCGATGCTGTCGGGGTAGTCGCCCAGCTCGGCCTCCAGCAGCGCGAGCGCCTCCGTGCGCCGGCCCGTGGCACTGGTGACCGCCGCCAGTTTCACCCTCGCCCCCGCGCGCAGGTTGTTCGACTCCACGGCCGCCCGAAGGTACAACTCGGCACGAGCATGGTCGCCTTTGGATAGCCAGTACCCGCCTAGGATGCCTGCCAGACCGAGATTGGTGGGGTCCTCCTCGAACCACACGGTTCCTGACGCGATGGCATCCTGCACCAAACCCGACCGGAGTTGGGCCTCCACGGCCAGCTCCCGCGCCAACCGGTCGCCCGGATCGATGTCCAGCGCTCGGCCGGTGTACTCGATCGCCGCGGCGGCGTTCCCGTCTTCCATCGCCATCCCGGCGAGCTGCACGAAGGGGCGGGCATCGTCGGGAAACAGCCGCGCGGTCTCCTCCGTGAACCGGCGGGCCTCCTCGCGCTGCGACCGCTTGGTCAAGGCACGTCCCTTCCGCATGCGCAGCTCGTAGGCATCGGGCTTCACGGCAAGCAGTTCGTCGAGTTTCTTCTCCACCTCCTCTGGCGCCAGAGTGCGTCGCTTCGACAGTTGGTCCACCCCGCGGAGGAAGGCGTCGTAGTCCAAGGGATCTGGGAGCGAGAAGGGATCGACGCCGCCAGAGCTGCCCGGCATGTAGCCGAGCGCCTGCAGCTGGGAGAGCGTGGCGGCGTCCACCGGAGCCGCGTTGGCGCCCGGCGGGGTGGCATCGAGAGCGGTGAGCTGCGAGCGGAGGCGCTTCACGTCGTCGGGGCGCCGCTCCGCGAGGTTCGTGAGCTCGCCAGGGTCGGAGAGCATGTCGTAGAGCTCCGGGCGCGGCTTCTCGATGAGCTTCAGCGGCCCCTCGGCCACCATCCGGTGCGGAGCGATCCGAAAACGGTCCACCATCTGGTAGCTCTCGGCGTACGGAACGGTCGACCCGCCGGGCTGCACGTGACCATCCAGCCCCTCGGGAACGGGAAGGCCCACCAGCGAGAGGACCGTGGGCAGGAGGTCGACCTGCGACACCGGCTGTTCCACCACTCCGGGCTTCACTCCTGCGCCGCTGAGAATCCACGGCACGCGCTGGGTGGCGTCGTAGGTGTACAGGCCGTGCTCCCCCTCGCCGTGCTCCCCGAGGCTCTCGCCGTGGTCGCCCACCAGCACGAACAGCGCGGAGCGGCCCGCGAAGGCCTCCACCACCCGCCCCACCTGGTCGTCGACCAAGGCCAGTTCAGCATCGTAGGGCCGCCCCCGCATCCTCTGGGCGTAGGCCTCAGGCGGCGTGTAGGGGAAATGGGCGTCGTAAAGGTGCACCCACAGGAACACGGGCTCGTCCGCACGGACGCCGGCCAGCCACGTTAGCGCATCGCTCACCACAGCATCCCCGGCACGTTCGCTGTGCCAGTAGTTGGAGGCTCCGCGCGAGGCCTGGTCGGTCTTGGCAGGCATGGTGTCGAAGTACGCGTCGAAGCCCTGCGCGAAGCCCCACTGCCGCGTGGTCACGAAGGCAGCGGCGCTGCCGGCGGTGCGGTAGCCCGCGGCGGAGAAGACCTCGGCCATGGTGGTGAAGGAGTCAGCGAGCACGCCGGCGCCGTTGTCGCGGATGCCGTGGTGGAAGGGGTAGAGGCCGGTGAACAGGCTCGCGTGGGCCGGGATGGTGAGCGGCAGCACGCTGTAGGCACGTTCGAAGCGCAGCCCCTCGCGGGCGAGCCGGTCAATGCTCTCCGTCTCTGCGCCCGCGTGCCCGTACGCACCCAAGCGGTCCGCGCGCGTGGTGTCGAGCGTGACGAACACGACGTCGGGGCGGGACGTTGTGGGCGCGGCGGGGGCCGCCTCTGGCGAGGGCTGCGGTTCAGACGACCCGCACGCGAACAGAGTCCAGAAGATCACGCCCACCTCGACGAGGGGCGGCACGGTAGCGCAGCGCCCGGTGCCTCGCAACGCCCGCCGGGGTCAGGGTTTGTCCGTGCTTCCGCCGAGGACACCGGATACCCGCCCCCCGGTGTTGTTGCTAGCCGCCCACGCCCTTGCCGCCCCTCCCCTGCCGCAGGTGGCCGCCGAGGGTTTCGCGCTGTCCCTGGCGCTCTCGGCGTCTGAGGCCACCGACACGCTGGTCGACACCGAATGCGCCCCGGGCGGCAACTGCGAGGCGCTGCGCCATCGCGGCGGCTGGGGTGGCACGCTGGGCCTGCAGATCACCCCGGTCCTCGGCGCCTGGCTGCACCTCGGCACCGAGACGGTTTCTGTCCAGCAGGCCGAGTTCTCGGGCGAGGGTTTCGCCGGCGACGGCGGCGTGCTGCTGAACCTGCGGCCCGACGCCCCTGTCGGCGCAACGGTGTGGGCTTCGGGCATCTACGGCTACTCGCAGTCTACAGGCAGCAACACGGCGCGCCGGTGGGGCCTCCGAGCGGGTGGTGCCGCCCGCTTCGGCGTTCCCGACGACCAGTTCGTGAGCTGGGTGGGCAGCGAGTTCGTCGTGAATGGCGACGACGAACTTTCCGTGCTCAGCTCCACCGTGTCTGTGCCCCTCGCCGCCCCCATCCCCGCGAACCTCGTGGCGGGCTTCTCGCTGCTCGGCGAGTCGATGAGCGGCCTCGGCACGGCGGGGCCCCGGCTCTTCCTCGCGGGCGACGTTTCTGTCGGCGCCGAGTCGGCCATTCGGATCAGTCTGGGCTCCAGTTTCTGAGAGTCAGGGGATGATCATCCCCACCTCGGTCTGCCAGCTGCCGCCGTCGGCCACCCCGGGCCAGGAACGTTCCACCGGCTCGATTTCGCCAGCGTCGGCGAGCGCCAACTCGAGCTTGTCGGCGCTGATGGACCAGGTCACCTCACCTCGGGTCGGCACGGCCGCCGTGGGGGGGGCCCACTCCAACTCGGCGCCATCGCCTCCCGAAATCGCCACCTTTTGCTCGGTGCCATCCGTGAGGAGGTAGGTGCCCGAACCCGCGAGGGCCGAGCTGGTCGCCACGCCGTCCTCGCCCACTGCACACTCGCTCACGACATACGTTGCGGAGAAGGTGCCCTCGGCCCCTTCGTACCGGGCGCTCCACGACTTGCGTGCGGCGTCGCTCGTGAGCGTGAGCGGGCCCGAATCGCCCCCGACCGACACGGTGCCGTAGGCGTAGGTGCGGGCGCCCGACTCCTCGATGGTGACGGCCGGCGTGGTTACCCCCAGCGCCCGGAATCCGTGGCCGGTGAGCACGTAGGCATCGATGTTCTCGGCCGCACAGGGCTCCGCCACCACGGCGGCCACGCTCACAAACAGCCCCACGGCCTGCTCGCTGTCTGCCACGACGGCCGCTCCGTAGGCCGCCGCGAGGCGATCCAGCAGTGGCGGCTCCACACAGCCAAAACCCATCATCCACATCACGAGTTTCCCCCGGCGATCAGCGCGAGCGCACCGGCTTGATCGAGCACCGGCACCCCTAACTCCGTGGCCTTATCGAGCTTAGCACCCGCCTCCGCACCCGCCACCACGAAGTCGGTCTTCTTCGACACGCTGCCCGCCACCTTGCCACCCGCCGCTTCGATGCGCAGCTTCATCTCGTCGCGCCCCATGCTCGGAAGCGTTCCGGTGAGCACGAAGGTCTTGCCGGTGAGCGGGCCCGCCGCGAGCGCGGGCGGCGGAACGAAACGTACACCCACAGCCTGAAGGGCAGCGATCTCGGCGCGGTTGCCTGCGTCCGCGAAAAAGCCGTGGATCGCGGTCGCGGTGGTGAGCGCGACATTCGGCACGGCGTCGAGCTCATCGACGGTCGCGGCGAGCAGCGGCTCAACCCCCCGGAAGTGCCGTGCCAGTTCGCGCGCGGTGGCTTCGCCCACCATGGGCACGCCCAGCGCGAGTAGCACCCGGTCGAGCGGGCGTCCTTTGCTCAGCTCGATGGAGTCGAGCAGGTTGCGGGCGCTCTGCTCGCCCATGCGGTCGAGTGCGACCAGATCGGGCGCCCTGCCCGCGAGCGCGTAGAGGTCGCTGGGGCGAAGCGCAAGCCCAGCGGCGACCAGTTGGCCCACGAGCTTCTCGCCGAGACCCTCGATGTCCATGGCGAGCCGGGAGGCGAAGTGACGCAGCGCGCCTTCCACCTGCGCGGCGCAGCCGAAGCTGTTGGGGCAACGAATCTGCACCATCTCCGGCTTGCCTTCATCGGCCAGTGAACGAAGGAGGGGGTGTCCACACACCGGGCAGAGCTCCGGGTACAGCACGCGCGGACGCTCTTCACGGCCGGGCTCGTCGACGGCAGCCACCACCTCGGGGATCACGTCGCCCGCTCGCTGGATCACCAGTCGGTCGCCCTCGCGCAGGCCGAGCACCCGCAGCATCTGGTGTTCGTTGTGGAGCGACGCGTTCCGCACCGTCACGCCGCCCACCCGCGCGGGCTCGAGCTGCGCGACCGGCGTGACCTGCCCGGTGCGCCCGACGCTGAACAGCACACTCGCGAGGCGCGTGTGCACTTGGGCCGGCGGGTACTTGAACGCCATCGCCCAGCGGGGCGAGCGGGTCACGAAACCCAGCTCCTCCTGGAGCGCCACGTTGTCGACCTTGATCACGGCGCCGTCGATCTCGTAGGGAAGCTCGGCGCGGCTGGCCTCGATCGCAGCGATGGCTGCGATGGCGGCCTCGAGCCCCACGCAACGCCGGCACAGCGGGCTCACGGTGAAGCCCCAGCGCACGAACTGCTCGAGGAGCTCGTGGTGGCTCGGCGGGGCGTCGGGGTGTTCTCCGGCGGAGTGGGCGAAGAACTGGAGCGGGCGGTCGCGGCACATTGCCGGGTCGAGCTGCCGCATGGTGCCGGCGGCGCTGTTGCGCGGATTCTCGAAGCGTTTCTCCCCGCGGGCCTC
Source organism: Deltaproteobacteria bacterium (assembly GCA_947484175.1). Classification (GTDB taxonomy): domain Bacteria; phylum Myxococcota_A; class UBA796; order UBA796; family SXON01; genus SXON01. The sequence goes on from CANKOI010000062.1 coordinate 9,857, forward strand.
TCTCTCGCTGTTCATCCGTTCGAATCCGGCGAGGTCGAAGAGCACCTCGCCACGCACGGAGATTCGCCCCGCGGGCGCGCCGATGAGCCGGCGCGGCAGATTCGCAAGGGTGCGGAGGTTGTGGGTGACGTCTTCGCCAACGGCGCCATCCCCGCGCGTGCCCCCGGCCACGAACTCGCCGTCCACGTACACCAGCTCCATCGCCAACCCGTCGAGCTTGGGCTCCACGACGTAGGCGATGGCGCGCGGCGCCGCCTCGCCCAAAAGGCGACGGAGACCGCCGGAGCGGCGAGGTTTGCCGCTCTCCCACTCCAGCAAGTCTTCGTACGGCCCCCCCCAGCGATCGTCGGAGGGGGGAGCCTCCTCGCCCGCCGACCGCCGGTAGCCGTTCTGGAGCGACAACATCGGCACGACATGCACGAAGGACTTCAGCTCGCTGACCGCCGCTCCCCCCACGATCCTCGTGGGGCTGTCGGGCCTCGCCTTGTCGGGATGTTCCCCCTCTAAGGCCTCCAGTTCACGAAACAAAGTGTCGTAGGCCTGATCGCTGATCTCCGGCGCATTCTCTTCGTGGTAGAGGCGGTTGTGGCGCAGCAACTCCGCAGTGAGCCAGGCTATGCGCAAAGCGGCATCGGACATGGCGCGGGGCTATCGCGGCGTCCATTCGCCGGCAGCACTGCTGCCGCCCGCAAAGCTGGCCAGACGCGACAAAATCCGGTAGATTGGCCGAGCGAGGTCTCTGATGGCACCTTCCATCCCATGAACGCCGACCTGCTGGTGGCGGAGATGACCCGCCGCTACATCCCCAACCAGGTGCCTCGCCCGCTCACCTACTACCTGAGCATCGGCGAAGCGAAGTACACGATGCGCCTTGTGGCCACCTCATGCACGATCACCCCGGGAAAGGTAGAGGGAGCCGACTGTGTGATCAAGTCGCATCCCGACGTGTTCGAGAGGCTGGTGCTGAAGCGTCAGGCGCCCGGCGCGCTCGACATCGCACGCGGTCGTTTCAAGACCAACGACGTGGCCCTGCTCGCCCTCCTCCGCGACTGCTTCCAGTAGTCGCCCCCGCCGCGTCCGCGGCACCCTCCCGCCCCCTCCCCGCCATGCCCACCCCCGATCCCACCACCTTGCGCTCGCTTGCGTTGCCCGAGCTTCTCGAAACCGCGCGAGGCGTGAACGTTGAGAACGCGTCCAGTCTGCGTCGGCAGGAGCTGATCGCCGCGATCCTGCGCACGTCGAGCCCCACGAACACCAGCGCCGGCGAGGGGGTGCTGGAGATTCTTCCCGACGGGTTCGGCTTCCTTCGGGCGGCCGAGTACGGCTACCTGCCGGGCGCCGACGACATCTACGTGAGTCCGTCGCAGATCCGGCGTTTCAACCTCCGCACCGGCGACATTCTCAGCGGGCAGGTGCGCGCGCCCAAAGAAAACGAACGGTACTTCGCGCTGATCAAGGTGGAGGCGGTCAACGGCGAATCGCCGGACACCGCCCGCGAGAAGGTGTTCTTCGACAACCTCACCCCCGTGCACCCGGCACGCCGAATTCTGCTGGGCATGGGCGCAGGCACCGCTAGCCCCGTGCGCCGCGTCGACGCCGAGGCGCCTCTGGGCTTCGGTCAGCGCTCCTTCCTGCTGGCCCACGGCCGTGCGGGGGTGGCCGCGATGCTCCACTCCATCGCGTCCGGCGTGGCGCACAGCCACCCCGACGCGCGCCTGTTCACCCTGTTGATCGCGGCCCGCCCGGAAGACGTCACGGAGGCGCAGCGGGTGCTGCCGGGCGATGTGGCGGCCACCACGTTCGACGAGCTGGAGGCGCGTCACCTGCAAGTGGCGGAGATGGTGATCGAACGGGCCAAGCGATGCGCCGAAGCGGGTGCCGACGCCGTGGTGCTTTTCGACTCGCTCACGCGCCTCGTGCGGAGCGCCGCGGGCGCTGTACCCGCCACCGGTCGCCTCGTGGCGGGGGTCGACGCCGCGATCGTTCTCCGGGCACGCCGCATCCTCGCTGCGGCACGAAACCTCGAAGAGGGCGGTAGCGTCACGCTCGTAGCGGTGCTCGATCGCGACGATGCCCTTTCCCAGGAGCTCGCCGGAATCGAGAACCACCGCCTCGTGCTCGACAGCACCGGCGACTTCGACGGCCAGCAGTCCCACACCGAACGCCGCGAGCTGCTTGACAGCGCTACGGTCGGCTGATTAGCGCGCGTTCCCGCACTCGAGGACTCCATGAAAGCCGAAATCCACCCCGCCCTCAACCCCGTCGTCTTCGTCGACTCGGGCGCTGGGGTCGAGTTCGTGAGCCGTTCCACGCTCACCTCCAAAAACACCCGCGACATCGACGGCGTGAAGCACTTCGTCGTCAACGTCGACATCAGCTCGGCCAGCCACCCGTTCTACACGGGCAAGCAGCGCGCGATCTCGGTGGCCGGCCGCGTGGACCGGTTCAACAAGAAGTACAACATCGCCAAGTAGAGGCGCAGTGGCGAAGCCCCCGTTCGCCAGCCGGCGTCGGGGGCTTCGTGCGTTGTAGGGGAGCGTTTCGTGTTTCGACTCGAAGAGTTCGAGGCCCGCCTCGGCGAGCTCGATCGACAACTCATGGACCCGAACTTGGCGGGGAAGCGTGAGCTGTTCCGAGACGTCAGCCGCGAACACGCCGAGGTCACCCGCATGGTCGACGTTTCGCGGGAGATCGCCAAGCTCGAAGCCGAGCGCATCGACCTGAAGGAGATGCTCGCCGACCCCGACATGCGCGAGGAGGCCGAAGCCGAGAAGGCCCGCATCGACGCGCGGGTGCCGGTGCTGGAGCAAGACCTGCGGCTGATGATGCTCCCGCGCGACAAGTACGAGGGCCGCCCGCTCCTGCTCGAGATTCGCGCCGGCACGGGGGGCGACGAAGCGGCCCTTTTCGCAGCCGACCTGTTCCGCATGTACGCGCGCTACGCCGCCACGATGGGCTGGCGGCTCGACATCCTCTCGCAGAGCGAGATCTACGTGGGGGGAACGGCGTCGGGCTTCAAAGAAGTCATCGCGTCGCTCACGGGAGAAACGGCCTACCGCTTCCTCAAGTACGAGTCGGGCGTGCATCGCGTGCAGCGCGTTCCGCTCACGGAGGCGCAGGGCCGCATCCACACGTCTACGGCCACCGTCGCCATCCTGCCGGAGCCCGAGGAAGTGGAGATCAACATCGTCGACAAGGACCTCCGGATCGACGTTTTTCGCGCCGGCGGTCCCGGCGGTCAGTCGGTCAACACGACCGACTCGGCCGTGCGCATCGTGCACATCCCGTCCGGTCTGGTCGTCATCTGCCAAGACGAGAAGTCGCAGACCAAGAACAAGGCCAAGGCGATGAAGGTGCTCTCCGCTCGCCTCCTCGAGAAGGAGCGCTCCGAGCGCGATGCCATCGAGGCGGCCGACCGAAAATCGCAAGTGGGCACGGGCGACCGGGCCGAGCGCATCCGCACCTACAACTACCCTCAGAACCGCATCACCGACCATCGGGTGATCGACGAGGCGGGGAGCACGCTCACGCTCTACAAACTCGACAAGATCGTGGAGGGCGACCTCGACGAGCTGATCGGGGGGGTGCTGGGGTACTTCCAGGCCGAAGCGCTCCGCGAAGCCGAAGGCAGGTAGCGCCTGGCCCCCGCGATGAAGCCGCTGGTGGAGGTGCTCCTCTCCACCACTGCGTACTTCAAGAGCCGGGGCATTCCCTCCGCGCGCCTCGATGCCGAGCTGCTGATCGGCCACGCGCTCGGGCTCGACCGGGTGCAGGTGTACCTCGCCCACGACCGCCCACTCCTGGAGGCGGAGCTGGAGCCGATCCGGGTGCTGGTGCGCCGCCGCGGCAACCGCGAGCCCCTCGCATGGATCGTGGGCAAGCGTGAGTTCTACGGGCGTGACTTTCGCGTGGGTCCGGGTGTGCTGGTGCCCCGCCCCGACACCGAAACGCTCATCGAGGCGCTATTGCCGCTGGTGCCGGCGGAGGGCGATCTCTACGTCGCCGACGTGGGCTCGGGCTCGGGCTGCATCGGCCTCACCCTCGCCGCCGAGCGCCCCAACCTTCGCCTCTACGCCATCGACAAGGCCGAGGCCCCGCTCGCGTTCACGCGTGAGAACGTAGACGCCCTCGGGCTGAAGGAGCGCGTGGCCGTGCTCCGCGGCTCCCTGCTGGCGCCGGTGCCGGCTGCGCGGCCGATCGATTGGGTCGTGAGCAATCCGCCCTACATCCCCACCGCCGATCTGGCCGGACTGGAGCCGGAGGTTCGGGATCAGGAGCCGCGCCTCGCCCTCGACGGTGGCGCCGACGGCCTCGACGTGTATCGGGCATTGCTGGCGGAGGCGGGCGAGCGGGCACGCGTGGGGGTGGCTCTCGAAGTTGGCGCGGGGCAGGCAGGCGCGGTGCGAGCGATGGTGGCGGCCGCCGGATTTTTGGAGGTGTCAGTCCACGCCGACCTCGGCGGGATCGAGCGGGTGGTGATGGGTCGGCGAGCGAAGTAGCGGGGGGACCGGGTCGTGTCGGTGCCGCTGGAGACGTGGGAGTGCGAGTCGGGCTGACGGCTCGCGGACGTTCGCGTTCACTCGAGCCGCAGCAGCAAGCCCAGCGGAGGCCGTTGACGGGCTGACGATCTGCGATCGCGCGACGCCCTTGCGACGTGTCGGTGACGGACTGGGTTTGGCAATCGCTGGGACCCCGACGCCAACGGCTCAGACGCCTTCCCAGGAAGTGGTAGGGGCGGCCCCAGGGTGGCGCTGCGATGCGCCGCGGGCGGACGGGTGCAGCCTCAGCGCACCCCTGTCCAGCGCGCCGCCTTCCCGATGCCGAGCCGCGCGACGAAACCGAGCGCCTCCAGAGCGACGAGCTCGAGCTGGATCGTCCGTGTCGACACCGCGAGGTCGGGGGCGAGGTCCGCCGCGGCCGGGTCGCCATCCCACGCCACGCCGCGCGGCCCGGCCAACTCCACAAATCGACGAATCTCGCCGTCGTCGAGGTCGAGGAGGGTCGACTCTGGCACGGACTGCCGCTCGTAGCCGGAGGAATCGCGCAGGCGGTCGAACAAACGACGCTCGTACTCGTCTCTCGACATCAGCACGGTCGCAGGACCGCTGCGCGTGAACGCCCGACCGTTCGCCAGATGCGGACCGTCCCCCGGGGGCACTCCGATGCGGAGCACGGCGCGGCCATCAACGACCTCGGTCTGGAGGCGCACAAACACCTTCGGATCGGTACCCGCGAGGACGCGCTGCGCGAATTGCTCTACGGCCCCCTCGCCGAGGCCGACGCCGACCACGGTCCCATCGTTCCGAACACCGACGAGGATCGTGCCCCCGCCAAGGCTGGCCATCGCGGCGACGGTCTCCAGAATGCGCTTGCTGTCCGCGAGTGAGGTCTTGAACTCTACCCGCTCGCGTTCGCCGCCTTCGAGGAGGCGGGGGAGGTCATCGCTGGTCATGCCGTCACCGGCATTGCTGCGCGCAAATGCGCGTAAATGCGCGCAGCGGAAGGAGGGCGGCCCCAAACCCACCGGCGCCGCGTCCTGCGCGGCGACCCGCACCGACGTGCGCCGGTTCCCGAGCCCCCCCCCCCGGTGCCCCCGCTCACCGTTCCGCCCGGTTCGGCGCCCACGCGGCCCCCTGCTCCTTGCAAGCCGGCGAGCCTTGGGGTAACTCCCGCTCACCACCTCACGGTGTAGGGAAGTCGGTGCAATTCCGACGCTGGCCCGCAACCGTGATCGGTCGAGCAACGCCGAATGCCACTGGGGAAACCTGGGAAGGCGGCGAAGCGGATGACCGTGAGCCGGGAAACCTGGCCGTGAGGGGGGCGCTCGGGGCGTTCTGCCCCTTCCCCGGAGCCGGGAATCAGCGTCCGCGAAGGATCGCTGCGTCGATCCGCGCGTAAGCACCCCGGCACCCTCCCGCCGGAGCCACGTGCCGACCCTTCTCCTCCTCCAAGCCGCCCTCGCCGCCGACGCTGTGCCGTCGGAGGTGGTGGAGGTGTCGGAGCGGGCCGCAGTCGCCCCCGATCCCCTCGCCACCAGCGCCGCCGTCACGGTGCTCCTCCCCGACGAGCGGGTGTCCGCCTCGGCCGACGTGGGCAGCCTCGTGGAGAGCGCCGCCGGCACGAACGTGCAGCGCCTCGGCGGCATCGGCGACTTCGCCGCCGTGAGCATCCGCGGCGCCAGCCTGCGCCAGGTGGAGGTGTTCATCGACGGGGTGCCCTTGAACCCCGACGGGGCCGACGTCGTGAACCTCTCCGAGCTGCCGCTCGGCGCGTTCCAGCGGATCGAGGTGTGGCGCGGGAACGCTCCCTTGAGTCTCGGCGCCGCGGCGATCGGGGGCGCGGTGAACCTCGTTACCCGCGCCGAGCCGGGCGGCCGCAGCAGCCTCGCGTATGGCAGCTGGGACACCGCCCGAGCAGCGGCCTACGGCGGCGGCTCGCTCGGCCCCGCCCGCGGCGACACCCCTGCGCCCACCGCCCAGGCCTTCGTCGAGGCCTTCCACACCCGCAGCGACTACGCCTACTTCGCCGACAACGCCACCCTCTACAACCTGCTCGACGACCACGTCGTCGCCCGCGCGAACAACGACAAGCTCCAGCTCTCGGGCTTCGCCCGCGCCCGCCTTCCCTTCGATGCCACCACCCTCGGCCTCACGCTGGTGCCCCTCTTCCGCGAGGAGGGACTGGCGGGGCAAGCGAACCTGCCCACGACGGGCGCTCGGCTCGAGGTCACCCGCAACCTCACTGTGTTCGACGGCGAAACGATGGGCAGCACGTGGCGAGCGCGGGTGTACGGGTGGCACCTCTTCCGCGGCGAACACCTCCGCGACCCCGACGGCGAGTTGGACGGCGCGGCGCGCGACGAGACGAACGACGCCCACACCTTTGGCCTCCGTGGCACCGCGAGCTGGGCACCGCGGGCGTGGCTGATGCCCTCGGCTACGGTGTCGCTGCGGCGCGAGTCGATCGACGTGACCGATCTCACCCTCACCGACGACCCCGAGCGCGCCCGCTTCGCCGGCAGCGTGGCGCTGGGCGCCGACCTCCGGTTCTGGTCCGACCGCATCACGCTCTCCCCCGTGCTGCACCTCAGCGGCCTCGACAACCGCTCGCTGGGCGAGACCGGAGACAGCCAAACGGCCACCGACCCTAACGACGTCCCCTTCTTCGGCACGGCCGACCCCCGCCTCGGCGTGCTCGTGCGCCCCCTCCCCTGGCTCGCCCTGAAGGGCAACGCCGGCAGCTACCTGCGGCCCCCCGACCTCGTCGAGCTCTTCGGCACCCACGGCACGCTCGAGGGCAACAGCCAGTTGCTCCCCGAGCGAGGCTGGCAGTTCGACGTGGGCGTGCGCGCCGAAGGGCCGCGCTCTTGGCCGGTTCGTGTGGCCGGCGACGTGAGCGCGTTCTGGCTCCTCAGCGAGGACCGCATCGTGTGGGTGCAGAACAGTCAGAAGTCGATGACGCCCGTGAACTTCGGCCGCACCTGGGTGCAGGGGGTGGAGGCGAGCGCCACGGTGTCGGCGTTCGATCTCGTGGACAGCGACAGCGCGCTCACGTGGCAGCTCAGCCGCAACCTCACCGAGGGCTCCGCGTTCGCCAACAACGAGCTGCCCCGCACGCCGTCGTTGGCGCTCTGGCAGAGCCTCTCGATCCACTGGAGAGCCCTCCTCCGCGTGGGCTACACCTTCAGCTACACGGCCCCCAACTACTGGGACGCCGGCAACCTCTACCTCAGCGCGCCGCGGTCGCTCCACGGCGCCTTCCTCCGGTCGCGGCCCGGAGAGCGCTGGCCCACGCTCGAACTGAGCGCGCTCAACTTGGGCGACACCATCACCGAGGTGGTGCCCCGCAACCCCGCCGACCCCGACGACGACGCCCGCAGCGTCGCCGCCATCACCGATTTCGCCGGCTATCCCTTGCCGGGACGAACCCTGCTCTTCAGCGCAAGCTGGGAGCTCTGACCCTCAACCCACCCTCAACTCAGGACACCGTCATGCTCTCCCTCAGCCTCCTCCTCGCCTGCCCCCCCGTTGTCGACACCGGCACCGGCGACACCGACACCGCCGCCGAAACCGGCGCGACCGACACCGACACCGGCACGGTCGACACCGACGACACGGGCGACACCAGCGACACCCCCCCGCCCATCGAAAACACCATGGGCATCGTTACGACGGTGGCCGACGACTACAGCGGCGGCGTGCTGGCCACGGTGAACCTCGAAACCTGGGCGGTCACCGACAGCATCATCACGGTGCCGACCGACAACGGCATCGTGGCCGACAAGGGCAACGTGTACCTGCTGGGCCGCTACGGCTACGACTTTGTGCAGGTGTACAAGGACGGCGACCTGAGCGCCCCCGCCGATGAGTTCAGCGTCGGCGACGGCGCCAATCCGCAAGACGTGCGCGAGTGCGGCGGCAAGGTGTACGTGACCCGCTACGGCAAGACCGACGTGAGCGTCTACGACCCCACCACCTGGCTGCTCTCCGGCGTGGTCGACCTCGCCGGGCACGCGGACAGCGACGGCATCCCCGAGATGGCCGAGCTCGTGGAAGGGCCGGGAGTGCTCTACGTGGCGCTCCAGCAGCTCGACCAGAACAACGGCTGGGTGGCGAATGGCGGCGTAGTGGCCGAGATCGACTGCGCCACCGGCGCGCTCGGGAGCACCTGGGATGTGTCTCCCAACCCGTCGATCACCGCCTGGCCCGGCCGGCCGGACCTGCTCGTGCGCACCGGCGTGTACTACAACGCCGACTACAGCCTCGCCCTCGACGGCGGGGTGTCGAGCCTGAGCGTGGGCAGCGGCGCACTCACCCCCATCGTTACGGAGGCCACCGTCGGCGAAAACATCGACGCCGTGGCCATGGTCGATGGCACCCACGGCGTGCTGCTCACCTCCAACGAGTCGAGCCAGTACACGGCCTGGTGTTTCAATCCCGAGACCGGCGCCACCACCAAGCTGTTCAGCACGACCAGCTACATCAACGACATGGCCACCGGCGATGGCGACAACGTGTGGTTCGCCGCACGCCAGAGCTGGGCAGACCCCGAGAGCCAGGGCGGCATCATCACGGTGGATGCCGTGGCTTGCGTGGCCGACTCGCAGGTGTGGCACCAGAACACCACGTTCGCGCCGTACGCGATCGCGTTCCGGTAGGCTTGCGGCGTGATCCTCCCGCTCCTCCTCGCCGGTGCCTGCGCCGAGCCCGACGTCTGCACCCCCATGTGTGAGGCGGCTGCCAGCCTGTATGGCGGCTGCCTCCGCGACTGGGGTGCCGACTGGGAAGCCGCTGCCTACACCGACGAAGCCGACTTTCTCGACGCCTGCACCACGTGGGCCTGGGAGATGAAGCAGCTCGAACGCGACGCCGACGAAATCGGCGCCACGGACGAAACCTGCGAGGAGCGGGAGGCCGCCTTTGCCGACGAGAACGCCACCTGCGATGCTTTCACGGGCATCGACTGGCACAATCCTCCTTGGGAAGAGTTGTGAAGGGCGCCACCCACCGCCCAGCCCGTGCGGAGCGTCCGCAGGCGATCCGCTTCCTCACCGTTTCCGGGGCAGGTCTGGCCTTCGCCGCCTGCTCGCCCGATGTGCCCGCGGCACCCGCCGAGGTGCATTTCGTGCGTGGGGGCGTGCTCACCGCGGGAAAAGGCGCGGTCGGCGAGCCCCTCGGCGCCTTCCACTTTGCGCCCACCGCGTGGACGCCCGGCCAGCCCGTCGCGGGCAGCCCCGAGCTGGCGCCCCGCCTCGCCGAGTGTGTACGCTTCGCCAGCGTAGATCTCGGCGACGCCGCCCGCGTAGCCGCGGCGGGCGGCCCCGCCCCCGACACCGACGTGGCGTTCTCGCCCGATGGGGCCTGGCTCGCCGTGGGTTCGTTCCGCGGCGAGGTGCTGGTGATCGAGGTCGCCACGGGTACCGTCTCCGTGCGGCGGTCGCTCGCCGAGTCGATGGTGCGCCGGGTGGCGTGGGCGCCCGACGGCGGCACGCTCTACGCCGGCGAACAATCGCCAGACGCGACGCTCCACGCGCTTGATCCCCTCACCCTCGCCGACCGTTGGAGCCTCCGCCTCGCCGATCGTGTGGGCACCTCCGTGCTCCCTGCCGGCGACGATCTCTACGGAATCTACTCGCTCCCCGCCGCGTACGGCCTCGAAGTGTTGCAGGGAGGCGACCTGCTCGTGAGCGCGGCTCACGGGTGGGCGGGCGAGGACGGCCAGCGCCAGAACCGCTCGCAACTGCTTCGTCTCAGCCCCGACGGCACCGTGAAGGCCGAGTGGCCCGCCGCACCCGCCGACACCACGTTGCTGCACCCCGCGCTCGACGAAGCGGGCAACCTCCTCGCCATCCCCGTGAACCGCACTGCTTCCGGGCCGCCCCCGACCGACCTGCCCATCGGCGGGCTGCAAGTGCTCGACCTCACCACGCTGGCGCCGGTGTCCGCGATCGAAGTCCCGCCGCTCTCGCCGTGGTACGACGACACCTACCTGTGGCAGGCGCAGGACGTCAGCGCGGCCGACGACACCGTGCTGCTCGGCCTCGGCGACGGTCGCGTGGTGCTCGGCAACCTCGCCGGGGAGGTTCGCACCACCCTCGCCGGGGGCTCGCCGATCCTCGCCGGCACCGTTCCCATCGCGGCCAGCGTGGGCCACGCCTTCCTGCACCACGACAGCGCGGTGTTCCTCACCTCCGGCACGAACATCCCGTGGGGGGCCGCCGCGCCCGACCTGCGCCCGCCCGCGCTGCACCCCGCCTCAAACACCGTCTCGGTGGTGGGCCTCGACGGCGCGCCGCGGTGGAGCTTCCGCGGCGACTGGGATGTGCAGGGCCTCACGCTCGCACCCGACGACCGTACCCTGATCGTGGGGGCCGGCGAGCGGCAGAGCGACACCCGACGTGACCTGTTCGGCGCGCTCGTATTCGACCTTGGCGGCGAGCCGCGCCCCGGCGACGCACGCCTACTGAGCACCTGCGCCACCGAGAGCCCGGTGTTCTTCTTGCACGCCGTCTCCTCGCAAGGCGTCATCGCGCTCACCGAGGTGCCGTTCAAGTCCGGCGACGGCGCCGTGGCCGGGCGCTATGCGGTGAGCCTCTTCCGCTAACGATGCTCACCCTCCTCGTCCTCCTTCACGGTTGCGCCGCGCCCGGCCCCCTCCGGGTTGAGGCGACCTCCGATGGCACCGCGCTCACCGTCCACCTCGACGCGGAGGGCGGGCAGGTCACGGTGGTGGACGAAGCCGGCGTGCCGGTGGTGCGGGGGGCGGCGGTGGAAGGGAGCCGCACGCTCACGTTGGCGCTGCCGCCCGGCCTCTCGGGCGCCCTCACGGTGCGAGCCCGCGCCGACCTCCGCGAGGCCGAAACACGCGTGGAGATAGGCGACGGCGATGCGCTCGCGGTCTCGCTCTCCGCGCCGGTCGGCGCGGAGAGCCGACCGCTCGCGGAGGGAGCCACGCTGCCGCTCACGCTCCTGCCCGAGGCCGCGGCGCCAGCCGCGGTGCGCGTACGCGCACCGCGTGGCGCCGCGGTGGACGTCCTCGCGGATGGGGTCTCCATCGGCCGCGTAGCGGCGGGCAGCACCGCGCTGTTGAGCTTCACCGTTCACGACGACCTCGAGTTGACGGTGCAGTCGGAGGCCGGCCCCCTGCTGCGCGCCCGCATCGACGTGAACGTGCTCACCGAAGCCGAGGCCCGGTCGCGGCTGAGCCTCGGCCCGGTGCGCTTCCCGGCGCTCGAGAACGGCGACGCCGACCTCGTCCGCGAAGCGGGCCGCGTGAGCCTGCCTTCGGCGTGGTGGCGCTCGGTGATGGAGCGCTCGGCGCTCGGAGTGCGCGCCCGCGACACCTGGCTGCCGTGGGCGTGGATGGCGGTGCCGCTGGAGAATCGCGGCGAGGAGCCGCTCGACGTGGTGGTGCGGGCGCGCGTGGTGGGCGGCGACGGCGAACCCGACCGCGCCTTCCGCCCCCGGCTGCGTGCCGCCGACGACGGCACCGGCAACACCTCCGTGCTGGTTCGTGTGCCCGCTCGGGGCGCGATGGTCGCGTCGCTGCCGCTGTTCATCGACGAAGACACCCTCGGCCCCGGGCCGTTCACCCAAGTGGTAGAGGTGCTCACGATCGGCCGGGAGGCCCCGCTCCAGCGACTCGACACGCCGCTGCCGGTGTCGCGGAGCAGCTCAGTCGTGGCGGCCGGTCTCGCGGTCACGCTGACTGCGTCCCTCGCCGGCTTCGTGCTCGTCCTCACGCGCACCCGTGCGTGGCTCCGCGAGTTTGATACCGCCGCGCTCGTCACGCTCTCGTTGTTTGCGTCGCTGTCGTTCGTGGCGGGCACCGTCGGGCTGCTCCTCGGCCTCGGGCTCGCCGCAGCCGCCGGACCGTTCGCCGCGATGGTGACGGGCTTTGTGGACGATGCGCTGCAGGCCGTGCTCGTCGGCACGCTCGTGACGCTCCTGCCTCGCCCCGGCGCGGCCACGCTGATGGTCTTAGTGGCGTGGCTGTTGCGCGGCGTGGCCACGGGCTCGCTCTCGCCGCTCGACATCGCCTTCGTGAGCTGCCGCGTGGCCACGCTCGAAGGGGGCCTGTGGCTCGCCGGACTCACCCGCGGCGGGGCCTGGCGCGGTGACCCGCGCTGGAAACGGGTGGTGCGCCTCGCCGCGGGCTTGTCGGTGGGCTCGCTGGCGGGCACCGCGGCCTCGCTGGTGCTGCACGCGGCGCTGTTTCGGCTCTACTTCGCGGACTGGTACGTGGCGATGATGCTGCTCGGGCCCGGCTTCTCGTACGTGATCGTGGCCTCGGGGGTGGCCGACCGGGTCGCGCAGCAGCTTCGCCGCGTGGAGGACTGATGCTGCGCCTCCACGACGTGCGCTATCAGCACCCCACCGCCGTGAGAGAGGCGGTCGCCGGGGTCACCGTGGAGCTAGCGGCGGGCCAACTGGTGGTGCTCACAGGGCCCACCGGCTGCGGCAAATCCACGCTGCTGCGGGTGGCGGCCGGGCTGTTGCAGCGTCATGGGCGTGGGTCGTTCGCGGGGAAGGTGGAGGTCGCGGGAGCAGACCCCGCCCAGCTCGAACCGGCAGCTCGGGTGCGGCGGGTGGCGTTGGTGGGGCAGGACCCGGACGATCAGCGAATTGCAGGCACGGTGGGAGACGAGATCGCGTTCGCCGCAGAGTCCGCGGGTCTCGAGGCCGCCGCGGTGAGCGCACAGGTCGAGGCGCTGACGGCGGCCCTCCGGCTGCCGGGGGGCGCGGAGAGGCCGGTGATGGCGCTGTCGTCGGGGCAGCGGCAGCGGCTCTCCGTGGCCGCGGCGCTCTCCGCGGGCGCGGGGCTGCTCCTAGCCGACGAACCCCTCGCCCACCTCGATCCGGCCAGCGCCGCCGCGCTCGTCGCACGGCTGCGCGCCCTCGCCGACGCCGGCACCGCCGTGCTGGTCGTGGAGCACCGCCTCGAACCGCTGTGGCGCGCCGCCGACCGCGTGTGGGTGATGGAGGCGGGCCGGCTCGTGGCCGACGCAGCCCCCGCGGCGATCGAGGTGGCGCTGCTAAGTCGGCTGGGGCTCTCGATGCCGGCGCACCTCGCGGTGGAGGCGGCTGGGGCGGGGGTTGCTGCGGCGGGGGGAGCTGTTGCGACCGCGGGAGCCGGAGGGGCTGCCGGAGCAGCGTTGGTGGAGGCGCGTTCGGTGCGGGTGGTGTTCGGGGAGGGGGAGGGCGTGCTCGGGGTGTCGCTCGCGGTAGGGGCGGGGGAACGCGTGGCGGTGGTGGGGCCGAACGGGGCGGGCAAGTCCACGCTCCTGCAAGCGCTCGCCGGGGAGCACGACGCCGACGTGACGCTCGCAGGGCGGCTCGTCGCCGTGCCGCCCAACCCCGACCTCGGCCTCTTCTGTTCCAGCGTGGAAGACGAGCTCGCGCACGCGCCCGTCGAGCTGGGGCTCGGCGAGGTGAACCGTCGCGTGGCCGATCTCGCGGCGGCCTTCTCGCTCGAGGACCTAGTCGCGCAGGCGCCGCAGGCCCTCTCGCGCGGCCAGCGCGCCCGCGTAGCAGTGGCCGCCGCCCTCGCCGCCGAGCCCGCTGTATTCCTCCTCGACGAACCCACCGCTGGTCAAGATCACGATCAGGTGGAGCGTTTGATGGCGGCGGTAGGGGCCACGATGGCCCGCGGCGCGTTGATCTTCGCCACCCACGACCTCGCGCTGGCGCACCGCCACGCTACCCGCGTGGTGGTGCTTCACGAAGGGCGCGTGGTGTACGACGGGGAGCCTGCGGCGGCGCTCGCCGCCGCCGCCGACGCGGGGCTGTTGCCGCTGCCACCGCTCTTCGCGGGCTGCCGCGCGCTCGGCGTGCCGTTCGGCTCGCCGAGCGCCGTGGCGGCAGCGCTGCGGGCGCGCGGGCTCTCGGCGGCGGCGTTCGCCGCCGCGGCGCGGAGCGGCGGCGGCGTGAGCGAGGGGAGCGAGGGGAGCGAGGGCGGAGGAGGAGGCGCGAGCCGCCCGCAGGGCGGCGGGCGCGGGTGCGGCCTCGACCCGCGAACCCGCCTCGCGCTCGTCGGCTTCGTCGGTCTCGCCGCGATCTGCCTCGACTCGCCGCGCCTTCTGGGGGGGCTCGTGCTCTGCACCGGCGCGGTCTTTGCGGCGTTCGGTCCTTCACGCCGGCAGTCGGTCGCCGCGGCGCTGGCGCTCCTCGGGATCGTGTGGAGCACGGTGCTGGCGCAAGGGATGTTCTACGGGGGCGAACCGCGCGTGCTGCTCGTGCGTATCGGGCCGCTCGCGTTGTGGCGGGAGGGCGTGGTTCACGGGCTCACGCAGTCGCTGCGCTTCCTGGCGATGACGCTCAGCGGCTTCGCGCTGGCGGCGAGCACGCCGCCTGAGCGCCTCTTCTCGGCGCTGCGTGCGCTTCGTGTGCCCTTCGGGCTCAGCTTCCTCGTGGTCACGGCGCTCCGCTTCGTGCCCGATGTGGCCTCCGAGTGGGCGGCGGTGCGGGCGGCGCGGGCGCGGCGCGGACGCGCCGCGTGGCGCCGCCCGCCGTGGAGCTGGGTGCTCCTCGAAGCGGCGCTCCTCTCGCCCGTGCTGGCGCGGTCGCTTCGGCGCGCCCGCGCCCTCGCCGAATCGCTCGACTCCCGCGGCTTCGACCCCACCAGCCCCCGCGCCGTGCGGAACCCCCTGCGGCTCGGGCGCCTCGACGGCGGCGTGCTCGTAGGGGTGGTCGGCCTCGGCGGAGGACTGGTGATCTTACGGGTGCTCTTCTTGCTCTACACCAGCGACACTTGGTACCACCCCGCCCTGCGGCCGCTGTACGGGTGGGTGCGGGGGTGGTTGTGAGGCCAGCGGAACGCGGTTCGCGGCGGGGGTGAGCCGGGGGCCGGGAGCCGGGGAACGCGAGCCGGGAGCCGGGAGGCGGAGCGACCGAAGTCGATGGGTGACGCCACCCTGCGACTTCGGTCGCCCAGAACGCATGGGCGCGCCACTTGACGACTCCCAACCGGGTGTACACGCCGTCCGCCCATGCCCGTTGGCTCCCACCTCGTGTTCCGCGCCGAAAACCAGCGAGTGCTGGCGACGACGCCGAATCGGCAACGCGCCTTCGCCTCTGCGATGTGCCAGATCGGAGAGCGGCACGGGCTGTACAGCTTCGGCCTCGGCGACACCCACGCCCACGGCGCGTTCACGACGCTTCCCAACGAGAGCGGCCGCCTCATCCACGACGCCCGGCTGGCCCTCGGAGCGGCGCTGGAGGTGCGGATCGCCGCGCCCTCCCTGTTCCCGATCGAGGAGGGTCGCCACGCCCAGCGCCTGATCAGCTACGTCCACAGCCAGGATGTGCACCATGGCGCAGGCCTCGACCCGTGGCGGGAGGGAACGTCGCTCCCAGATCTGCTGGGCCTGCGGATCGCGGCGCCGTGGCTGGTCGAGCGAGTTCGGGCCATCGCGCCGCGCCTGCGCCGGCGCGACCTCTGGCGGGAATGGGGGTGCGAGGAGCTCGAGAGCGTGGCGCTGCCGCTGCTCGCGGAGTCCGCGGCCGCCGCCGGCTTCGCAACCAGCGAGGTTGCCGAAGCGCTCGGCCTCACCCTGAGGGCGGTGCAACGCCTCCGCCTGCGGCCGGCTGCGCCGGAGTTGGTGCGCGCAATCCGGCTTCAGCGCGGCCTGCGATCGCAGGCCGTCGGGGAGTCGATGCTCCGGGAGCAGCGCAACTTCTGGTACGAGGTCGGCGACCGGGGGCCGAGGGCGGCAGGCGGGCCATGAGCTACGAATACAGACTGATGTTCGTTCCCTCGCTCCATTCGGACTCGTACGTGCTGGTGACCTCCCGAGGCGACTCCCTAGCGGTGCGCCACTTTGGATCGCCCACGGAGAAGCCCACGCTCGACCGCTCTCGTACTCTGGCCGGCATCGGGCGTGAACCCAAGCGGGCGGGCGCGCCCGTGCTCGTCGAGGAGCCGCACTCCATCGAGGACCTCAAGCACTGGTGGCTTCGGACGGAGGCGGCGAACCGCCGCGCCGGACTCGGAGCAGGCAAGGTCGTCGCTGCCGTCGAGGCATCGACACGGACGCACTTCCGGAGTCACGACGGCCGCGAGCTCGCCACGCTCGCGGACTGGCAGGCCCTGCATCCAGCAATCCATTGGAAGGCGGGCTACTCGGCGATGGAGTTGGCTCGTTCGTGGCAGCACGCCGACGGGCTTCCGCCTGCCGTTGCCGCCGTTCTCGCTTCGGGGCCGTTCGGACCGCTCGTGCTGGACCGGGCGATTGCGGAGTGCCCCACCTCGGTCCCGGGCGCCGGCCGTCCGAGCTACACCGACCTGATGGTGGAAGCCGTGGACGCTGCCGGCGGGCGCGTGGTGATCGCGGTGGACGCTGGCGTCGCTCGGCCGCCGTCGAGGCATCGATCTGTGGGCTGCATGGGTGAGCGACACTCCGGTGGCCTCACGGTAGGAGCGACTACGCGTCCGTGCCTGACGCCCCTTGCCCAACCGCGGTGCGCGCGTATACTTGCACCTATACGTGGAGCGCTCGTGGCACAGGTGACCATCTACATCGACGAAGAAACCGAGGCCCGCACGCGGGCCGCGGCGAATGCGGCCGGCCTTTCCCTGAGTCGCTGGATTTCGGAGGCGCTCCGCGACCGAACCCGCTCCGAGTGGCCGCCCGACGTAGTGGCCC
>CANKOI010000063.1 GCA_947484175.1 Deltaproteobacteria bacterium
AAAACCGTGAACTCCACCGCGCCGGTGCCGTCGCTCCAGATGCGCTTCATGCCGACGCGCACCCGCCCATCCGGCAGCCGCTCCAGCCGCTTCACCGCCAAGGGCGGGCGCAGGATGTACCGGCACAGCCGCTCCAGCGCGACCCGCTGCTCCTTCGTGGCGCGTGCCGAAGGCGGATGCAGCCTGCTCGGCTCGGAGTGGGCGTTCGCCCACGAGCCCGGCGAGCGGGGCGGCGGCTGGAATCTCCTCGCGCGTCGAATGGACCTGCGGGGCGGCGACCTCGTACTCGACGGGCGTTCCGGCCTGCTCTCGCGCCGGCTGTACGACAGCTTCTCCCCCACCCGCGCCGTCGCGGGGCGCGTGGCCGTCGGTGACGTAGCCCGCGACCTCTCCGCGCCCGCCGCGGTGCGGCGGGCGCTGGAGCCGATGGCGGCGCATCGGCGCGCCCGCGAGAGTGCCACCACCCTCTCGGCGCGAAGCTGGGTGGCGCTCGGGGAGCGCTGGGACGTTCCCTCGTCGGGCGCCCCGCTCTCGCGGGTCGGCGACGGGCGGAGCGGGCTGCTGTACCCGCCCGCGTGGGCCCCAGCGCGGCCCGACCGCCTCGCGGGGCGCGGCGCCAACGTCACCACCTACCTGTCGGGCTGGACCGCCGATCCGGTGTCACTGCTCTGGCTCTTGGGGTAGGGGAGGAGCAGGGCGCCGGCGAGCAGCGCGAGCCCCGCGGCCACGCCGCTCCCCGCGAGCACGGCCAGCTTGGCGGAGGCGAGCAAGGCCGCATCCGCGAACGCGAGCTGCGCCACGAAAAGCGCCATGGTGAACCCGACGCCCGCCACAAGGCCGAGCACCACGAGGTGCCGAACGCCCAGACCGGGCGGCAAGGCACCGAGCCCGGTACGCAGCGTGAGCCATGAGGCGGCGAGGATTCCCAGCGGCTTCCCGACGACGAGCCCCACCACGATGCCGGTGAACACGGACGCGCTGCCTGTACCCTCCGAGCCCGCCGAGAGGGCGACCCCGGCGTTGGCGAACGCGAACAGCGGCAGAATGCCGTAGGCCACCCACGGGTGGAGCTTCGGAATGAGCCGGTCGGCCACCGCCACGGGCGTGAGCAGTCCGAGCGCCACCCCCGCGATCGCGGGGTGGACGCCCGCGAAGCCCAGATCCGCCCCGGGGTAGAACACCGCGATCACGACGATGGCGCCGAGGTCATCGAGCACCGCGAGCGCGAGGAGCAACACCCGCAGCGCGGGCGGAACCCGGCGGCCGAGCAGGGCGAGTACGGCAAGCGCGAAGGCGATGTCCGTGGCCATGGGGACTCCCCAGCCTGAACGGGAGCCGGGATCGCCGGCGAGCAGGAGGTACAATGCCGCTGGCAGGAGCATTCCGCCGAGCGCCGCCGCGAGGGGGATGGCCGCCCGCGGCAGGTCGGAGAGTTCGCCGTGTTGCACTTCGCGGCGCAGCTCCAGCCCCACCACGAAGAAGAAAACCCCCATGAGAGGGTCGTTCACCAACCATTCAAGGCTGTGCGCGGTTTCGCCGCTGCCCAGTGGCGTGCGCCAGAGCTGTTCGTAGGCGGCCGCCCATGGTGAGTTGGCCCACACGAGCGCCGAAACCGCGGCGGCGAACAACAGAACGCCGCTCGCGGCCTCGATCGCGAGGAAACGCTCCAGCGGGCCGCTGATCCCTCGGACGAAGCGGCCAAGGAGCGCCGCGGCTCGCTTCTGACCCCCGGAGGACTCGCTGTCACCGCTCACGGCCACAAGGTACTCATGCGCGCGCCATGCGGCAACGGACCTCGAGGGGCCCTCGGCGGAGTTAGAACGACGGGGATGAACGCCTCGGCGTGCCTCGACGCGGCCAGCCTCCTGCTCCTTGGCCTCGCGGGCGCGCACGGCCTGCACCGGGCGCGTCTCTTGGCCGCGTTGGGCTCCGGTACCGAGCGAGCAGCGCCTGCGCCCGCGGCCGGTCTCGCCGATCGCGCCCCGTCCGTCACCGTCCAGCTCCCCCTCTACAACGAACGAGACGTCGCGGCCCGGGTGACCCACGCCTGTGCGGCGCTGGATTGGCCTCGGCATCTCTTCGAAATCCAGGTGCTCGACGACTCCGACGACGACACCTCGGTGGCGGTTGATCAGGCGGTGAACGAGGTCCGCTCGCGCGGCATCCGGGTGTCGGTGTTGCGGCGTGCGCACCGTGAGGGGTTCAAGGCGGGCGCTCTGGCCGCTGGGCTCGAGGCGGCGAGTGGGGAGCTGGTCGCCATCTTCGACGCCGATTTCGTGCCGCGGCCGGATTTCCTGCACCGCTTGGTGCCGCACTTCCAAGACCCCGGTGTGGGCATGGTGCAGGCGCGCTGGGGCCACCTGAACGCCGGGGAGTCGGTGCTCACGCGCACGCAGGCCACGCTGCTGGACGGGCACTTTGGGGTCGATCACGCAGCCCGCGCCGCGCTCGGCTGCTGGTTCAACTTCAACGGCACCGCGGGGGTTTGGCGCCGCCGCTGCATCCTCGACGCGGGCGGCTGGCAGGGCGACACCCTGACCGAGGACCTCGACCTTTCGTACCGCGCGCAGCTGGCCGGGTGGCGGTTCGTCTATGCGGGCGAGGTGGTGGTGCCTGGCGAAGTTCCTTCGACGGTGGAGGCCTTTCAGGTGCAACAGCGGCGGTGGGCGATGGGATCGATGCAGACGTTCCGAAAGCTGGGCCTGCGTGTGCTCCGGGCCCGCGCCCCCCTTGCGGTACGGGCCGAGGCGCTCGCCCACCTCGGCGCCAATCTGGCCTGGTTTCCCGCCTTCGGGCTGGCGGTGCTCCTGCCGTGGATGGTGCTGGTGCGGTCGGGGCCCATCGGCGTGTGGATGCCCGTGCTCGCCGGCCTGGTGTGCACGTTGCCAAACCTGTGGTTCTACACGGTGGCGGGGGGCAGTCTGCGTGCTGCTCCCGCCGCGATGATTCTGGCTCTGGGCCTCGTGCCTTCGCAAGCGCGCGCCACCCTCGCCGGCCTGATGGGAGCGCAGGCGCCCTTCGCACGAACCCCGAAGCACGGCGGGGCTGCCCGGCCCAGCTACGGTCAGGGCAGCGCATCACTCGGCATTTTGGAGTTGGGACTCGCGGCGCCCCACGTTCTGGCGGCGTTCGTCTCGGCGGCGCGCGGGGACTGGCCGCCGGTCTTGTTCCTCGCGCTCTTCGCGTCGGGGCTCATCTGGGTTGGGGGTCGGTTCCAGCGTGGTACCCTTCACTCCTCGCAACCGGAGCGCACGTGGTTCTCCTTCTCCTCTCCCTCGCAACCGCCACCACCCTGACGGGGCAGGCGCTCTCCCTGAGCTGGAACGACCGCGGCACGCTCAACGACCCTGCCGTCGGAGCGGGCCTTCAGGCGCTGCACGAGGGGGAGTGGGTGGAGTGGCTCTACGCAGGCACCGCCTGGCAGATCTGGAGCGTGGAGTACACGGCGGACGGCGAGCCGCGCGGCCTCTTTGCGAGCTCCGCAGGCGGGACGACCGCCTTCGTGCTCGACAGCGAAGAGATCGACGCCGACGGTCGCCTCGGCATGCGCTGGACCTACGCGACGCCCGAGCTCTCCATCGTGAAGACCGAGACCTTCGCCGAGGCCGGTAGCGCCGTGACCGTGACCTTTCAGGTGGCGAACCACAGCGACCGCGAGGTCGAACTGTTCCGCCTCCTGTACGGGATGGACCCCGACCCCGAGTTCGTGGCCACCGGCGGCTACGAAACGGCCATGGACGTGCGCGACCTCGATGGGGACGGACTCCCCGACTACACCGAGGCCGTTGCGCCGACGCTCGGCTACGCCCTCGGTGTGGGAGGGTGCGTTCTGGGCGAGCTGGAGCTGGGGGGATGGTCGGACTGGCAGTCGTCGGTCGACCCCGACGGGACGCTCGTGGACGGTGACGGCGCCTTGGCCGACGCCGCGCTCGGCGCATTGTGGTGGCCGGATGCGTCGCTGGCTCCCGGCCGCTCGGTAGCCACCACCTTGGTGTTTGCGCTCGGCGACACCGCCGATGGAGCGGCGCTCACCCTGTTCACCGAGCTGGAAACGGCGTGCTGCGACGTAGACGGCGACGGCGAAGCGGCGACGGCCTGTGGCGGCTTGGACTGCGACGACGCCGACCCCACCGTGCTCCCGGGGGCGGAGGACCCGCCCTACGACGGCGTGGACGCGGACTGCGCGGGCGACGACGATCTGGATCGAGACGGCGACGGCGAAGCGGGCGCGGCGGGCGGCGGCTTGGACTGCGACGACGCCGACCCCGCCGTACACAGCGGCTCCGTAGAGGTGTGGTACGACGGCGCCGATCAGAACTGCGACGGCAACGACGACGACCAAGATCAGGACGGCTACACCCTCGCCAGCGACTGCGACGACACCGATGAAGCCTACTTTGAAGACTGCCCCGAGCCCGCGGCCGACACCGGCGCGGTGAACGCCGGCAGCTGTGGGTGCGCGGCCCAGGCGGCGGCCCCCCCGGCGGGACTGCTGCTGCCCATCCTCCTCGGCCTGATCGGGCGGCGCAGAACGACCCCCGCGACCTGATCGCCCTGCACGGGTCTTGCACAGGCCTGCCGCAATGCAGCCACGCGGCGTGCGCCTGCCGTGCACCCGTGCCCCGTAGATTCGGGATGCACCCCAGGGAGTACCCGTGCATCCAGTTCTTCGTGCTTTCGGAATCTTCGTCGTCTTTTCCATCACTGCCGTTGGCTGGCTCATCCTCGCGGGGGTGACCGACAGCCGCAGCAGCGAGTCGTCCCTCACCCTTCGTTCCGACGTGGGCGAGCTGTGGGGGAGCTCGCAGACGCAGGCGGCGCCGGCGCTGACCCTCCGGTGGTACGAAGAGGTCGTCACCACCCACGACATCACCAACAGCCTCGGCCAGGTGGTGAGCACGCGGGTGGAGCGGAAGCAAGAGTCGCGCGAGCGCAGGGTGGAACCCGCCTCCAGCGAGATCGATGTCGACTTGAAGCTCGACGAACGCCGCCGGGGCCTGCTCTGGTTTCCGCTCTACGACGTGAAGTTCGCGGGGGCGTGGAGCTACACGCACACCGACCCCGAGGCGCGGTGGCTGGAGCTCGCCTTCACTCTCCCCGACCGCAACGCGCTCTACGACGACTTCGTGGTGATGGTAGACGGCGTAGACTTGGGGGCAGCCGGCCATCCCGTCGAGGGCGTCGTGACCCACAGCGTGCCCGTGGTGCAGGGCCAGACCGTCGCCTTGGCGGTGCGGTACGTTTCCCGCGGCGCCGACTCGTGGAGCTACCAGCCCTCGTCGGGGGTGGGCCAGATCGAGAACTTCGCGCTCCGCATGAC
The DNA here is from genome assembly GCA_947484175.1 of Deltaproteobacteria bacterium. Lineage (GTDB taxonomy): Bacteria > Myxococcota_A > UBA796 > UBA796 > SXON01 > SXON01. The sequence goes on from CANKOI010000063.1 coordinate 5,321, forward strand.
GACCGACTTTGAGGAGGTGGACTTCCCCGTTCCCGGCCTTTCGCCCACCAAGAAGACGGAGCAGCCGGGCGGCTGGAACCTGGAGTGGACCTTCACGCGCGCGGTCACCGGCTTTCCGCTCGGCATGATCCTTCCCACGCACATCCAGCCGGGGGAGCTTGCCACGTCGTTGAGCGTGTCGGCGCCGCTCTCTTTGGGCCTGTTCTTCTTGTGGATTTACGCCCTCGGCCTGTTGCGCGGCACCCACGTACATCCTGTGAACTACCTGTTTCTCGCCGGTGCGTTCTTCTCCTTCAATCTGCTGTTCGCCTACACCGCCGACCTGCTCCCGGTCGAGGGGGCCTTTGCGCTCTCGGCAGCCGTGAGCGTGTTGCTGGTGGTGTCGTACCTGCGGCTGGTCGTGGGAGCACGCTTCGCCTTCGTGGAAGCGGGGTTGGCCCAGCTCCTCTACCAAGTGGGGTTCGGTGTGGCTCACTTCCGCGAGGGCACGACCGGCCTCACGATCACGGTGCTGGGCATCGGCACGCTCTTCGCGCTGATGCAGCTCACCGGGCGGGTGGACTGGAGTGCGGCGCTCTCGCGGAAGCCTGTCGCAGGTTGACGGGTGCGCCGGCGGGATACGCGCCGCTCCATGGCACGTAGACCCTTTCATGTGGTGGAGGAGGGCGGGCGGCTCCAAGAAGAGACGCTCACCTCCGACCGTGTGGCCCGCTGGGACCACCGGGACGACATGGAAGCCCTCAAGGCGCTGGCCAACCGCATCGCCAAGCTTCCCCCGGCCGAGCGGCGGGCGCTCCCGCTCGACGAAGAGGCTCTGGCGCAGTTCGAAAACCTCGCCAACGCCGCGCTGAAGCCCGAGCGGCGGCGGTCGCTGATGCGCGCCAAGCTCCTGCTCGCCCACGCCGACATGGATGTGCTGCACGCGGTGCTCGAAGGCGGCGGCGCCGCCGCTCTCGCGGCGCGCGCGGCCGACTCCTGGCGCGATCGCATTGTGGCCGGCGACGACGCCGTCCTCACGAGCTTCCTCGCCGCCCATCCGGGCGGCGACCGGCAGGCGCTCCGCGCCGCGGCGCGCGATGCGCGCGGCGCCGGGCCGCCCGCGAAGCGGGCGGCCTTGCGGCTGCTGAAGCTCGTGCGCGAAGCCGCGGGGGGCGGAGGGGCCGCCGCGGATGCGGCGGACGACGCGGAGGCGGAGGACTGACCGCAGGCGCCGCCGCGGATGCGGCGGACGCTGGGGCGACCAAAGTCGCCCCAGATGGGGCATCTCCCCCGACAATGGTCGCCCTACGCGACCAAAGTCGCCCCAGGTGGGGCATCTCCCCCGACAATGGTCGCCCTACGCGACAGAAGTCCCCCCAGATGCGGCGTCTCCCCCGACTTCGGTCGCCTCCCGGCAATTCAGCTACACTCCAATCCGTGCTCCCCCTCCTCGGCCTCCTCCTCCCCCTCCTCGCCTGCGCCGCGGCGCCCGACTCCGCCGCCCCTGCGGCGAGCGACACCGCCACGACGGACACCTCCGCCGACTCCGCCGACTCCGCCGACTCCGCCGCCGACTCCGACACCGACACCGCCCCCCAAACCCCCGTTCCCATCTCGCTCTCCGTCGGCTCCACCCACAACTGCGTGCTGCTCTCCGACGGCAGCCTCGACTGCTGGGGGTACGCGCACGCGGGCCAGGCCGTACCGCCCGAGGGGGTGCGCTTCTCTTCGGTGGACGGCGGGCTGTGGCACACTTGCGGGCTGGACGGCGATGGCGCGATCGCCTGTTTCGGCTGCGAAGGCAACGACGTGGGCCAGTGTGAAAGTCCAGCGGGGCTGTGGCAGGCCGTGAGCGCCGGCGTCTACCACAGCTGTGCACTGGCGGTGGACGGGACCCTCGCCTGTTGGGGGTGCGAGGGCCACGACGCCGGCCAGTGTGACGCCCCGGAGGGCACCTACACTGCCGTGAGCGCAGGCGAATCGCACAGCTGCGCGGTGCGCGACGACGGCGCCGCCGTGTGCTGGGGGTGTGGCGCAAGCATGCCGTCGAACGGCCAATGTGATGCCCCGACCGGTGAGACGTTCGTGGAGATCGCCGCCAACTCGCAGCTGACGTGCGGAGTGACGACCGATGGCTCGCTGGATTGTTGGGGCCGCGCCACGTTCGGCGAAACGAGCCCGCCGGCCGGCGTGTATTCATCGGTGGCGGCGGGGATGGTGCACGGCTGCGCGGTGGGCGGCGCGGGCGGGCTCGCCTGTTGGGGGTGTGGGAACGGCGAGCTGGCGGGCGACCCCGACCTCGGCCAGTGCAACGCCCCCGAGAGCCTCGGGTGGACGATGGCGGGCGCCGGGACGGGACACTCTTGCGGCCTCGCCTCGGACGGTTCGGTGACGTGCTGGGGCTGCGGCGTGGGGTGGGACTTCGACGGCGGCCAGTGTGAGGGACGAGCCGCTCCCTGATTCGTGCCATGATGCCTGCCGTGGCCCCTGCCCCCGCGATGTCGCGTGTCGTTCTGGCCGCCCTGTGCAGCCTCCTCGTGGTGGGGCTGGTGTCGTGGAGTGCGCCCGCCTCGGTGGCCTACGGCTGGGGAACGCCGGTGATCGTGGGGGCTGGCGGCGTGATCTGGAATCGGCTGGGCCGCATCCCGCAAGTGGCGCGCTCCCTCGACACCGCAATGGCGCTCCTCTTGCTCGCGCCCGCGATCGCCGCCCGCAACCAGGCCACGGAGCTGGCGACGTGGCAGCTCACCGTCGTGGCAACCCACAACGTGCTGGACAGCCTGCTCGCGTACTGCGCCCAGGCTACCGCCGACACCGCGCCGCTGCTCGCGGCGGCGGCCGTCGGCTACCTCGTGCTGGGCGGCCGTGCGGCGGGGCCCGGGCTCGGCGTGCTCCTCGCCTCCGCCGCTGGAGCGGCTGCCGCCACTGCTGCGCTGTTCGCCGCCCGTGAAGCCGCAGCTTCCGCCGACTATGCGGACGTGGCCACCTTCGTACGCGTGGTGCCCTGGACGGGCTTCTTCGTCCTCCCCGGCGCGCTCCTCGGCATGGCGTTCGAGGGGCGGCCCTCCCGCTGGACGCCCGGACGCACGGTCTACTTCGCGCTGGCGGGCCTCGGGGGCCTCTACGCCGGCACCACCCCGCTGGAACGGCTCCTGGACACGATCGCCGTCCCGGCCACGCGGGTGCTGGTACCCGAGACCAGGATGGGACTCACCACCACGCTGGCCGCGGTGTCTGGTGACCCTGAAGAGATCGAGCGCACCTTTTTCGAACGCGGGCACCACCGACCTCGCCTGCCCGTCTGGCCGTGCGTGACGGGCGCGGAGCCCTGGGGTTTACGTCTGCGGCGCAGTGCCACCCTCGCCTTGCCGGCCTCTGCCTCTCTCGCTGAGTTGGACGCTGCAGCGGCCCAATTTCGCGTGTGGTCCACGGCGCGCCTCGCGCTGGTGGGGCACGCGGACCCCGAGCCGCGCGGCCCATTGGCCGGCCTTCTGGCGTGGCCCACGCTGCCGCTCTTGCTTGATCGCCCGCAGGCGGATGCCACTGTGGTGGCCGTGGGCTCGGCGGGGGTGCGGTTGATCGGGCACGGCGACCCGCCGGGTCTTGCGTGTGTGCTCGTGCCCGACGACGATGCCACGATCGACCACATCTACCAGTCGGGGCGCGCCCTCCTCGCCCCTGCCGGCCCCTGCCGCGGCCTCGCGCTCTTGCCCCCCGAACATCGTGCCGCCGCTCGCACCGACCCGGCCGCAGTCCGCGCTCTGGGCTGCTCCGAAGAAGGTGCGCCTCCTCCGAGCGGGAGCTAAGCGGACCCATGCTGCTGCTCGGGCTCCTCGGCTGCGCCGCCGGCGAATACGCGCGGCTCTACCACACCGAGTCCGTGGCGCCGTCGCTGACGGCCGACGAGGTGGCCGCGCTCGAGGTGATGGGGCCGACCCTCGTGGACCGCGGCGTGAACTTTGCCGTCTACGCGGCGGCGGCCGACCGCGTGGACCTGCTGCTCTTCGACGCCGCGGACGACGATGCGCCGACCCAGCGATTCACGATGGACCGATTTGGCGAGGTCTCCAACCTCTACGTCGAGGGAGTGGGGCGCGGTCAGCTCTATGGATTTGTGGCGTGGGGAACCAACTGGCCGGTCGACAACGAGTGGGTGTGCGGTCGGCACGACGGCTTTGTCGCCGACGTGGACGCGCTCGGCAACCGGTTCAACCCCAACAAGCTGCTCACCGACCCGTGGTCGAAGGCGCTCACGCGAGACCACGACTGGAGCCGCGGGTCGGCGGGGTCGGGCGAGCGGCAGCGCGACGAGTGTACGTGGGGAGCAGGCGCCAAAAGCATCGTGATGGAGAGTGAGTTTGAGTGGAGCGCCGCGGAGTCGGTGTGGCGCTCCTCGCGGCAGTCGAAGACGCTCGCCGGGCACGCCGCCACCGACCTGGTGCTCTACGAGGTGCATCCCAAGGGCTTCACCGCCAACGGGGTAGACGGCGTCGATCACCCCGGCACCTTTCGCGGCGTGGGCGAGCGGGCCGGCTACCTCGGCGAGCTGGGCGTGACGGCCGTAGAGTTCTTGCCGGTTCACGAGAAGCCGGCCGACGGCGGGTACTGGGGCTACAACAACATCAGTTTCTTCGCGCCGGAGCTTACGTTCTCGGCGGACTACCAGCCGGACCGCAACCCCGCGGCGGTGGTGGACGAATTCAAATGGATGGTGGACCAACTCCACCAGCAGGGCGTGGAGGTCATCGTCGATGTGGTGTACAACCACACGGGCGAGGGCGGACTCTGGCGGGACCGGGTGTACACCGACTCGGTGTTGGGCGCCGGCGACGCCTACAACCTCGACACCACCGAGGCCGCCACCATCTACAACCTGCGCGGCCTCGACAACGGCGCCTATTACGCGCTCTCCGAGGACAACGAGGGCTACTGGAACAATACCGGCGTCGGCAATCAGACCCGCCCCAACCACACGCCCGTCCGTCGCCTGATCCTCGACTCCCTGCACTACATGGTGGAGGAGCTGCACGTAGATGGCTTCCGGTTCGACTTGGCCGGGATTTTGGGCGAGCGGGACGGCGACTACAACAACTGGGACGATCCGGCCAACACCGTGCTCCAGGACATCATCGACGACCCGGTGCTGCTTGCGAACGACACCCGCGTCATCGCGGAGCCGTGGACGGCGGGGGGAAACTACACGTCAATCGGTGCGTTCCCACGCTCCACCGCTGATCCGGACGTGGCGTGGGGGGAGTGGAACGCCAGTTACCGGGACTGGTGGCGAAGCATCCAAAATAACGACGACTGGGTGCTGAATTCCTCCGAGAACGGCATCGACGGCGGGGGCACCCTCACCGGCAGCGAAGCGAGGTACGGCGCGAACGATCGGCGTCCGTACCACTCGGTGAACTTTGTGACGTCGCACGATGGGTTCACCATGTACGACCTCCTGTCGTACGACGAAAAGTCCAACTTCTGCGGGCCGCTCAACCCCACGTGTTGCACCAGTCCCGCCTCGCCTTGGTGCGACACCGAGAGCGGCGAAGACAACAACCGCTCGCGGGACTGGGGGCAGGACGCCGAGCCCTTCAAGCGCCAACTCATGCGCAACTTCTATGTGGCCATGCTGGTCTCCGCCGGCACGCCCATGTTGCTCGGCGGCGACGAGTGGATGCGCACCCAATACGGCAACAACAACGCGTACAGCACGGCCGCCGACAACGAGTGGAACTGGTTCCGCTGGGGCGAGTGGCAGAGCGGCGACGAACGCTGGCGTATGCACGACTTCGTGTCGCGGATGGTGCGGTTCCGTCTCGCGCGAACCTACGCGTTTTCGCCCTCCACGTACGGAGGAGGAATGCCGGTCGCGTGGCGCAGCCCCGGCAACGGCGACCCCGACTGGGGTTCGCGGCAGCTCATGGTGCGCTGGACGGACGACGGCACTCCCAACCAGGCATGGTCGGGCAAGGCGGGGCTGGTGATGCTCTTGAACATGGAACGCGACGACGTGTCCTTCACGCTGCCGTCGGGCTCCTGGACACGCGCGGTGGACACCCAGCAGTATTTCGACGACGACGACTACTTGGTAACGGAGGGGCACTCGCTGCGGGAGACGGCCAACTTCGACGACGCGGGAACCGTTGTGTCGGGCAGCTACTCCGTTCCGAGCACCACGATCGTGCTCCTCGAGGAGGCGCGTTGATCCTCCTCGTGGGCCTCGCGCTCTCGGCCGACGTGGGCGGCTACTTGCGGGTGATGACGCGCCCCGATTTGGAGGGGGGCGATGGTCGCTTGGGCTATTGGAACTTGTACGGACGCCTCCTGAACGAAGGCCCCTACGCCGCCTTGGAGTTGCGTCAGGAAATCCTCGACCAGAAGCCGGGCACGCTGCAGCCGTGGACCGACGTGCATGCCAAGATCGAAGGCGGGACGGTCGCCAACGCCGACACCAACGGTGGTTCTTTGGCGTGGATGCGACTGTCGCAGCTCTACGTTCAGGCGGGAAACATCGGGCTGCGAGACGTGACGTGGCGGTTGGGCACGTTGGAGCAGAACTACGGCGACCTTGGCCTCTACGACATGAAGCCCACGTTGCTGCTGCACGACACCCTCGGCGCCCAGGCCCGGTACCGCACCGAACGGGTGGAGGTGACGGCCGGCCTCGGCGATGCCGGGTGGTCCATCAAACCCGACCAGTACAACACGGTGTTCACGGGCGCGGTGGCAGCGCGGGTGAACGTCGCGGGGCATCTCGAACTGGGTGTGGGCGGGCAGGGCTACCTCGAGCCGATGGTGCTCGGGAACCGGAACGCCCCGCATGTCACTCCCGGGATCGACTACGAGGCTTGGGTGCGCGGGGAGGTGCTCAGCGAGTGGGTCCAGGCCCATCCCGGGCAGCTCAGTGAGTTTCCCAACCCCGAACCCACTCACGCGAATTCGTGGAAGGGCGTGGGGTATGTGGGTGGCGGCGGCTTCGGGGCGTGGCGGTGGACGACCGTGTACGCGAGCTACGCCCGGCTCCACCCCCAAGGCTACGTGACCGAAGCGTACGACGGCGACGAGGTGGAGCTGTACGTCGGCGAGCTCACCGACGAGCGCACCCAACTCTTCGTCGGGTCGGAAACCCAGCTCACGATCGTGCCCGATCGCTGGGACGTGGTGATCGCCGGGCTGTACGGCGACAACCAAGACGGGGACAACGAGATTGTCCCCACCGACGACGACCGCACGTTCTTCTCGGGGGTGGTGCGCACGCAGGTGTACCTCTCGCCGGTCGTTCATTTGCTTCTGGAGTCGAGCCTCGCGGAGGAGGTGTCGCACAACGGAAACACCTACCGCGAGCACCAGGACAGCCTGTTCGAGAGCAACGGGGGCGCGGCGGACGCCGATGGGCTCGAGTACGGCGACAGCGACACCCGCGTGACATGGCAGGGCAAAGGCGGCGTCGTGCTCAACCCGCTCGGGCCGGGCATCTACACCCGCCCCAGCCTTCGCCTGTTGTACGGCGTGCAGTACAGCACCCAGAACAATGCGTTCGGCAACAGTTTTGTGGAGACGCTCGACGAGTACAACGACTTCGACACCGTGGAGCGGCACTGGCACAACGTGGTGGCGCTGGAGGCCGAAGCATGGTTCTGATCGCCCTCTCGCTCGCGTGCCTCAAGCCCGCACCTCCCGCTCAGAACGGCGCCCTCCGCCCGTTGGCGGTCGTGAACGTGCTCGACGCGGCCAACGACCGGGCGGCCGTGGACACCCCCGACCGGTTCGACGCTGCCGTACTCGGCGAGGTTTCCCGCCGCGCTCTCGTCCCCACCCTGCTGCAAGGCCCCGAAACCCTTGCGCCGCTCACGCCCAATCGCGAAACCAGCCAGCGGCTCCGCGCCCTCGCGCCGCAGATGGGAACCGAGGGCGTACTGCTCGTCGAAACCCGCCCGGTCTACTATTCCGAATTGAACGGCCAATATCGGTGGACGGTGGGTGTCGTGGTGACGCTGGCGAGCGGTGGACAGACGGCTAGCCGCGCCTTCGATGTGCCGGTTTTCCTGCGCTACCACCACGAGCGGGAGGAGGCGGCGGTGGACGCGGCCAGCCCGGTCGTCGCGCGCAAGGTGGGCGAGGTGCTCGACACCTGGTTGGGCGGCGGGGGTTGATCTACTTCCTGTTGGTGGACCGCTTCGCCAACGGCGACCCCGGCAACGACGGTGCAGTCAACGGGTCCGACCCGCAGGCTTTCCACGGGGGCGACCTTCAAGGCGTCACCGCCCATCTCGACCATCTCCGCGACCTCGGTGTGGAGCAACTTTGGCTCGGCCCGATCGCGGAGCTGCGGGACGAGCCGTTTTTCGCGCACGGTGCCTTTCACGGCTACTGGACGAAGGCGCTCGACAGGCTCGAACCCCGCTTCGGCTCGGAGGCCGATCTGGCCTCGCTTGTTACCGGGCTGCGAGAGCGGCGCATCGGGCTGGTACTCGACATGGTTTACAACCACGTGGCGCCGGAGCATCCGTGGGTCGCCGAGCGTCCCCACTGGTTTCACCACGCCGGGCCGATCGTGAACTGGCATGATGCCGACGAGGTCGTCACGCACGACGTTCACGGCCTGCCTGACCTTGCGCAGGAGCAACCGGAGGTGCTCGCCTACCTGCGCGCCGCCTCGCTCCGCTGGCTCACGCTGGCGGAGCCGGCGGCGCTGCGCCTCGATGCGGTGCGCCACCTCGACCCTGCGTTCCTCGCGTCGCTCGGCACCGACCTACGGGCCGCCGCCCCGGCCGGCCTTCAACTGTGGGGCGAAGTGTTTGACGGGAACGTGGCCACGGTGCTCGCCGCGCGCGAGGCGGCCGGCCTCGACGCCGTTTTCGACTTCCCGCTCCACTACGCGCTCGCCGACGTGGTGTGCGACGACGCCCCCGCCGTGGCCATCCCCGCCCTCCTCGATCGCACCGCCCACCTCCCCCCCGACACCTTCCTCACCTTCCTCGACAACCACGACACCCCCCGCATCACCACTCGCTGCCACGACGACGCTCACCGCGTAGACCTCGCGTTGGAGCTCCTTCTCGCGCTGCGCGGGCGGCCGATGATCACGTGGGGCACCGAGTGGGGCGTGCGCGGCGCCGGGGAGCCGGAGAACCGCGCCGACATGCGCTGGGCGCCCGGTGCTGGCCCGGAGCACGAGGCCTATCGGGCGCGCACGGCGCTGATTCGTTCGCGGGCGGGAGCGCGAGCGGCCTCGTCGGCGCTGCGCGCCGGCGACAGCCGCACGCTCGCGGTGGGGGAGCACTGGTTTGTGATCGAGCGGCGCGCCGAGGACGATGTGCGATGGATCGTCTACAACGGTGGCGACTCCGAGCTTCGGTATGCCGGCACCACCTGGGCGGCGCGCTCCGTGCACGTCGTAGAGCCGCGCGGGGCCGGCCTCCGCGCGGCTACGCCGCGCTCCGGCCCCGCGCTCCTCACCGCGATCGGGGCCCCGCCGCTGGCCGCAGGCGACCGCCTGCGGCTCGTCGGCGGCTCGCCGCTGGTGGGCGACTGGGACGCCGCCCGCGGGCTCGACCTCCCCGCCCGCGTGGTCCTCGACCCCGTGGCCTACACGTGGAAGCTGGTGATCGTGCGCGCCGACGGCAGCGTGGAGTGGGCGCCCGGGGCCAACCAGGCGCAGCTGGGTGGGCGGGGTCGCGTCAGCGTGCGGTGGGAGTAGCGCCCACTGTCGCTCGACAGTTCTTTGAACATCCTTGACACCCCTAATTCGATCCCTTACATGGTGCGCCACCCGAGGTGTCTTGTGAAAGGTGTTGTCCGAAACCCAATCGTTAGCTGGCTGGTCTGCTTCGTTCCGTGCGTGGCTTTTTTTTGGATTATCTACCTTTACTACACCTGGCTGAATGAGCTGAAGGTCTACCTGGAAGACGCAGACCTGAACCCGGTCATGGAACTGGCGCTGTGCCTGATCCCGTTCTACAGCCTTTACTTGATTTACAAGATGGGCGGGCTCATCCAGCGCGCGCAGCAGAAGGCTGGCGTCAGCGATGCCCAAGATCAGGGCGTCATGTTCATCCTGTTCAACTTCTTGTGCGGCTTCGGCGTCTACAAGATTCAGGATGAGCTGAACAAGGCCTGGGCCTAATTTCAGATCAGGGACTTCGCGAAAGCCCAACCGCCTCGGCGCGTTCGCGCTGGGGGTTGCTCGCGGCCGGAGGTTGTCTTCTGGCCGCGTTGGCTTTTTTGGCGCCCTTCAACGTGTCGGTGTGTCCCTATTTCGTGGTCACCGGCATCCCATGTCCGGGGTGCGGAATGGTTCGCGCTGGGCTGGAAGTGCTCCGGGGGAATTTCTCCGAGGCGGCCCGAATGCACCCGCTGGTCTTCTTGGCGGGGCCCATTCTCGTGGTGGAGTCACTGGCGTTGGCGGTGCCTTCGTTGGTACGCTGGCGCGCAACCTGGCGCTGGCCGATTTGGTCTGTCGTGTTCGCGGCGGTGGCCCTCGTCAGCGTATGGGTGCTCCGCCTGGTAGGCTACTTGGGTGGCCTCCCAGAGTACACGAGCTCTTAGGAGAGGCGGCGGCGTTTCATGCGCCGGCGCCGCGCGAACAGCGCGGCAGCCGCGGCGAGCCCGGCGGCGCCTGGCGGCGTGCCGGAGTCACACCCGCAGCCGTCGGCGAAGGTGGCCTCGACTGCGTGTTCGAAGGGCATCGCCACCTCGGGCGCGCAGGTGCCATCGAGGTCAGCGCGGTCCTGCATCGCGAGCAGGTAGGCACCCGCTCCGAAGCCGAGCATCGGCGTGGGGCCTTCGTACACGGCGCTCTGCGGGTCGAGCAGCTCGGGGAGCTGCCCTCCGTTCACCAACGCGAGTTGCGTCGCCCAGTCCTCCAGCTCGCTCGCGCGGGCTGAGGCGCAGGCGCGGCGCAGCGCGGGGGCGAGGCGCAGGTCGGCCCAGAGCCACTCCTGGGTGTCGTAGGCGCTGCCGTCGTCGTTGCGGGTGAACCCGATGCCGGTGGGGGCGCGCAGCCACTCGTCCCACATCGCCAGGGTAGGCGCGAACGTGGGCCCGCGGGCGTCGAGGACGTCGAAGTTGTACGCCTCAACCGCGGCCATGTCGAGGTACCCGATCCCGGCGTTCAGCTCGGTGAGGTTGCCGGCGAGCACGTTGTCCCGGTCGACTAGGTGCACGCTGATGGCCGTGGCTACGGACTGAGCGGCGTCGAAGTACGTTTGGGCGCGCGGGTCGCCCAGAGCGGCGGCGAGGTCACCCGCCGCGCGCAGGCCGGCCACCGCCATCACGCTGGTGTAGGTGAACTGCTTCTCGTTGCCGTACCAGTGGCGCTCCCAGATGGAGCTGTCCGCGCGCACCAACTGGTCCCCGGGCAGGATCTGCGCCACGAGCGGGTCGGCCACCTCGTCGAGCGCCCGCAGGCCGAGCTCGCCGAGGAGGGTACTGTCGTCGGCCCGTCCGACGATCTCGCCGAGGGCCCACAGGGAGAGGCCCCAGTTGTCGAGCTCGATGTTCGGGCCGGTGGCGTCTTCGTCCGACCACTCGCTGCCATCGCCGTAGAGCCGGCACACGGAGATGCCGTAGGGCTCGCTGTTGATCCAGCTCGCGTAGCCGCCGGCCTTGCCGGGCTGGAAGAGAAAGCGTAACGAAGCGGAAGCCTCCTCCACGTAGCCGGCGCGGGCTAGGGCTACCGTGGCGTAGGCGCTGTCGCGCACCCAGGTGATGTTCCAGGTGTGGGGGAACTCCGGGTCGGGCGCTGCAACCGGGAACGACGCGGGAATCTGTCCGTAGGCGGCGTTGGGCTCCCGTACTTGCGCCATCGTCAGGAGCGCGAGCTGCTGCCGGTACACCGCCGTCTCTGCCGCACTCATGCCGGCGGGCAGCACCCCGCGGGTGTGGAAGGCGGCCCACCACTCCAGCTCGGCGCGCAGCCAGGCTTGGGGGCCCTCTTCCCGTACCGACCATCCGGGTGTGCCGTCCTGTGCGGTGAAAACACCGTACCAGCGCTCCTCACCAGGGCCGAGGGCGGGCACGTTCCAGCCGAACCCGGGCACCAGATCGGAGGCGTACCGCGAGCAGTCGCCGGCCAGCCTCCTTCCGCCCGAAACGGTGTCGTAGACGGAGTCGCAGGTGTGTTCCACCGCGTCAGGCGCCCAGTAAAAAAGGGTCGCGCTGGAGCCCCGCTCGACGACCGCTTGGTGGTCCACGGCGACAACCACTTCCGTCCCGCCGGGCTTCCAGTTGTGGAGCGAGGTGAGCTCAAACGCCGCCGCCGAGGCCGTTCGGCTGGTGTTGCGGACGCGCGCCACCTGCACCACGCCCCACGCCGCATGGGTCATCGGCATGAAGGCGTACTGGGTGAACTCGAGGTCGCCCGCGCGCTCCACCGACTCCACCACGCCCGTTCCGTCTACGACCCGCACGCTCTCGGGGTCGAAGAGCCACTTCCCGGCGCCGCCGAGGTCGGTGTATCCGAAGTAGGTGTCGTACAGGAGGTCGCTGGATTCGCTCGTGGCGTCGTAGGCTTGGTAGCCGTGGTTCCAGCCCTGGGCGATGCGGTCACCGTCGTACACCAGCACGCCGAACCCGTTGGCGCTCACGAAGGTGGACGTGGAGTTGAGGGGCTCGACGGCGAGGGCTGTGGCGAGGGCGAGGAGGGCGCTCATCCGGGCACCAGCACGCGGCTCGACCGCGCGGGCACCGACACCGACAGAGTGTCTCCGTCGCTCATGAAGCTCTCGCCCGAGAGCACGTCGACCCACCGACCGGCCGGGAGGCCCGCAAAGGCGAGGCCGTTCTTCAGCGTGCGCGCGCTGGTGCCGCGGTTCAGCACTACGAGCACGCCGTCGCCCTCGTAGGCGCGGGCGAACGCCCACACGTCGGCTTCGTTCTCCCACCACGGTACGGAGGTGCCGAGCGCGAAGGAGGGGTGCTCGCGGCGGGCCTGCCCCAGCGCCTGCACATGTTCGAGGGTGGCCTGCTCGGGGGCGGAAAGGGCGTCATCGAAGCGCATGAGTTGGCGGTTGTCGGGGTCGGCGTGGCCGGGGAGCCCGATCTCGTCGCCGTAGTAGATGAGCGGTAGGCCGGGCGTGGTGAGGAGGAAGGTCCACGCGAGGCGGAGGCGGGCGTAGGGCTCGTCGCCGGCCGGGGCGACGGCGGCGGCCCGAAGCTTGCCGTCGTCGCCGCAGGCGCCGTCCCCCCCGGCGCTCGAAACCTCTCCCGCCGCGTGCGTGAGGAAACGTTCCACGTCGTGATTCCCGAGGAACGTGGACATCGTCGCGCCGCCATAAGCGGCCTGTGAGGCGGCCAGACTGGCCTGAAGGGAACCATCGCCGTCGGAGAGGCCGATCTCGTCGCGCGCGAAGGCGGCGAGCACCGCGTAGTACAGCGGAAAGTCAAACTGGCTGTCGAGCTCGGCCTCCCCAAGGTACTCGGCGATTCGCCAGTAGCTGTCGAAGGTCTCGCCGATGGTGCGGAAGTCCTCGGTGCCGCCCGCCTCCCGGTGTTCGATCTCCTCCCGGATGCGCACCTGGCTGTTCACAAACACGCTGTGGGGCATGTGTTTCACGGCGTCGATGCGGAAGCCGTCGATCTCCCACTCCTTCGCGAACTCGATGGCTTCATCGACCTGGCCCACCAGCGGCTCGGTTTGTGTGTAGTCGAAGTCGGGCAGGTAGGAGGCAAACCAGCAGGTCTCGGGGCGCTGGTCCCAGTTGGTTACGCCGTCTGCGTCGTCGTCGTCGACACAGAGGTATCGCTCGTTGAACCACTCCGGGCGGGTTCGGTACAGGTCGTGGTCTTCGTGCACGTGGTTGGCCACCCAGTCCACCATCACGCGCATCCCGAGCGCGTGGGCGTCGGTGATGAGCGCCCGCAGCTCGGTTTCGTCGCCGAAGTGTTCCTCAAAGCCGGCACCGCTGGGCCAATACCCGTGGTAGCCGGCGAAGGTGGCGTCGCACTGGCCGTCCCAGCCGCCCTCGGCGTTGTTGAGCGGGGCGGTGAGCCAGAGCACGGTGACCCCGAGGTCGTCGAGGTAGCCGAGGCGGGCGCGCAAGCCAGCCCAGTCGCCGCCTGCGAAGTCCACGTCCGCTCCCTCGGGGGCGTCGTTGGTGGTGTCGCCGTTGGCGAAGCGGTCCACGAAGGCGAAGTAGAGCAGGCCGGTGGCCCAGTCCCGATCGTCCAACCAGAAGGGCACATAGACGGACTCGGCGCCGGTGGCGCCGAAGCGCAGCGTGTGGCGACCGCCGCTGAGGCCGGCCGCCTCGTATTCGAAGTCCTTGCCCTCCCAGGCCGTGATCGTCTCGCCGTCGAGGGTGGCCCAGGGGTTCGTGACCGCCGAGCTGGCGGAGCCAACGATGTGCACAGCGCCTGCCTCGCGATCGATGTCGAGTGAGGTCACGCTGAGCCGGGGGGCCGAGCAGTCGGGAACGACAAGCAGCGAGTTGCAGGTGTTTTCACTGGCGGGACAGGCCGGGTCCCAACTCTGGCCCTCGTCGCAGTGCACGCGCGGCTCGTCGGCGTTGCAACGCCACGAGCCGTTGTCGACGAACTTGTAGGCGTAGGCTCCGGGCGCGAGCTGGAGCTCCACGCTGTAGCCGCCCTGCCCGTCCGACTCCAAAAGATCGGCGTCGGGGCTCCAGTCGTTGAACTCGCCGGCTACCGCCACCACCCCGGAAGCGGATCGGGTCTCGAGCCGCACGGCGCAGGCGCCCGCCCGTTGCCGATCACTCACATCCACCGTGATGCTGGTGGAGGACTCCTGGCCGCACTGGTCTCGCGCCATCACCGTCACCGTGCTGTAGCCGTCGAAGTCGGCGGCGCCCTCGATGAGCAGGACGTCGCCGCTGAGCAGGAGCTCTACGCCTTCGGTGGCCTCGGCCTCGAAGCTCAGGTGGTCCCCTGTGGCGAACGCCGACAACGAGACGGGAACGCGCACACCCGCCGCTACCGTCACCGGGTCGATCGGCTCCCATTCCGGAGGCGCTTGGCAGCAGGCCTGGAGGAGAACGGGGATTCCGAGCCCGAACCCCCGCCTCATCGGCGACCCTTGGCCACGGGCACGGCCTCGCCGTTCGCCACCGTGACCGGCCCCACCGTTCCCTCGGGCCAGCGACGGAGCACGTCGGCGGCGGGGGCGACTACGAACGCATCGTTGGGCACCGCGACACCGTACCCCAACCTCACGCCTGCGCCGAGCTTTGCGCGGTGCCCGACGGCGGATCCCAAGAAATGGGTGCCGGCGCCCTTCCGGCCCTCGGCGGTCTCGACCGTGATCTCCTTGCCGAAGGAGAGGTCGAAGGTGCAGACGCCGAGCGCCAAGAAGCTGTCGCGGCCGAAGAGCGTGGCTTGGTGCCCCACGCCGGCGCTCACGTAGGCGCCTTCGGCGAGTACGCACAGCGCCACGTGCGCCTGCCGCCCCACGGTGGCGCGCGGCCCGATGCTGCTGGCCGTGACATGCGCCATCGCTTCGAACTGCGCGCCGTCGCCCGCCACCACCCCTCGAAGGACCGCATTCGGGCCGACGACCACGCCCTTTCCCAGCTCGCAGAGCTCCACCACGGCGGTCGGGTGCACCTTCGAGCCCCGGCCGATCCGGCTCAGCGCGCGGCCAAGCCCCGCCTCCGACACGCCGCGCGCTCGCCACACCACACCGAGGGCGGTCCACAGCTTGGCGTACCAAGGCAGGCGGTCAAACTGGAGCCGCCGTTCGCGCCCGAGCGCCGCCAGCGCGATGCCGTTGAGCCGCACCAGATGGGCCCAGTGCTCCACGTCGTGGGCCACCGCGATCCCCGACACCATTCCCGCGCCCATCGCGTGCGCGAACGCCGGGTGCGGCACCGCCATCTTCATCGGTTCGATGCCCGCGTCGACCTCCAGCTCGGGCTGCTCAAACAGCGCCTCGGGCGGTGCGCCTTCGGGAACGAGGCCGAGGGTGGGATGAGCCGGGTCGGTGGCCAGCGGCGACACCAGCCGCAACCAGTCCTCGTTGGCCACCCGCAGGCGGCAGGGCCGCCCGTGGGCCAAGAGGCGCTCCACGAGGGTGGCGGTGAACCAGGTGTGGGCGCCGTAGACGAGCGTCGTGGCGCCGGGAGCGTCAGGCACCCCCGCGGCAGCGAGGGCGGCAGCCTGCGCGTCTGCTAGCGTGCCGCCGAGCAGCGGGAGCGTGTCCGCGCCTTCACCGAACGGCGCAAGCAGCAAGGGAGAGGGCAAACGCTGGGCGATCACCGCGACTACGTAGCCTGCCCAAGCGGCCGGCCTTCGCCCCTACGCGTCTGGTTTGTCCCACTCTGCGTTCGGCCACATGACCTTCCGGTCGCTCATGTCGGCCTTGGTGCAGCCGAAGAACCGCTCGGGGTCACGAAGCACCCGCAGCACCGCTTCGATGCCGAACCGGGCGCCGAGGCCATGGTCGATCCGCTCGTCGAAGCTGAAGCGGATCGGCATGCGGGGCCTCACGACCACCTCGCCGTTCACGACCATGGGGGCCAGTTCCGTCTTGCCGAACATGATGAACAACGGGCAATTGCCGTATTCGAAGAGGTGGTGGTACCCGGCGCCCATGTTGAGGCTGCCGAGGTTTGCCACGAACATGCTGGTGTGCATGGGATCGTCTTTGATGAAGAAGCCCGGCAGCAGGTTGTAGTAGTTGGCTAGGCTGATGAGCTTGGCAGCTACCACCAGCAGGGGCCGCGGCAGGAGATTGAAGAGGTCGAGCTCCTTATCTCCTGAGGTCTTCTTGCCGCTCCGCTCCTCGGTGATGCCGCCGTTCACGCGGTCGCACCACTCGTTGAAGCTCTCTCCGTCGAGGAACTCCCTCTTCACGGTGCCGATCTTGGCCTGGTGGTGGAGCCGGGTGCGCAGCATCGAGAAGGTGAACCAACGCCCTTTGCGCTGGTAGAGGCGGCGGCCCTCGACGAAGCGGTTCATGTGGGGCGCAGCGCTCAGGCCGATCCCGAGGGCGGCGACGGTCGCGTGGGTGATGCCCGAGCCGCAGGTCACTTTCACCTGTTCGAGCCAAGCGTTGAGCTTCGTCGCATCGAACTCGGCGTCGAAGTACACGACCGACTCGTTGCGGGTGGGCATCAGGTACTGCATGATCCGGCGGTAGGGCGGCACCGAAATCAAGGTGCCGTCGGGCCGAGAGGTCTTGAACTCCAACAGCAGCCAGAGCCCAACGACAACGGCCGCAACGATGTAGGGAGTGGTCATGCGCCGGCTCTTACGCCGTTTTTGGGGAGCGGGCCAGACGGTCAGAATCGATCGCGTCGGCTCCGCAGCGCGCGGAAGGTGTCGAGGCCCGGCGCGCAGCCGAGCGCGTCGGCCACCGCAGGATCGTCGGCGCGCAGGAAGAGGTTCGTGGCGCGCTCTTCGCTCAGGGCAATGGGCGGAGGCAGCGGCGCGCGCTGCGTGGGAAGGATCGTTTCGCTGAAGGCCAGATTACGGGAGGCGTAGTCGTGGCCGAACCACAGGGACGTGCTGCCGGGCAGCGCGCTCAGGTGTTGGAGCGAGCGCCACATCAGCTCGGCGGTGCCTTCGAAGAGCCGCCCGCAGCCCATCGCGAACAAGGTGTCGCCGGTGAAGGCGTGGCCGCCGTCGTCGGGGAGGTAGAAGGTGAGCGCATCAAGCGTGTGGCCGGGCACGGCGAGCACCTGCACCCCTTCGAGGGTGTCGCCGTCCCCCACCTTGTCTGTGAGCCCCTCGATCGGTCGGATGCCGCTGCCGTACACCCGCAGCCCTGGAAAGTGGCGGTGGAGCTCGGGCACGCCGCCGACATGGTCGTGGTGGTGGTGGGTGCACCACACCGCTCGCAGCGGTGCGCCCGCGAGGCGGTCGAGCACGGGCGCCGCCTCCGAAGGGTCAATCACGACGCCGAGATCGGGCAACCAATATGCGTAGTTGTCCTGCAGGCAGGGGATCGCTTCTACGCGCATCCGGCGTCCTATCCGCTGGCCTCGGCGCGGAGGACCGCATAGACGCCGGCCGTTCCCGGAAACCCCTTGTCGCGTCGCCCCGTCCTGAAGACCGCGTTGCCGGGACCCGTTGCCGCCGCGCTCATCGCCCGGAGCGACCGGGTCATTTCACCCAGCTACACCCGCGAGCACCCGCTCGTGGCCGAACGGGGCGAGGGCGTGTGGATTCACGATCCCGACGGCAACGAGTTCCTCGACATGTCCGCCGGCATCGCGGTGACGAGTACGGGCCACTGCCACCCCCGCGTGGTCGCCGCCGTGTGTGAGCAGGCCGGCAAGCTCCTGCACATGAGCGGCACCGACTTCTACTACCCAGTCCAGGGGCGCCTCGCCGACCGGTTGGTTCGCATGCAGCCGGTGCGGGGCGAGCGCTGCCGGGTGTATTTTGGCAACAGCGGCGCCGAGGCCAACGAAGCCGCGATGAAGCTCGCGCGCTGGGCCACCGGGCGAAAACACTTTGTGGCGTTTCTCGACGCCTTCCACGGCCGCACGTACGGCGCGATGTCGCTCACCGCGAGCAAGGCCCGTCAGCGCGAGGGCTTCGGGCCCTTCCTGCCCGTCACCCACACGATCTACCCCGACCCCTACCGCATGGGGCCGAACGCGACCGACCAAGCGCTCGACCACCTCGAGAACCTGTTCCGCACGATCTGTCCGCCCGGCGACGTGGCCGCGATCTTCGTCGAGCCGGTGCAGGGCGAGGGCGGGTACATCGTGCCGCCGGCCGACTTCCTGCCTCGTCTGCGCGCACTCGCAGACTCCCACGGCATTCTCCTCGTATTCGACGAGGTGCAGTCGGGGATGGGCCGCACGGGTCGGATGTTCGCGCACGAGCACTTCGGCGTGCGCCCCGACCTGATCACCCTCGCCAAGGGCATTGCCAGCGGCCTGCCGCTCTCGGCGACGCTCGCGAGCGAGGACATCATGCGCTGGAAGCCAGGCGCGCACGCGAGCACCTTCGGGGGCAACCCGGTGGCCTGCGCGGCGGCGAATGTCACCCTCGACCTGCTCGAAGAATCCTTGGTGGAGAACGCCGCGGTGGTCGGTGCCCGGATGCAGGAGATGCTCCGCTCGGCCGTGGGCGGTCACCCGAACGTGGGCGAAATCCGCGGGCTTGGCCTCATGGTCGGCGTGGAGTTGGTGCTCGACCGCGCAACGCGCAAGCGGGCCAGCGAGCTCCGGAACGCGGTCGTGATGGATTGCTTCCACCGTTCCGGCATGATCCTCCTCGGCGCCGGCCAGAACGCGGTACGTTTCTGCCCCGCCCTCACGCTTTCGGAGCAGGAAGCCGCCACCGCGGTGGAGCTGTTCGCCACGTCCCTCAACGCCCTCGCCCCGGTGTAATCATGCGCAAGTTTGACGGTGTCGACTTCTACCACCTCGACAACCTGCTGAGCGACGAAGAGAAGGCCGTGCGCGCGGCTGTGCGCGGCTGGGTCGATGACAACGTCATCCCGGTGATCGAGGGCCACTGCCGAGCCGGCACCTTCCCGCGCAACCTCGTCGCACAGATGGGGGAGATGGGGCTTCTCGGTGTGAACCTTCACGGCTACGGCTGCGCCGGCATGAGCAACGTGGCCTATGGGCTCGTGTGCCAGGAGCTTGAACGCGGCGACAGCGGAATCCGCAGCTTCGCCAGCGTGCAGGGCTCGTTGGTGATGTTCCCCATCTGGAAGCACGGCACGGAAGAGCAGAAGCAGAAGTACCTGCCCAAGATGGCGTCGGGCGAGTTCATCGGTTGTTTCGGCCTCACCGAGCCCGACTTCGGCAGCAACCCCGGCGGCATGGTGACCAAGGCGGTCGACGACGGCGACAGCTACGTGCTCAACGGCGCCAAGATGTGGATCACCAATGGCACCATCAGCGACCTCGCGGTGGTGTGGGCGAAGCTCGACGGGGTGATCCGCGGTTTCATCGTGGAGGCGGGCGACCCTGGCTTCTCCGCCCCCGAAATGCACGGCAAACACTCGCTGAAGGCGAGCGTCACCAGCGAGCTGGTGTTCCAGGACTGCCGCATCCCCAAGGACCGCATCCTGCCGCACGTGTCCGGGCTCAAGGGCCCCTTCTCCTGCCTCAACAACGCCCGCTTCGGGATCGCGTGGGGCGCGCTCGGCGCCGCGATGGCCTGCTTCCATTCGGCCCGCGAGTACAGCCTCTCCCGCATCCAGTTTGGCAAGCCGATCGCGAGCTACCAGCTCGTCCAGAACAAACTTGCGTGGATGCTCCGCGAGATCACCAAGGGGCAACTCTTGGCGCTCCAGCTCGGGCGGATGAAGGACGATGGGACGATGATCCCGGAGCACGTGTCCCTTGCGAAGATGAACAACGTGGACATCGCGTTGGAGATCGCGCGGGTGGCCCGCGACATTCACGGCGCCAACGGCATTCTCGACGAGTACCCGGTGATGCGCCACATGGCGAACCTCGAGTCCGTGAAGACCTACGAGGGCACCCACGACATCCACAACCTGATCCTCGGCCGGTGGATCACGGGGATCCAGTCGTTTGAGTAGTGGGCGGGGGCGGGTGACTTTAGAACTCGTCACGTCTTGCAAGCGTGATTAGGCCTAGTGGCACCTCGAGTCGTCACATGCCCCAACATTCTGTTGCGCGTACACCGACGCCCGCCCCGCCCTCACAGGGTCCGGAACCGCCCACGCGTACAAGCGCAGGCGGAGGGAACGCGGTGCGCCAGGAGAGGCTGGGCCTTGCCGGCGGTGCTGACCCGGTCGATCCCCACGAACTCCTCGCGGACGTGGCCTCCGTCGGGGGCGCCGAGATTCCGTTCCGCGCGGAGATGGAGGCTGCCTTCAGTGAGGATTTCTCGACCGTGCGCGCGTTCTTCGGGGAGCGCGCGAGGCTGGCAGGGATCGAGGCTCGAGCCGCCGCCGCCGGCGAGGTTGTCGTTTTCGGCGACGAGAGCCCGGACAAGGAGACCGTGGCCCACGAGTTGGCCCACGTCGTCCAGCAGCGTGTGGGAGGAGGGGGAGGCACCGGAATGAGCCAACCGGGGGGTGCGGCCGAACGGGAGGCCGCCGACGTGGGGGGAGCAGTCTGACCGATCCCCTCATTCGGTTTCGGGCGGCGTGAGTGGTTTGTCGTTCGTCGCGAGCGGTCGGACAAGCGAACGGGAGCGACCTCGATCGAACACGCCTACTTCATCGTGGCGCACCCGCACGCGACCGCGGGCTCGGTGGCGCGCGTCGTTCGCGAGCACTGGGGGATCGAGAACTCGCTGCGTTGGGTGTTGGACATGACATTTGACGAGGATCGGTGCCGAGTTCGAGCTGGGAACGCAGCCGAGAACCTTGCTATCCTGC
>CANKOI010000064.1 GCA_947484175.1 Deltaproteobacteria bacterium
AAGCCGGCACACTGGGAGAGGGTGACCTGCTCGCCCGTAGCGGCGTCGGCGACGAGGACGGCATCGCTCGGCTCGCCCACGTCGTTGAGGTAGGCCCAGTAGTAGCCTTCGGTCGCAGAGGCGATGTTGGGGCCATGGGGGCCCACCTCAGTGGGCACGCCGCAGCCGGTTGTAGCATCGAGCATGAGCGTGAAACCGTCTTGCGTAGACACCACGATGGCCGGAACCTCGGGGTAGGCCCCCCAGTCGGTGACCTGTTGCAGGCGCACGGTGCCAACGCTGGCGGCGAGCCCCGAAACCGGTGAGCCCAGCGTGATGCCAGCCACCTCCGCGTCGTTCGGGTTCACGTCGATCCACGTGCTAGTGTCGAGGTCGTAGACGTCCACGCGCTGGAGGGCCACCGGGGCGACGAACACCCGCGAGAACGCGCCGCCGTCGGTGAGCGCGCCCGACTGCCACACGAGGTCGATGACCGGCGCGGCCGTGGCCACCGTCTCGACCGTGGCCGTGCCGGCGCTGCCCGGAGTGGCGAAACGGACCACGTAGAACGCCGCGCTGCGGGCATCCCCCACCAGCAGGCTGCCTTCCGGCCCGGCCGACATCCGCCAAGGATGCGCCCCGACGGGGAGCGCCACGCTGCCGAGCCACTCGCCGCTGAACGGATCGACCACGCCCACCAACGGGGTGTCGGAGTCCACGCCCACATACAAGAAATCGCCGTCGCCGTGGAGCCCCGTGGGCCGCCCCGCGAGGGTGTAGGCAAGCACACCGGTGTCGGTCGTCAACTCAAAACGGTCGCCGAGGGAAGCCGACCCTTCCAACGTGAACTCGAGCTCGCCGTGGTCACTGACAAAGCTCTCGCCGTCTTTGGGCTCCCGCTCCTGCGTGCCCGAGAGGCTGCCTTTCGCCCACCAGCGGGTGCCATCAAACTCGATCGACCACGACTCCGTCGTGGTGAAGCCGGCGCGGAGCTTCACCCCGTCGAGCGTCGGCGCGTCATCGGAGGCGTCCGCGTCGATGAAGACGGGCTCCGAATTCGACGGCTCCACTTCTTCGGGGGCTCCGCCTTCGCTCACCGAGGTGACGTACGGCACGGAGAGCAATTCCGAGCGGTACACGTCGAGCGTCCACAAGTTGATCGTGCCCGCGTCGGCGAACGCAACCACATCGCCCAACTGGCGGGTACGCCCGGTGGTGAGCAACGAGGCGCGCAAAAAGGACGCGGACGCATCGTCGGAAAGGAGCCGCCCTTCTTTCAGGTTGAGCGGCACAATCGTTCCGCTCCGGCTGTTGCTGACAAAGCCGATGGGCAGGCCGAAGGGCTGATCGGCAGACTCGGGCAGCCAAGCGGCGGCAACCGGGCCCTCGAAGTGCAGCGGGATGCCGTACTCCTCGCTGCAACCGAGCAGGAAGAGGATCATCGGTTCACAATCCAGGTGATGGGCTTCGCGAAGGTGGCGCTGGCGGGGTCGGCATCGAGCACGACGAGCGTAGACGACACGAAGCCATCGACCTCGCCGGAGTAATTGGCGACGACCGCCCGGGTGCCATCGGGCGAAATCGCGATGGAGTACGGGTTCTCGCCGATGCCCTCCGACTGCGCCACGAGAGTGCCCAGCGGGCCGAGCGTGAGGTCAAACACACTCACGCTGTTGTGATTGAAGTTGCTGACGAAAAGGTGCTGCCCGTCGGGGTGCATGGCCATCTGCGCCGGCCCGACCGCCGCCTGAGTGCCCACCCCCTCATCCCGTTCGTAGCTGCGCGGCAACGGCAAAGAGCCGAGGATCCGGTCGTAGAGGAGATCGGTGATCTGGTCGTCCACCACGTCGTCGGCGCGGAGCACGAGCAAGGACTCCGGTTCGTCGGCGAGCGCGTAGAGCATGCCGGTGCCCGGAACCACGGCCAGATCTCGTGCGCCGCTCGCGGCGTTGAGCCCCAGCGAGAGGATGGCTTCCACGCCGAGGTAGTTGAGATCGGCCCACGCCGCGGTGCTGTCGTCGCGCACGTCCAGCGCGTACACGTACGGCGCCAGTTTGCAGCCGACATAGAGCATCCCCGCCGCGTCGTCGAAGGCGAGGCTCATGCAACCAAGCTGGCTCACGGAGGGGGAGGCCTCCGCATCGAGCGAGATGGCATCCGCGTCGTTGGGGGGGACAACCGTGAAGCCCCAGGTGTCTGCCAGTGTGGGATAGGCCAACGTGCGGTTGAGGCGGTCAGGCTCCAAGCCGGTGGCGAGCCCCACCCGTGCGGACGTTGCATCCCAACCCGCGAAGAGCAGCCGGAAGCCGCCGTCCGTGCCCGCCACGACCGGGCGCGACACGCCGGCAGCCCCGAGGGAGCCGGTGGCGGCGGTGAGAATCTCGCGGGGCGTGCCTTCGGAGTCGGCCGCGACCTCCCATGCGAGGGCGCCTACGGCGCGCTCGGCGTAGCCCACCTGCCACACGTCCCCGTCGAAGCCGGAGAACCACATCCGCTCCACATCGCCGTCCGCGAGCACGTAAGGGTCCTTCACGCCCGAGTCGTTCCAGGTGCCCGGCGCGTCCGCGTCGAACTGCCAAGCGAAGGACTCGCCAGGAACGAGCGACCAGGAGAGGCCGCCGTCGTCGCTCTCCAGCGCCGCCACGCGGCTGTCGGAGCCCTCCGTGTCCGGCGCCGCCGTGGAGTACCACAGCCGCAGCGAGCCGTCCTCCAGCACCTGCACCGAGCCGGGCACGGCGGCCCCGATCTCCCAGTCCTCGCCGGGTACGTACACCGCGTTTTTCTGGCGGGTCCACGTCACGCCGTCGGCGCTGGTGGCGCGCCCGATCGAGGTGATCGCGCCCTCATCGCCCGCGTAGAACATCAACCAGCCGTCGTCCGTTTGCACGACGACTGCGTCGTGGACGCCGTCCGCGTCGAATCGGCCGGCCTCACCCACGTCGAGCGCCACGGTCGGGTCGACGGTGAGCTGCTCGCCTACCCAACTGCCGTGAGCGATGCGCCGGGTGGATCCGTCAAAAACGTCCGCCCAAACGTCCTCGCCCACCCAACTCGTCACCGCCACTGCGTCGGAACCGAACGCCGCAAGGTCCTCCGGACCGAGCTGGTGCCCGACCGCCACCGACAACCTCCACCCCTGGTCGGCCTGACTCGCCACGAGCCCGGCGCGCAGCGGGTCAGAGAAGAGTCGACCTTCGGCATCTACCAGCCGGAACGCCGATTCGTTCGAGACCTGCAACGCCAGGCCGTCCGCGAGATTTGTCCCGGCTTCGGGCACAAAGGACACGCCCGCGTCGGACCACGAGTAACCGTCAGAAGAAAGCCACTCGCGGAACCCGCCGGCCGTGGAATCGGCGGTGTACGCGTGAAAGCGCCCGCTCCAGTAGCCAACGGTTGGCGAAGGCATGCCCGTACTCACCGGCGCTTCCTCCGTCCATTTCTCGAGTCCGTCACTCCACGCCGTGTACAACGAGGGCTCGCCGCCTTCGGGCGTGACGCTGTACCAAGCCCGCCAACGAGCCTGTTCAGGGTCCCACATCACGTTCACGTCGGAGATCGAGCCCGCCTCGCTCGACAAGACCTCACCGCGCCGCTTGAAGGTGACGCCGTCTGTCGAGGTGGCGAGGCCCACCCAGCGGTTGCCCTCGCCGGCGGTGTAGAACAGGTGCCAGATGCCGTCGGCCGCGAAGAGCCAAGGGTCGCCCAGCTCCACCTCGTCGCTGTCGGGGCTGAGGATAGCCTCGCCGATCGCGAAGGGGCCGGGCACATCTTCCGTGGTGTCGGCGCCCTCGGGGTCGCCCGCTACCACGATGGCACCCTCGTCCACGTACGCGAGCTGGGCCGCGATGATGCTGTCGTAGGAGCTGACCAGCGTGGGGTCGTGGGCGGTGGCGCCGTCGCCTTCGTCGGCCAGATCAACATCATAGGGCACGCCGCTGCGAACCCAGGTGCGTTCGCCGTTGCCGGTGAGGCGGAACAGTCCGGCGTCGGTCGAGGCCCAGACACGCACTGCACCGGCCGTCCACGTCAGCGACCAGGCGTCGGCTTCAACCACCGTGGCCTCGATGGTGTCGAGGTGGACGAAGGCAGCGCGGGACCCGCTGCCGTCAACATCGACAAAACTGTCTCCCACCAAACGACCGTCGCCGCCCGGCGGCACGAGCCGAGCGGGACGGGAGGCCAAATCCACCGTACTCACCGTGTGGGACGTGCGGTTCACGGTCCACGCACGGTCGCTATCGGGATCGTACACCACGTCGACCGGGTCGTACCCCACGGGGAGGGCGGCGCCGCCTTCTTCGCTGCCCACGTCGTCGGCCAGCGCCGGAGAGCGGGGGTTGGCGACGTTCACGAAGCGCACCACGTCGGTAGCCTCGCGGGTGCGGGCCCCTTCGCTCATCCGGCCGGTGACCAGCAGCATGGAGTAGGGCTCGACGTAGGCGGTCGCACCCGCGAAGGAGGGTAGGGCAACGGCGGCCGGGGCGAGGTCGGAAACCAGGTTGCGCCCTTCGCCCTCGTTGAGGAGCGACAGGTCGAGGCTGAGCAGGCTGCCGCCCGTGAAGTCGAGAAAGGGGTTGGCGTTGGTGACCGCGAGCACGGAGCCGCCGTCGAGGAACTGCAGCGAGGAAGGACCAGCAAGGCAGCTGCCGATGCCGATCTGGCCGTACTCGTAGACGCCGTCGGGGTAGACGGCGCACGGGCCCACGTCGGGCAGCGGCGCCGACTCCACACAGCCCGAGAGCGCAAGCGTGAGAAGGATCACGAGTGGCCGAGCGCCGCGTGCGCAGCTGCCAGTCGAGCTACCGGGACACGGAACGGCGAACAGGACACATAGTCCAAGCCAATGCTGTGGAAGAACGCCACCCCCGTGGGGTCGCCCCCATGCTCGCCGCACACGCCGAGCTTGATCCGAGGCTTCGCCGCCCGGCCCTTCTCTGCTGCCATTTTCACGAGCAGGCCCACACCTTCCGTGTCGAACACCGAGAGCGGAGAGTGCGTGATCACGCCCTTCTGCACGTAGTCGGTGAAGAACTTGCCCATGTCGTCGCGGCTGAACCCGTACGTCATCTGGGTGAGGTCGTTGGTGCCGAAACTGAAGAAATCGGCGTGCGCCGCCACCTGATCGGCGAGGACGCAGGCGCGGGGCAGCTCGATCATCGTGCCCACGCTGTACACAATGCGAACGCCCGACTCGGCAAGCACCTGCTCGGCGGTGTCTTCCACCTGCTGCCGACAACGTTCGAGTTCGGCAGGCAGCGACACCAGCGGGATCATCACCTCGGGGATCACGACGATGCCTGCTTTGGTGGCGATCACCGCCGCCTCGAAGATCGCGCGGACCTGCGTGTTGTACACCTCCGGGGTGGTCACCCCGATGCGGCAGCCACGGTGCCCCATCATCGGGTTGCTCTCGTGCAGCTGCTTGAGGCGCTCCTTCAGCGTTTCCACCCGCGCGCCGAGGTCTTTGGCCACGGTGCTGATCTCGTCTTCCCGGGAGGGGAGGAACTCGTGGAGGGGCGGGTCGAGGAGGCGGATGGTGACGGGCAAGCCATCCATCGCACGGAAGATTTCCACGAAGTCCTGGCGCTGGATGGGGAGCACCTGCGCGAGGGCGCGCTGCCGGCTGCGCTCGTCTTCGGCGAGGATCATCTGGCGCATCGCCCGCAGAGCGGTCGGCTCAAAGAACATGTGCTCGGTGCGACAGAGGCCGATGCCCTGCGCGCCGAGGCGGCGGGCGTTCGCGGCATCGGGGCCCGTATCGGCGTTGGCGCGCACCTTCAGGCGCGCGCGCGCGTCGGCCCACGTGAGGAGGCGGCCCATGGCGCCGGCATCCGTCGGAGGGGCGAGGGTGGGAATCTCGCCTTCAAAAACCTCGCCCGTGCCGCCGTCGATCGTGATCCAGTCGCCGCGGCGAATCACGGTGTCACCCGCATAGAAGAGCTGCCGACCGTAGTCCACCACGATCTCGGTGCAGCCAACCACACAAGGCTTGCCCATGCCCCGGGCCACGACCGCCGCGTGACTGGTCTGCCCGCCACGAGCAGTGAGGATTCCTTTGCTCACGGTCATGCCCTGGATGTCTTCCGGGCTGGTTTCCAACCGAACGAGAACGCAGCTCTCGCCCTTCTCGGAGAGCTCCTGCGCCTCCTCGCTGTGGAAGACCACCTTGCCACTGGCGGCGCCGGGAGAAGCATCGAGCCCGCGGGCGATCCTCTTCCGGACAGCGTCGGGGTCGAGCACCGGGCGCAGCACCATCTCCAGCTCGCCCGACTTCACCCTTTTCAGGGCTTCTTCCTCGGAGATGAGCCCTTCATCCACGAGGTCGACCACGATCTGCACGCCCGCGGCGGGGGTGCGCTTGCCGTTGCGTGTTTGCAGGAGGAAGAGGCGCCCTTCTTCAATGGTGAACTCGATGTCCTGCATGTCGCGGTAATGCCGCTCCAGCTTCTGCTGAGCGGCGTAGAGGTCGGCGTAGGCCTCGGGCAAGAATTCCGCGAGGGTGAGCCCTTCCTTCTGCCCGGCGTCGTTGTTCACCGGATTCGGCGTGTGGGTACCGGCCACGACGTCTTCGCCCTGGGCGTTCGGCAACCACTCGCCGAAGAAGACTCGTGCGCCCGTCTTGGGGTTGCGCGTGAAAGCAACGCCCGTGGCGGAGCGCGCACCCATGTTGCCGAACACCATGGTCTGCACGTTCACCGCAGTGCCCACATCGTCGGGAATACCGTGGGTGCGCCGGTAGTAGCGAGCCCGCTGGCTGTTGAAGCTGCGGAAAACAGCCTCCACGGAGAGCTTGAGCTGCTCCTGGGGGTCGGTGGGGAAATGGCCGTTCTGCTCCGCGACCACGTCTTTCAGCTTGGCCACGAGCGCTTGCAGTTCGGCGACCGACATGTCGCGCGGCTCCCTGCCGCCGGCGTGCTCCTCGACGATCTTGTGGAACCGGGTGTAGTGGATGCCCAGCACGACGTCGCCAAACATGGTCACGAAGCGGCGGTAGCTGTCCCAAGCGAACACTGCGTTTCCGGAACGCTCGGCCAGGCCCACCACGGTGTCGTCGTTGAGCCCAAGATTGAGGACGGTATCCATCATCCCAGGCATGGACTGCGGCGCGCCGGAGCGCACCGAGAAGAGCAGCGGATTGGCGGCCTCACCGAAGCGGCGACCCATGCGCGCCTCGACGAGGGCCAAGCCAGTGGCCACCTCCTCCCAGAGCCCCTCAGGGTACTCCTCGCCATTCTTGAACCAGTGGTTGCACGCATCGGTGATGAGCGTGAACCCGGGGGGCACGGGCAAGCCGATGCGAGTCATCTCTGCGAGCCCTGCACCCTTGCCGCCAAGGGTACGCTTCATCGTGCCGTCGCCGTCGGCTTCGCCGTTCCCGAAAGAGTAGACCCACTGCATGAAAGCACACCTCGTTCACAGGGCGACCGTGCCTAATCCGCCGCGTGGGTGTGCGCCTGTCGCGAAGCGTCGTCAAACGAGGTGGGGCCGCATCGAGACGGGGCTCAGCGCCTGCGTTCGCCGAACACCACCGCCGCGTGGGGGCTCTGGAGCCTGTACAGCGCCCAAGCGCCCAGCGGAAGGCCGGCAAGGCAACAGGCACCGGAGCAGGGCACCGCCCCGATGACCAGCAGCACGCGCACCAGCGTGAGGTTGCGGAGCGCCCGCATCCTCAGGCCCGCGGTGAAGAAGCTCCCAAAGAAGACCATGGCGCCTACGAAGCTGAGCAGCGGAATCGCGTGCACGCTCAACAGGTCGCCCATCCCGTCCAGCCCACGAGTGAGGATGAAGTCGGCACGTTGCCGGAACACATTGAACCCGGCCACCGCTAGCCCCAAGCCGCCCACCACGGCCCCGACGACCGACGACCCCATCACCCACCCTCCGAGGCTCCGGATGCTCGCCGCATACGCCCGCTGCTCCGGGTTCTCCAGCGCCGGCCCGATCGCCCCGAGACGGTAGGTGGGGTCTACACCCTCCCCTACGCGAATCGCGCCACCCAGCGCAGCAGCGGTGTGGGCCTGCAGCCACCACCCCTCCTCCGGCCCGGACTGGAGCGTCCGCCCCACCGCGTACCGCTTCTCCAACAGCTCCACCAGCACCCGCGATGTGCCCTCACCTCGCGGCGAACGGATCGAACGTGACTCGGCGAGGCCCACCGCACCGCCTTCGGCGCGCCATCGACCGAAGGCTTCGTTGTGCGCTCGAACGTCGGCAAGGATTCGACCGCCAACCTCGTGTGCGGCGATGCCGGCGTACGCGTGCGAGAAGAGTGTGTCGCCGCAGGTGACATGCACGGACGAGCCCGCCGCCACCACAACATAGACCCACTCCTCGCCGGGATCAAAGCTCGGGAAGCTGAGCAAAATCCCCTCGGAACCGGCCTGCCTCCGCACGTTCTCCGCGGAGAAGCTGCCCGACTCCAGCAACGTTCCGCCAAGCGTGAGGTCGGGAACTCCGGCCTCCACCCAGCCGCGAAGGACCCAAGCCAGAAGGTCGTCAGCGGCACCCATGGCCCGGGGAATCACCATGCCGCCGGATGTAGCCCCCCCCGGCGAATCAGTCCTTGAAGATCTTGTTCAAGAACTCGAGCGCGTTCTCGTTCTCGCCGATCGACTCCCCATTCTGCAGCTTCTGGCCCAGCAGGAAGGCGTCGTAGGCGAAGACGAAGGCAGCCACCCAACCGAGGCCACAGCACGGCGAGAGGAAATACGAGATGATGACCGCGATGAGCGCCTTCTTCTTCTGACCCATGAGGAGGTAGCCGAGCCCGCCGTTGAAGCAGACGACGCTCGCGAGGCACAACAACGTAGGGTTTGCGTCAGGCTTGTTGATCTCCTCGCCCATGGGAGACTCCGTTGTGAAGGTAGGTCGCCACCGGCGGAACGGCCGCAGGCAGCGCGGCAGCGCATACTGCGGCGCCGCGCTGCCGGCAACGCATCGCCAGCGCAACCGCCCACTTTCGCGCTTTCCCCTACAACCACACGACAGTGGGCAGGATCGGCACCAGCCCATTCTCGGGGAGGATGAACTCAAACACGTCGGTGCCCTCCTCCCCCGTAGATCGCTCCACTGTGACCGCCACGTTGATGGCCCCCGCGGGTACCCCGAACACGGCGTACATCCCGGCCGCGCCCGTGCCTGTGGCGTCAGCCGAGGAGAGGCCTTCGTCGTCGAAATAGCAGCCATCGTGCAGCTCGCCGGTGTGGTCGAGCACCTGCACCTGCACCCCGCCGAGCGTGGGCCACTGGTTCAGGTCGTCGATCTCGGCCACGCCTGCAAGAACCTCCCCCATCACCACGCCCCCCTCCAGCGCCGCGCCCGCGCAGGCCTCGTGGTCCACCCGCAACTCCTCGAGCCACGCGGGGGTCGCCATCCAGGGGTACCCCGTTCCGGCGTCGAAGTCGTCCACCCCCGCCACCCCCGAGAAGCCGGTAGACACGAGCTCCGGGTGAGCGAGGGTGAGGAAGAAGGACACGCCGCTGTCTACCGCTACCTTGAACTCGCCGGAATCGCCCGACTCGGCCTCACCGGTAACCTCGCCGTCCCGATTGCGGGCTTCTAGGGTCGCCGCTACCACGGGAGCTCCGGCGTTGAAGGGGGCATCCTGGACGGAGCCGACGAGGTTCACCTGAGTGATCGGCACTTCACAGGCCAACAGCAGCAACGAGAACATCACGAACCGCCTCCAAAAAGGTACCAAGGAAGGATGACCTCGCCGGCTTCCGCCGTCCACACCTCCGTGGCGCCCGCCACGTTCACGACGACCTCGCCGGGCTCGGCCATGGCGGCGAACCAGCTCACGGGGTCGGCCGCTTCGCCGACCCGCAACACGCCGGACTCGTCGACCACCCAGCACAGCGGTGCCTCCGGAGCATCGGGAACGCCGACGAGGAGGTCGCCGCAGAGCAGGCCGTCGTTGGCGGGGTAGCCAAACACCAGCACACCCTCGGCAGCCGCGCTCAGCCAGGCCTCATCGTCTTCGCCGAGGGAAGAAAACGCCATCGCCAGCCACGCGTCGGAGACCGCGAACAACGCCCCCCCGAACCAGTTGGCGCGTGTGCTCGGCACGTCGCCGGCCCACCATGTGGGGCGACCGCCCGCCTGCGCCACCCGCACGTTCACGGCCACCGCAGGCGGGAGCAGCACCTCCCAGAAGCCGCCATAGTCCTCCGCGTAGGGCTCGCTGGCCGCAACGGCTCCGCTCCAGCCGTCCACCCAGAAGTCCACCGTTCCCCCCGTGAGTACCTGCTCGGGGTCCTGATCTACGTACACCCAGCCGGACCACGACACGTCGGCGTCGGGGTCGACCGCGCTCTCACATCCGAGCAGGAGCACTGAAAGGGCAAACCCCATGTCGCTCTATAGCGCGGTCCAAAGCGCTCGTGTGGCGGGGTCGGAGCCGAGCTGGGCGCGCACGAGGTCTCGGCTGAGCTGCACGGCAGCGTCCGACGCCGGGTGGTCGACCAGCTCGCGCAGCGGCGTGCGGCGGAGACCGTCGAGCTCGGCGAGCAGCTCGGCTGCCACAGGCAGGCCAGCACCACACTGGGGGTGGCGCGCGCCCCCCGCGTGTACGTCGATGGCTCCGCCCCCGTCGATCGGCCTGCCGCACACGGCGCAGCGGTCGAGTGCAGGACCAACCCCCGAGAACGTGAGGGTCTTCAATTCCAGGCCCACGGCGAGGCCGGGCCGCGGGTCGTCGTCGAGCGCGTCGAGCACGAGGAGCCAGGTTTCTAGGAGTCCGTACAGTTTGGGTTCGGCGTGGCCCTCCCGCGAGAAGGCGCCGACGAGCTCACAGCCGTACTGAGCCAGCGCCAGCCGAAGGAAGCTCGACCGGAGCCGCACCCGGGCGTGCACGACCGTAGCTCCCACGAGGGTGTCCAGCCCGCCGGCGCGCCCCCGCAGCAGCAGGTTGGCGCAGACGCCGACATCCAGACCCGCCGGCCGCCGACGGCCGAGGCGCTGGAACACCCCGAGGCGGCCCTCGTCGGGCCCGAGAACCCGGAGGATGCGGTCGTCGTCGCCATAGGGAGCCGCCGAGAGCACGATGCCGACTCGCTCCCGCCCCGGATCACGCACCCACGTAGCCGAGGAACAGGGTGGCCGCGGTGAGGTAGATGCTGAGCCCGAGCATGTCCATCGCGGTCGTCACGAACGGCCCGGTGGCAATCGCCGGGTCGACCCCGAGGCGCCGAAAGGTGAGCGGAACGAGCGTGCCCACGAGGGCCGCGCTCGTCATCCCCGTCACCACCGCGAGCGCAACGCTCGCGGCCACCCCCACATCGCCGAACCGTACGAGGCAGTACCCCCCGATGGCCACCGCGAAAAACACCCCCAACACCACCCCGTTGAACACCTCGCTACCCACCGTCTTGCCGAGGCTCCCGTCGATGCGGCCCGTGGCGATGCCGCGCACCGTGACGGTCGCGGCTTGAATGCCCACGTTGCCCTCCATGCCCATCACGATCGGGATGAACCCGGCGAGGAGCAGCTCCCGCCTCAAGAGCGGGTCGAAGGCGTGGATCAGCTCCGCGATCCCGAGGCCGCCGAGCAGGGTGACGAGCAGCCAAGGAAGGCGTTTCGCGGGCACCATGAAGCGATTGCCCCCCGCCTCCTCTTCGTTCTGCCGCACACCCGCCATCAACAACATGTCCTCGGCCGCCTCTTCCTTGATGACGTCGATGACGTCGTCCACGGTGACGATGCCGACCAGACGGCGCTGGCTGTCCATGACGGGCACCGCGAGCAGGTCGTAGCGCCCCGCGATGCGGGCCACCTCCTCCTGGTCGGTCTCCGTACGCACCGAGATCACGTCGCGCGACATGATGTCCACCAGCCGGGTGGAAGGCGGGTGCGTGAGCAGGTTCCGCAGTGAGGTAACGCCGACCAGATGGCCGTCCTCGTCTTCCACGTAGCAGTAGTAGATGAGCTCGTGGTCGCTCGCCTCCTGAACGGCGGCGATCGCGTCGCGGCAGGTGGTGCCGACCCCCAGCGTGAAGGCCGCGGTCGACATGATGCCGCCTGCGGTGTCCCTCGCGTAGGCGAGAAGCTCCTCCACCTCCTCGCGCGCCTCGCCCTTCATCCGCTGCATGACCGCTTCGCGAGTGGAGTCGGGCAGCCGCTCTAGGAGATCAGTCTGGTCGTCGGCAGCGAGGTGCGTGAGCAGCAGCGCCAGCCGTTCCGGGGAAACGTTCTCCACGAGGTGCAGGAAGTCGTCGCCGTGAACGCGCGAGAGCACGTCGGCCGCCATGCTGTCTTCTTTCACCTGGCTGAAGACGAGCCGCTGTTCGGGCGCCGTGAGGTGGCCCATGATCGCCGCCACGTCTTCCGCGCGCGTCTTGGCGACGACCTTGGCTAGCGGTGCGGCATGTCCGCGGCGAGCGAGGCGGCGGATCGCATCCACCCGCTGACCGAGCAGGGTGTCGGCCATCGGCTATCCTCCATGATCGTCCAGGAACACCAACCGCCGGGCGCGCGACTGCGCCCCCAGCGGCTTCAGCGTGCGCCCGTTGTACACTAGCGTCACGTCGCTGAGCATCGCAAGCTCCACAGCGAGCCGGTCGTGCGCGGCGAACTTCACCTGCTTTCCGGGCTTCAAGGTGCCCGCGAAAATTTCGCGCCCATCGGCCTCCACCTTGGCTCTCACCTCGGTAGCCGTAGTGACGAGGAGGACTTGATCGGGCGGGATGTCGAGCCCCTCTTCCGCCGGTGCGGCCCCCGGATTGAGCTCGTACATACCGACGAGGAGCGTGACCGCCGCCAGCACCCCGAACACCGCCATCCGCCCCGCGCGCTTCACACGGGCGCGAGGACTGGTGAGCGTGACGGTGACCTCAGGCCGATGCACGTCCGGCACGTCGTCGGCCGCGTCGATCGGGGGCCTCACCGCCGAAGCGGGATGGCCGCGCAGCGGGGAAGCGCTCAGCGGCGCCGCCACGGGGACGGCCGTTCGCCGGCCGGCTTCTACGACTCCGGCCGACCCCGAGGGCAGCCCGAGGAAGGCGCGGTACTGCTTGGTGTAGCCGGCGAGGAACGGACCGGCGGGGAAGGCACCCACATCGCCCCGCTCGAGCGCATCGAGCCACTTCACCGAAATGCGCGTGCGCTCCGAGACCGCCTCGAGAGTCAACCCGGCGGCCTCGCGGGCGGCGCGCAGTTCGTCCCCCATCTCAGCCTCCAGCGCTCTGCAGGCAGCTTCGTGCTTCGTCGGCCATGGGGGTGTCGAGCGCGGCGTCGGTGACGTGCCGCAGTGCAGCATCGGCTCCCGAATAGTCCCCTAGGCCGGCCAGGATGCAGCCAGTACGCAGCCAGCCACCGAGCGCCTCACTGGGGCAATCCTCCGCCAGAACCGCGTAGTCACGCAAAGCGGCGTCGGTCTTCCCCAGCGCTTCGTTGGCGAGCCCGCGGTGGAACCGCGCCGGGCACATCTTCGGGACACGGCGAAGGGCTTCATCGGCCCGGAGCAATGCGCGATCGGGCTGCTTCGCATCGAGGTGAGCGCGGGACAGGTTGGAAAGCACCATGCTGGGATTGCGGTAGTCGAGGTCGGCCAGCGCGCGTTCGAGTATCGGCACCGCATCAGCAGAGCGACCGGCCTTCACCAAGAACGCCCCGTAGTTCAAGAGCAGCTCGCCCTCGCCCGGATTCAGACGCAGGCCGATCTTGAACTGAGCCTCCGCCAGCTCCGGACTGCCCTTGGCGACGTAGGCCATCGCCAGCGCGTTGTGCGCGTGCCAGTTGCGAGGATCGAGCTTCACGGCCTCGCGGAGCGCGAACACGGCCCCCTCGGGGTTCTTCTCCTTCAGGTACGCCACGCCGAGATCCGCCTGGGCATGCGCGCGGGCCACCCGCTTCTCCGAGATGCAGCCCGATAGCGCTACGGCGGCGATGCAAAGGAGGGGGAAGCGCATGGCGGGATGGTAACCTACACGGGCATGTACTTCCCGATCAGGGGAGCAAGTGCCTGACGGGTTTCGGGCGTGACGGCGGACGGGTGGGTGAGGATCGCGGTGGCGAGGGCGTTGCTCTGTGGGCTGGGGCCCCGGTGGGCGAGGATTCGCGGCACCGCAGCCGCGACGACATCCCTCGCCAACGATGCGTTCTTCAACAGCACCGCCACCACCTGATCAACGGTGACGTGGTCGTGGTCGGGGTGCCAGCAGTCATAGTCAGTGGCCATGGCGAGCGTTGCGTACGAGAGCTCGGCCTCCCGAGCGAGCTTGGCCTCCGGCATGTTCGTCATCCCGATCACGCTCGCGCCCCAGCTGCGGTGCAGGTTGGATTCGGCCTTGCTGGAAAAGGCGGGGCCCTCCATGCACACGTAGGTGCCACCGTCGTGGGCGGTGGCTCCCGCCTCGCGCGCCGACTCCAAAAGGATCGTGCGCAGCGTGGGACAGACCGGGTCGCCGAACGCCACGTGGGCCACCAGACCCTTCTCGAAGAAGGTGCTCTTACGATGAACCGTCTTGTCGATGAACTGATCGATCACCACGATGTGACCAGGCACGATTTCGTGCTTCAGCGAGCCCACGGCGCTCACCGAGATCACCCACTCCACCCCCAAAAGCTTCAGCGCAAAGATGTTCGCGCGGTAGTTCACTTCCGAAGGATTGAGGCGGTGCCCGCGGCCATGCCGCGGAAGGAACACCAGCTCGGCTCCGCCGAGACGGCCGTGAATTAAGGCATCCGACGGGTCGCCGTACGGGGTGGAGACCCGCTCTTCGCGAACGTCTTCCAGTCCTTCCATCGCGTAGATGCCGCTGCCGCCGATGACGCCGATCCGCATGGGTGCTCCAAAGCGCATCGGGCTTATCCGAATTCCCCCGCCGTGG
Organism: Deltaproteobacteria bacterium; assembly: GCA_947484175.1. GTDB lineage: Bacteria > Myxococcota_A > UBA796 > UBA796 > SXON01 > SXON01. The sequence goes on from CANKOI010000064.1 coordinate 14,808, forward strand.
CGCCTACCACCAGCCCGGTTTGAGCACCCAGACCGGCTCTCCCCAAAGGAACGCTTCTTCACCTGAGAGTACGCCCAGAACCTCGGTCACGTTCCGGTCGTCGGTCCAAGAAAGGCGGCGAAACGTGGGGTCGTCCGGATCGGCGGCGACCGCGACGTCCGACTCTCCCGCGATGGCGTCGATCTCGGCGCCCGAGGAGTCCGACGAGAACTGCACCCGCAGCTCCCCCCCGAGGTGGTCGACTGCCTGCTCCATCCACTCGAAACCCGAGCCCACGCCGTTGTAGTAGAGCACGAACAGGTCGCCCCGCTCGCCGGAGAAGCTGCTGGAGGTGAAGGTTCCCTCCCCCGCGGAGGTGTTCTCACAGTCGCTCCAGGAGAGCGCGGCCGTGACCTGCAGCCCTTCGGCAAGGGGGGCGCCGGCCCACAACCCGCCGTCTGCCGGCGAGAGGGTGATGGTGTCCACGACCGTTCCATCGGCGACGGACACCATCTCCACCTGCATCGTACAACTGCTTTTGAGCGCACCGTCGTAGGTATTGCCGGTCACCGCCACCCACGTGGGCGCGAGGGGCGCCACCCAAGGCTCCGCCGAGTCCTTGGCCTCCGGCAGCTCCTCCGCACACCCCGATAGAATCAGCGCCGCCGCCCTCACTCCACGCATTTCGGCCACCACGACGGCTTGCTGATCCACATCGGCTCCCCCGCAACGTAGTCGGCGCCCAGCTCGGCAGTGAAGTGGCTCAGCGCCTCGCCTACGTTGAGGTCGGACTCCCAGGTGATCTGGTACACGTTGCCGGACGCGGCGGTCGCGCCGAGGGTGGCGGTAGCGTCGATGGCCGAGGCCACGGCTTGCATGTTGCTGTCGGGGTAGCTGTTGGCGACAGTGATCTTGGCCTCCCCGCCGTAAAAGTCCCCCTCCTCGGTGCCTTGCTCCAGCGCGGAATAGCCGATGTTCACACCGGTGTACCAGAGGGCGAAGATGTAGCCCTTCTGGCCGGAGAAGGTGCTCGACTCATACTCCTTGTCCTGCCCCGCCACGCAGTCCGTAGCCGTGAACGAGCCTTGGTACTGCGTGCCGCCCACCAAGGGCACGCCGCCCCAGTCGCAGCCCTTCGCGGGCAGGTTCACCGTGCCCGCCGTGCTGCCGTCGCTCTTGTTGGTCAGGGTCAGGTCGAGTTGGCACTGGCTGCCCCAGCTGCCGGGCGAGGAGGCGCCCACCACCACAGCGTACGGGTCCCCCAGCACGATCGTGGGAGGCTTCACCGCGGTGTCGTCGGTGTCGGCGGTGTCTACGGCGGCGGCGGTTTCACCCGTACCGGGCTTTTCGTCATCGCCGGCGCAGGCCGCGAGGGGCAGTAGCAGGAGGAGGATTCGCATGGCGGCGAGTTTAGCCCGATGCGCGCCGAATCGGCGCCCCGCTCAGACGATGTCGTCGAAAGCGAAACGGGTGGTGTCGTACCCCTCCCCCTCGCGTCGGATCCGGATCGCGACGATGCGGCCGTCATCGACCCGGGAGGCTTCAGGGTCAGCCTTGCCCAGCTGCCCACAGGCCGCCGAGATGTCTCGCCCGCGGGTGACCCGCACGCTCGCCTGCAGCCCGTGGGCGACGAGGTGGTGCTGGAAGTCCCGAACCACGGCATCGGCCGGCCGCCGGATATCCCGAGCCGGATTTTCGTTGTACGGAATCAGGTTGATCTTCGACTTCATGCCGCGCATCAGGCGAACCAGCCGCTGCGCGTCGGCGAGGCTGTCGTTGAAGCCCGCCATCATCACGTACTCGAACGTGATTCGTTTGGTCTGCTTCAACGGCAGTTTGCGGCACGCGTCGAGGAGCTCCGCCATTGAGTATTTCCGCGTGATCGGCATCACCTCGCGCCGCTGAGCCTCGGTGGTGGCGTTGAGCGACACCGCGAGGTTCACCGGCAGCGCTTCGGCCAACTTCTGGAGCTGTGGCACGAGCCCCACGGTGCTCACCGTGATCTTGCGGTGGCTGAAGTTGAGCGCCTGCTCGTCCAAGTAGATCTCGAGCGCGGGGATGAGGTTGTCGAGGTTGTGGAGCGGCTCCCCCATCCCCATCATCACGATGTTGGAGATGCGGTACTTCTCGTCGAGGCGCTGGCGCACCTGCAGCGGCTGGTTGGCGATTTCGCTCGGACGCAGATGGCGGCGCAACCCCAAATCCCCGGTGAGGCAGAAGGTGCATGCCATCGCGCAGCCGGCCTGCGAGCTCACGCAGAGGGTGTTGCGCCCGTCGTCGGGGATCATCACCGACTCGATGCGGTGCCCTTCTTCGGTGGCCCACAGAAACTTGTGCGTGCCGTCGATCGAGGCCTGAACCGCGACGACCTCGAGGAAGGCGATGTAGTACCGCTCCTCCAACAGCACACGAACGGTCTTCGCAACGTTCGTCATCTCGTCGAAGTGCGCCACGCCGCGCTGCCACAGCCACTTGTAGACTTGGAGCGCACGGAACCGCTCGCTCCCCAGCCCGACGAGCGCCGCTTCGATCTCCCCGAGCGTGAGGCTCTTGATGTCGATGCGCCCGTCGGCGCGCGCGAAGATGGGCATGCGGGCTCCGGCGGGGTGCTATCACGAGATAGCCGCGCCCGATGACCCCGACCGAGCTGCTCGCCACCGTCCCGTTTGCCCACCGCGCCGATCTCGAGGTTGTCCTCGCGGAGGGAGGGCACGTCGTCGTGCGCATCCCGAACGAGCCCAAGAACCAGAACCACGTGGGCACGGTGCATGCCGCGGCCCTGGTGCTGGCGGGCGAAACGGCGGGCGGCCTCGCGTTGCTCAACGAGCCGCGCCTCTCCGGCTACCTCCTCCTCGCGAAGGGCCTGAGCATCCGGTACCGGAAGCCCGCCACCGGCGCTTGCTCCGCGTCAGCCACGCTGAGCGACGATCAGGTCCAGACCGCCCTTGCGGCCCTCGCCGAGCGCGGCAAGGTCGACGTTCCGCTGTCGATCGAACTGCGGAACGACGAGGGCGAAACCCTCTGCGAGATGACGGTGGACTACCACCTGCGCGTCCGGACGTAGGCCAACGGCACAACCGCTACAACAGGTCCTGAATCGCCCTCACATCGTTGGCCGCCATCGCGGCGACGGGGCGACTGATGACCTCCTGCTCCAACAAGGAGCGAAGCTGATCCTCGAGTCGTTGCATTCCCGACGCCCGACCGGTCACCATCGCGTTGTGGAGCTGGTGGAGTTTTTGCTCGCGGATGAGGTTGCGGACCGCATCGCTGGCGATGAGCACCTCGCAAGCGAGCACCCGCCCTCGCCCGTCCGCGCGGGGGAGCAGGCGTTGGGTAAGCACCCCGGTGAGCGTGGCGGCCAGCTGCACCCTGACCTGCTCCTGCTGCCCGCCGGGGAAAACGTCGATGATCCGGGAAACCGTGCCCATCGCGCTCGGCGTGTGCAGCGTGGCCAGCACGAGGTGGCCCGTTTCGGCGGCCGTGAGCGCGATGGCCATCGTCTCGAGATCACGCATCTCGCCGATGCAGATGACGTCGGGGTCCTGGCGAAGCGCATGGCGGAGCGCGCCGGGAAAAGTGCGGGTGTCGGCGCCCACCTCCAACTGCACGACAATCGCCTGCCGGTGGTTGTGGCGGTACTCCACCGGGTCTTCGATCGTGACGATCTTGACCTTCTTGCGTTGGTTGACGTAGTCGATCAGCGCGTTGAAGGTGGTGGTCTTCCCCTGCCCCGTGGGGCCTGTCACCAAGATGAGCCCCGCGTCGCGGAGCACAAGTTCCTTGAAGATGGCGGGAACACCGAGCTCGTCGAGAGAGCGGACGCGGCGAGGCGTGACGCGGATCGCGGCTTCGGCCACCCCATCGCGGAGGTGCACCGACACCCGGAAATGGCCCATCGTACGCCGGCCCATCGGGTCGTCGAGCTCCACGCTCACCGAAATCTGCCAATCCCGCTCGAGCTGCTCGAGGTGGTGGTGTTGCAAGAGAGAACGTACGAGGGCATCGCACGCCGAGCGGTCGAGCGGCGGGCGGTCGAGCGGCAGAATTTGGCCGTGCAGCCGCATCGTTGGGGGAGCGCCTGCAACGAGGTGCAGATCACTGCCCCCTCGGCCCAGCACATCCGCCACAAGGTCGAGCACGTCCATCGCGCGAGCGTAGCCGGTGGGCGGGGCGGCGCGCTACGCTGTGGCATGCGGCTTTTCCCAATCCTAGTCTTGATCGCGTGCGGATCGAACGTGAACACGGGCACGTTCAGGCCTGGCCTCGGCCAAGAGTGTGAAGGCAGCTGCGGCGACGGGCTCTTGTGCAGCCAGGCGGGCGTGTGCGACGCCGTGGGCGCACCCGGCACCGCCCAGACCGGCGACGACTGCTCTGCAACCGCCGACTGCGGGTGGGAGCTGGAGTGCTCCGGCTCGAATGTGTGCGCCAGCGCGGATGCCGCCGGCACCGGTGGCGCCACCGACGCGTGCGACGACGACGACGACTGCCAGGCGGGTTTCTCTTGCGAGAGCGACGAGTGCACCGACCAAGGGGTGCCCTACTGGACGGGAGGTGCCTGCCCCGCCGACGCCGAGGAGGGCAGCGAGTTCCGGGTCCTCTTCCAGATTCCCGACCTGCCCACCACCGACGAGCTCGATTTCTTCTCGATGCCCTTCCCGAACGACCTCCGGCTCGACTCCGGCGGCCACCCGGTGATGGACGGCTTTCCGGTCCCGGGAGACGACGCCCCTGCAGCCGGGCGGCTGCTGGGCTTTGTGGAGCAACAGCAAGGCTGGGGGCTCGACCCCGTCGTGTTTTTCCGCTTCAACCAAGCTCAGGACCTCGACAGTCTGCGGGTCCTCACCACCGACGCGACCATCCACTTCGCGAGCATCGATCCTGAGGCCGAAGACTACGGACTGCTGCCGACGTTTCAGTTCTTCACTCGCCAGTCGCGCGACCGCTACATCTGCCAGAACTGGCTCGCCGTCACCACCTACGGCGGCCTCCCCCTGCTCCCAAATCAGCAGTACGCCGTGTGGTTGACCAAGGGCATCACCCACAACGGCGAAGAAATCTTCCGCGACGACGACTTTCCCCTGTTGATGCAGAGCGAACGCCCCTCCGACCTCACCGACGCCCGCGCATTCGACAAGTTCGAGCCCTTCCGCGAGTTCGTGGATTCGGAAGGCCTCACCCGCGGCGACATCGTGGCGGCGACCATGTTCACCACCGGCGACCCCTCTCGGGAGCTCGGGTACGCGCGCGAAGTGGTGGACAACGAGACCACCGACGTGTCGGTGGGTGACGTGGCCGATTGCGAATGGTCACCCTGCGGACGCGAATGCAGCGGCGGGAGCGGCTTCACCGAGTGGCACGCGCTGGTCAACGTGCCGAGGTTTACGGCCGAAACGAGCGGCTTGGTGACGTGGAGCACGAACTTCCGCCCGGAGGTTCAGGGCACCGACACGGTGTGTGCGGTGGTGACCGTGCCGGAGGGCGAAGCCCCGGCGGCCGGGTGGCCGGTGGCGCTGTGGTTTGGGGATTTGGGCGGCACGGCCGAAACGGCCGCTGCCAACGGGGTGGCCGCCGCCATGGCCGCCGAGGGCGTGGCCACTCTGGCCATCGACCTGCCCCACCACGGCGACCGTGCCAGCGAGGAGGACAGCCTCGCCGCCTGGTTCGACACCGAGCGCCCCGGAGCGTGGCTGGGCACGCTCTACCAGACCTTCGCCGACGGCCACAGCCTCGCGCGCCTTGCGCGCGACCCGATATTCGGCCTCGACGGGGACTCCGTGTGGCTGGTCGGTGAAGGTGTAGGCGCCGATGCTGGCGCGCCCATCCTCGCGTGGGGCAAGGACCTCCGCGGCGGCGTACTCGGCAACCCCGCCGGTTTGGTCGGGCAGCTCAGTGCAACTCGCGGTGAACCGTGGGACCTCGAACATGCCCTCCAGCGCAGCTACGCCGACAGCAACCTCGGTCGGCACCACCCGCTGGTGTCTCTCTTGCAGCAGTGGCTCGGCCCCCTCGATCCGATGAACAGCGCGAGCGGGATGGTGCGGGAGGCCGACACCATCGCCAAGAATGTGCTGCTGCTCGACGGCGTGGACGACGCCCAAATTCCGACCGACAACCGCCACGCCTTCCTGCGGGCGGCGTCACTGCCCATCGCAGGCGAAATCCTCGACGTGTTCGACGAAGCCGGCGGCGTACTGGAGTTCCCCGTGCGGGACAACGTGAGCACCAACGACGGCAAGCGCACGGCGGCGGTGGTTCAGAGTGCCGGTGGCCACCACGCATTGAGCGAGCTCGCGGCCGAACAGGCGGCCGCGTTCGTGGGCAGCGGCGCAGACGGACGCACCCCCACCATCACGGAGTGAGCGGGGGGCCGCGGGGCGGGAGCACCAAAACCGCCCCCGCCAGCGCCAAGCGAGGGGGCCCCGCCTCCAGCACGTCAGCCGCCACCACCGCGCCATCGCCGTCGCCATCGCAGCCCCAGCGCAAGTGGGCCGGGAGCGCCGCAAGCCCCGAGATCTGCCAGCGCGCGTCGCGCGTAGTCACTCGACCCACAACCACGCCCGCAGCCGACACCGCCTCCACGATCACCGGCCCGCCGCAGGTGCCCGCGATGCGTCCGGCCACAGTGGCCGCCCCGCCTGGCGTTGCCGCCGGCTGCCTGCTGTCGATGGGTGCCGGCGCTCCCCGCAGGCCGGGCGCCTCGGGTTCTTGGAGGCAGCCGGATAGCGCGGCGAGGAGGGCGAGGCCGACGGCGCCGCGTCCTGCGCGGCGAGCAGCCGTGAGGTCACTCGCGTTCAGGCGCGCTCCACACGACACGACAGCCCGGCGAACACCGGCGCGCCCGTGAACGGGTCGTGCCGGTCGCCGGGGATGAGCCGGCTCACGTCGGTGGCGTAGCCCGCGGGGAGGTCGACGGTGTCGGGGCGGAGGCCGTCATCGAGCCGCACGATCGCCACCACCCACCCCGCCTCCGTGGTCACGCGCACTCGGTCGCCCGCCGCGAAGCCCAGCTCCGAATGGAGCCCCACGCCGGGATCGGCTCCCGCCGGGCGATCGAAGGCACGCATCGCCGCGTCGGGCGGCGCGGCGGCTTGCAGCCAGCGGTCCATGCCAGCGGCCAATCGCGGGGGCTTCAGCTCCGCGAGCGCGGCGGCGATCGCAGGCGGGAACAGCTCGATGCGGCCGGATGCCGTGGTCACGTTGAAATACGCACGGTCCACCTCGCCCCCCTGCCAGCTCCCCTGGCTCCGCAGCTCCTCGAGCGTGGTCTTGCCGCTGAACTCGATGGCGCGGGCCTCCCAGGCGGGCAGATCGATGCGCGAGAGCAGGGCCCCCAGCGCTCGCAGATGGGCCCCGTGGGCACCGCCGCGGAGCGTGGGGCCGACCTCGGCGAAGAGCTGACCCAGAATCTCGCCCTCCGTTCGGGCCTCCCCGGGAGGGCTCACCAGCGCGGGGGTGTACGCCGTTTCGCGCCACGGCAGGATCGAGGTGTCGTGGAGGTGTACGTCCTCGCGCTCCCACGGATGCGTGGCCGGCAGGATCCAGTGCGCGTGCGGCGACGTTTCATTCTCCGCGACATCGATCTGGACGAGGAGATCGAGCCCCTCGAGAGCGCCACGGAGCCGGTCGCCGCCGGGCACATCCGCGGCGGGGTTGCCGAGCACCGACACCAGCGCCCGCACCTGCCCCTCTCCGGGGGTGAGGATCTCGTCGGCGAGCAGCACCGCGGGGGCCTGCAGGAGCAGGAGTGGCAAGCCGCCTACGCGGGTGAGCGGCGCCTTGTCGGTGGGAAGCTGCCCGGCCACGGCTTGCACGTCGATCACGCCCTTGTTCTCGAACAGCCCACCCGGCCGCAGGAGGTTGGCCGTGATGCCGTGCAAGGCGATGCAGGCCCAAGAGGCGAGCGTGGCGTTTTCACTCTTCAACATCTGCGGCGAGCGGTGGGCCAGCGCCATCGCGGCCCGCGAGTACTTGAGCGCCACGCCGGCGATCGCCTCAGGCGCCACGCCGCAGATCTCGCCCACCCGCTCCACGGGCCAGGCCGCAACCGCGGTGGCGAGCCCCTCGAATCCCGTGGCAAAGTCGGCCACGTACTGCTTCTCGTGCCAGGCGTTCTTGATGATGGTGTCGAGCATCCCGAGCAACAGGAACACTTCCGTGCCGGGCCGAATCGGCAGGTGCAGGTCGGCGCCGGCGGCCATGGGGGTCTTTCGGGCATCGGCCGCGATCACCTTGGTGCCCTTGGTCTTGCGAGAAAAGGTGAGGTCGTCGGCGTGATGCCGACCCGCTTGCAGCGGACCCCACCCCTGCGCCTCCTGATTCGCACCTAGCAGCACCACGTAGTGCGCCCGCCCGACGTCGCCCTGCAACACGACGGGATGGCCCAGCATGAGCTCCCCAGCGCGAACCCAGGCGCCGCCGTGGCCCGCGAGCGGCGAGAACAGGTTGGGCGTGCCGAGGCCAAGGGCGAACGCGAGCGTGCGCGTCGTACCCTGAGAGCTCGTACCCACCGGCGCGCCGGCGTACACGGCGATGGCGCGCGCACCCGACTGGGAGCGGATCGCCTTCAACTTGCCACCGATCTCCTTGATGGCCTCCGGCCAGGCCACATCCTCCCAGCCCGTGGGCGTACGCCGACGAGGCTGCCGAAGCCGCCGGGCGTCCGTGGCAGCGCCCATGCTGGCTCCGCAAAGCCCACACGTGGGGCCCCTGCCCGAGGGCACGGCTTCGTTCGGCACCAGCGAGGTGATCCGGCCGTCATCGACCGTCGCCACCAACGAGGCCATGCACTCGCCCTGCCGACACCAAGTGAACCGTTCTTCCGCCATCACGCCCCCGCCCGCGGCTCTATCCCGCCATTCCGGGGATGACGGCGCGCAAAAGCCTCGCGGTGTGAGGCAGGTGACGCGCCTGCGACAAGAGTCCCTCGGCCGCCGCCCTCGTGCGCAGGTGCGGCACCAGCCGCACCAAGAGCGCGTCGGGCTCCGGCCCCCACACCGCCGAGAAGTGCGCCACCACCGCGCTCGCTGGGCTCGCGCCCAGCGCCGCTGCGGCGGCGCGCGCCGCGAGCGGAACGTCCAGCGCAAGCAGCGCCGCCGCCGGCTCCGGGCGACCCGTCGCCCCCGCGGCCGCGAAAAGCCCGGCTGCGTGGCCCGCCTCGGCGTGCGCCACGCAGGCTTGCGCAAATCCAGGGTGGTTCGCGGCGGCCACCAGATGAATCAACCCGGCACCGGCACCCTCCACCTTCCGCGACAACTTCACCACCCACGCGGCCGCGGGATGCCTCTCCGCGGCCACATGCAGCACCTCCGCGCCGATCTCGGGTGCCAGCTCCACGAGCCGTGGGTACACGCCCCGAGCCGTGAGCTGACGCTCGAGCGCCGCCGCATGCCCCAGCGCCGCACGCACGTGGTCTGGGCCGCCGGGCGCGCGGGCACCGCACGCCACCTCGGCCAGCGCCAGCGGGGATTTCTCCGCCAACATCAAGTACAACGGCACCGGATCGACCACAGCGCGTGCGGCGCGGAGGATTTCTTCCACTTCTTCGCGCCCGCCGTGCGAGCGCGCGGGGGGGGCGGCGGGCGGCCCCGGAAGGGGGTCAGTGGCGTCGTCGTCGGGGGGGTGCGGTCGTTTCACGGCACGTTCCGGGCGCCGCAGGTCAGGTCCACGTCGCCCGGCGCAAACTTGACGCCCACGGGAACGCCCACCCAGTCGTTTCCCACTCGGGGGGGATGAAAGTACCCCGGGCGCTCGCGCACCCCGGGCTCGTCGAAGAGGGGGTGGTCGGGCTCGGCAACCGGTTCACCGTCGAGTCGTAGGTCGCCGAGGCCGCTCGCGGCCAGGCTGAGCCCTTCGGCATCGGAAGCCACCAGCAGCAAGGAGATGTCGGGCCGATTGAGGTTTCGGAGGGCGGCCCATGCGGAGTCGATCAGCGCGAAACGGTCCGAACCGCGCACCGTGGTCATGGCTTCGCGAGCGGCCTCTGCGGCCGCCCACGCCTCCTCCGGCGCCGCGCTCCCCTTCACCCGGCCGGCCCATGCCAGCTCCGCACCGCCCTCTGCCACCCGCCCCCGAAAGTGGCCCGCGAAGGGCGAACGCCCCGGCGAACCCTGCAGGAGCGCGCGCACGGCTACACCTCCCGATCGAGGATGGTGGTGATGCCCTGCCCAAAGCCGATGCACATCGTCGAGAGCCCGAAGCGCCCGCCGCGGGCCTCCAGAATCCCGAGGAGGGTGGCGGTGAGGCGAGCCCCCGAGGCGCCGAGGGGGTGCCCCAGCGCGATCGCGCCGCCGTTGATGTTCGTCTTTTCGAAGTCGAGCCCGAGGTGCCGGCCGCAGCCCAACGCCACGCTGGCGAAGGCCTCGTTGATCTCGACAGCGTCAATGTCGCCGATGGTGAGCCCGGCCTGCGCCAGCGCCTTCTGGGTGGCCGGTACGGGCGCGGTGAGCATGATCGTGGGGTCGCACCCTGCGGTGGCCATGGCCACGATCTTGGCGCGCGGCCGGAGCCCGTACTTCTTCACTGCCGCTTCGCTGGCCACCAGCACGGCGGCGGCGCCGTCGGTGATCTGGGAACTGCTGGCGGCGGTGATGACGCCATCTTCCTTGAATGCGGGCTTCAGGCGGCCGAGGTCGGCGGCTGTGCCCCCCCGCCGAATGCCGTCGTCTGCCCCTACTCCGCCCACCGCCACGATCTCCTTCTGGAACGCCCCCGCGTCTTGTGCTGCGGCCGCTCGGCGATGGCTCTCGGCCGAGAACGCGTCCAGGTCCTGCCGGGTCAACCCGTACCGCTGGGCCACCAGCTCCGCGCTGATCCCCTGGGGCACGATGCTGTACTTCCACGTCATCTCGGGGGCCGGCGCCACCATCTCGCCGTTCAAAAACATGTCGCTGCCCATCGGCACTCGGCTCATGCACTCCACGCCGCCCGCGATCACCAGCTCCTGAAAGCCCGACGCGCAGCCCATCGCAGCGAAGTTGAGCGCCTGCTGCGAGCTGCCACACATCCGGTTCACCGACGTGCCGGTCACGCTCACCGGAAAGCCGGCCACCAGCGCGGCGTTCCGCCCCACGTTCAGCCCCTGCTCGCCTACCTGCGTCACACAGCCCATCACGACGTCGTCGACGAGGGCCGGATCGACCCCGGAACGCTCGAGCACCGCCTGCAGCATCCGAGCGGCGAGCTGGTCGGGGCGGAGGTCGGAGAGGGCGCTACGCCCCTTGCTGACACGGGCGAGCGGCGAACGAACGGCCTCGATGATGTAGGCGGTACCCATCGGTGGGATCTATCCGGTCACCGGCGCCGTCGCTCATGGTCTAGCCTCGATGGCGACGGCGGCGCAAGCCGGCGAAAAACAGGGTCAGCGGCGCGCCGAATCCCTGCGCAGTAGCGCTCGAGCAGCCACACCCCAGCCCTGCGTCGACCGCAGGGTCCTCGCCGTCACAATCGCTGTCGATGTTGTCCCCGGGCACCTCGGTTGCGCCGGGATGGCGTCCCGCGTCCTCGTAGTCGTTATTCCAAATCTCCGAGAAAGTGATCGGTGGACCTAGACATGCGGATCTCCGGGGGGTAGGCTGCCGAATGGCAACGCTTCTAAAGGTTCTTCCACATCTTTCCGACGAACAGCTCCGCGAACGCGCGAGGACGGCCACCGAGCCCGACG
>CANKOI010000065.1 GCA_947484175.1 Deltaproteobacteria bacterium
ACGCTCATCGCGGCGTCGTCGAGGTCGAGGAGGGTGGCACCAGGGTTCGCGGTGTCGGAGCCCAGCCAAGCGCGCGCGACGCCGAGGCGGTAGGGGCCGCCGAAGTCGACGACCACGGGGAGTCTGAGCGTGGAGCCGCGGGATTGCTGCTCACCCAGCCACGCGGAGAGCCCCCCATCGGTGAGCGCGGGGCCATTCACGAAGCTGAGCACGGGGGAGGGGGTCAAGGGCGACGCCATGGGGGCGGCCTCCAAGAGAGGGGCAAGGGGGGCACATGCGGCGAAGACGGCGAGCACCAACGAGTGGATCAATCGTTGACGCCCTCGTAGTCGTACTCCGTGGAGGCAGTGGAGCCGTGCCGCCAGATCCATGGGTGCGCGCCGTTCTCGCGGGAGGTGCCCTTCTTGAGCTCCTCTCCGGTTTGCTTGTCGTCGAACTTCTGGTTGATCATCGCCAGCCCCTTGGCGCTGAGCTTCAGGCCGCGCGCGATGACGTCCTTCACGCGGTCGCCCGAGGCCGTTTCGGAGAGCCGCGTGTTGAGCTTGGTGCGGTCTGCGTCGAAGGCGAAGTGGTCTTCCCAGAGGCAGGCGGTGGGGGCGGTGGGCCAGGGGTCGCTCACGGTGAGCGAGCTGTCGGCCTCCCCCTTTACGTCGCCCATGATCACGAAGGCGTGGTCGAGCCCCTCGCGGTCGCACTGGTTGATGATCTCACCCGGAAGCGAGACGGTGAGGAAGTCGTAGGCGATCTGGGCGTGTTCGCCGCAGTTTCCGCCGCCAGCGAGGTCGGCCATGGCGGCGGTGAGCGCGTTGGGGTGCTTGTTGGCGAGGGACTGCACCGACCAGTCGAGCGACCAGCAGCTCATGTCACGCATCGCCTTCATGCGGAAGTAGCTGTTGAAGTTCGAGTCCTTCAGAGCCTCGTACTGGTTGCCGGCGCCGAACTGAATCACCGACTTGGTATGAGCGATCGCCTCTTTGGCGGCCGTGAGGCGCTTCATCGTGGCGCCGCTGACCTTTTTCTTTGGCGGGTCGCCCCAGTTCATCTGGGTGAGCCCTTCGGAAGCCGCCTTGCGGCCCGGCGTGACCTTCCCCACCATCTCGTCGAGCACCGCGACGGCGCTGCGACCCTGCACCACGAGGTCGGCCACCCGGTCTGCATGAGCTTCGTGGGCCGCGGTGGCCGAGCCGGCGCCGGTGCGCTGCTGAACCACGTGCGCCGCTTCATGCGCGACGGTGTGCAGGTCGGGAGTGCCCTTGAACACGAGGGCTTCGCCATGGGCGTAGGCCTCGGCGCCGACTCCCGCGGCTTCGGCTCCGGCCGAACCGCCGATGTGTACGCGCACCGACGACACATCGTGCCCCCCGAACGCGCGCTGGATGCGGTCGAGGTAAGGCAGCTCGCCCGTGGCCGATTTGGCGGCGGAGTCCGCCATCTTCTCGATCTTGGCGGCGTTGCCCTGATCGACGCGCTGGCCGGCTCCGTCGGGGGAAATGCCGTCGGACTTGGCCGTGTTGCCCTTCGGGCGGGGAGAGTAGGCTTGCATCCTCAGGGGATACACGAGAATCGGCGCTTCGGCAAGGGCACGAGGGGGTCAATTGGCCGGAGCGTTACATGCCTCCGCCCCGAGCCGCTCCCCGATGAACTTGCTCCACTCCCCCCGTGGCCGTTTAGGCCTGTTCGGCCTCTTGTACTTCGGAGAGGGGCTGCCGCAGGGGTTCGTGGCCACGGCCGTTGCTCTCGAGTTCAAACGGTTGGGGATGGCGCCCGAGGCGCTGGGCATCTTTCTCGCCACGGCGATGTCGCCGTGGGCCTGGAAGTGGCTCATGGGGCCCATCGTGGACAACGTACACCTCGCCCGGTTCGGCCGCCGTGCGCAGTGGATCGTACTCGCCCAAGTGGGGATGATCGTAGGGCTGGCGGTGGCGCTGGTGAATTTTCCGAGGGCGAGCGCCGACGGGGAGCTGCTCGGGCTGGGCCTGTTCACGATTTGCTTGGTGATCCACAACATGTGCGCCGCCACTCAGGACGTGGCGATCGACGCGCTCGCCGTGTCCGTGCTCCCCGAGTCGGAACGCGGGCGGGCCAACGGCGTAATGTTCGGGGCGGCGCAACTGGGGATGGCTACCGGCGGTTCGGGGGTGGTGGCACTGAAGGCCACCTTTGGGTTCGCGGGGGCCGCTCTCCTCGTTCCCGCCGCGCTGATTGTGATCCTGCTCACTGTTGTGTCGAAGGTGCGGGAGCCGCCCACCGAACGGAAGTCGGGTGAGGGAGTCGGCGCAGCGGTTGCTGAGGTGGCAGACTACCTGCGCACGGTGTTGAAGGTGTTCTTCACCACCCGCCGCGGCTTCTTCGGCTTCGTGTTGGCGCTCCTGCCCGCGGGGTGCCTGTCGCTCTCGCTCACGCTCAGCACCGTGGTGGCGCCTACGCTCGGGATGCGCGACGACGAGATCGCGGCGCTTGGCTTGGCCACGTCGGTGGTCTTTGCGCTCGCCTGCCTCACGGGAGGCGTGCTCTCCGACCGCATTGGCCGGCGCCTCGCTCTGGCGCTGATGGCCGGGGGGAGCGCGCTACCGACGGCGTGGATGGCGTGGCAGATGCAGTCGGCGGGGTGGCTGCACGCGCCTGCGGCGCTCGCCGACGGCACGTGGCCCCGCGCCGAGGCGATGATCTCGGCGTGGCAGCTCGCCAGCCTCAGCTTCGCGGTGTTCTACGGCATGATGTACGGCGTTCGCAGCGCCTTGTACATGGACATCGCCGAGCCGCGCATCGCGGCCACCCAGTTCACCGCCTCTATGGCGCTCCTGAACCTCGTGACGATGTACTCCTACTGGTGGCAGGGGAAGGCGCTCACCGCAGTGGAGAAGGGCGGGTGGGGCCTCACCGTGCCGCAGGCCCTGCAGGTGGATGTCGGAATCGGGCTGCTGTTTCTCTTGGTGCTGCCGCTGCTGTCGCCACGACCGGCAACGCCACGCTTACCGGGCTGAGGGCCACCATCGAACCAAATCAAGGTCCGTCTTGCGAAAGTCCTCGCCCTTCTGGAGCAGGGGCAGGGCGAGCGCCTTCGAGGCGGCGTAGGCGCAGCAGTCCCCTAAGTTGAGGGCCGCGGGGTGACGCCCCTTGCCGTACTGTTGGTAGGCGAGGTGGGCCACGGCGACCTGGGACTCGTCGAACGCGAGGGTTCGCACGCTGAACCGGCTGAGGAGCGCGTCGAGCCCTGCCTTGGCGAGCGCCCCACGCCGGCGCTCAAGCACGATGGCGCACTCCATGACGCCCACGGCGCTGATCCAACGGGGGCCTGCGGCGACAAAGGCTTCGCGGACCGCCTCTGCGTCGGGCTCGGACTCCAACATCGCGATGACGGCCGACGCATCCACGACAAACCCGCTCATCCGAACGAACCGTCGCTGTCGTAGCCCAGGAGCTCGTCGGGCGTTGCCGTTGTCAAGAGCGGGAGGGCGCTGAGCTGGGTGCACAGCGCCGTGAGGTCGTCCAGATCGCGCCGGGTCGTCGCCGGGGCGCTCGCACGACGCTCGGGGCCGAGCCCAAGCACGCCGGCCAGACCTTGCTCGATGAGGGCCCTGACCGTGGTGTGCTCCTGCGCGGCGCGAACGCGGGCGGCCTGGTAGAGCCGGTCATCGATCTCGAGGCTGGTCTTCATAGAGATATCTATATCACGGTAAACCTTCTCCGAGGCGCCAACCCTTCTTCACCCATTCCAGCATGCCCTGGCTGCCCATGCCCCTGCGGTCCTCTCCGTCCACTTCGATGCACGCTTCGTCCACCAGTCCGCCCCACGCGAAACCAAGCTGGAAGGTGGGCGCGTGGGTCTCGACGAGCTCCGAGAGGGCGGCCGCCGCCATCGCGTCACAGTCGTACTCCTGCACGTACAGACCGATGTCCAGCCTGTGGCGGAGCCGGTACTCCTCCAGCTCCTCCACCACCTGCGTGAGCACGCGGTAGGGTTGCTCGCCGCCGACGTGTTCGAGCAGGCTCGCTCCATTGAACAGCACGCCGAGGTCGGGCGGGAGTTTCTCGGCATCGCAGGCAGCCTGCAGGTCTCCGGCGAAGTGGAAGAACAGGATCGGGCGCGGCGCCGGCAAGCTGTCTCCGCCAACCGACTGTTTCGCGGTCGGGATTCCCGTCACCTCCGCGAGCTTGAACGAACACACCGCCCGCACCGCTACGCCGCGCTCATTGAGCTCGGCGATCATGTCGGCCACCAGCTCCGGCGTGCTTCGTAAGGACTTGAGCTCCAACACCACGGCAAAGTGTGGCTGCCCCGTGACACGCCTCCACGCCTCCACGGCGGCGGGCGCCGGGCGCGGCGGCAGAAACGTGTACCGTTCGCAGGCGTCTCCCTCGAGGACACGATCTTCCCCCTGCATTTCGGCCAGCGCCGCGTTCAGGTCGGGCGCGTCCGCGAGGGTGAGGGCGCGACCGAAAAGATCGAGCCACGCGGGGATGGTGACGCCACCCATGCGCGTCTTCGCCGTGGTGCGCACGTCTGCGTACTGATCGAGTCCCGCTGCCTCCTGCACGACATCGGTCGTGGACGCGTGCGCGATCACGGTGGTGTCGACGATTCGTGCTCGCAGCGCCTTCCGCCCGTCGGCGTCGGCGTCCTGCCAGGCCTCCACCAACGCGCCGTCCAGGTAGGCGTCCCACTCGACACCAAACAGGTCGTTGGGGTGGGGGGTGAACCCGCCCGCGCGGCGGCGACGGCTCCCGTGCCATGCCCCATAGGCGCACATCACGGGGTTGTTCTCGAACATCGGGATGAGGCGGGCCGCGCCGGCGCCGTCGGCAACCGCGGCGCGTACGTCGTCGAACACGTCTGGCATCAGCAAGACGAGGATGCGGCGCCAGCGCGGGTCGGAGAGCAGACCGGGGGCGGCGCCCATGAACGCCCCGTGGCCGTACACCTGATTCGTTACCGGCCGGATGGCCAAGAGCCGTCCCACAAAGGGGAGGTCGTCCACGAGCTCGAGGAGGGTCGACCGCAGGAGTTCTCCCGCGCCCTCAAGGTCGGCCCGGGCCTCTGCGGCCTCGGCCGCAACAAGCTCTCCGGCCTCTTTCAGCTCCTGCCTCGCTTCGCGCACCTCTTCCGCGATCTCCGCGCTAGCCTCGCGCACCTCGCGCACCACCTTCCTCCGGCGCAGCCTGAGGAAGGCTCGCAGCCGCTCCCATAGGCGGGACCACCATGGCCCGTCAGACACCGCGCGCCGCCAGCGGCGGTTTGGGCCGATCGAGGCGGGTGGGGCCTCCGAAGGCCTCCACCTTGGCGTACACCTCGTCTACCGCGATTCGGGCCTCGATCGCATCGAGGATCACGCTGTGCCCCGGACCGTGCACCGTGAGCCGCCAGCTGCCGTCGTCCTCGCGGCGGTAGTGCTCGGCGCGCCAGCAGTCCTGGGCGACGAGCACGTAGTGGCGGAGGCTCGGCAGCGTGGCGTACAGCGCGAACTTGCCGCCGCGATCCCACGCCTCCGTCGAGGGCGACAGCACCTCGACCAGCGCCACGGGGTTGGTGATCGCGTGCGGATCGCCAGGGGGGCGCTGCAGCGGTGGGCACATCACCACTACGTCCGCGTAGGTGGTGTTCTCCGCGTCGATGTGGATGCGCTGGTCCGCTCCGGTGGCGGCACAGGGGTGACCGACGAGGGTATTTCCCAAGAGCCGCGCGAACTCGGAAGCGAGCATGGCGTGGAGCGTCGCCCCCCCCGCGATCGCGAAGACCTCGCCGCTGTGGAACGCGTGGCGCTCCGGCGAATTCTGCTCCAGCGCAAGGTAGGCACCCAGCGTCAGGCGCAAGCGCTCAGCGGCAACGGCCATTTGAACCTCTTGAAGAGTATATCCGCTCGCTGCATCCTCGCGGGGTCAACGGGGGGCTGGCGCGGGTGGCAGGAGCAGCAAGACGTCTACCGTGGGGGGAACGCCGATTCGCACCGGCACGATCGACGTTCCGATGCCGGGCGTGACAAAGAGGGGGCGCCCGAACGGTGCGGAGAGGCCGTCGTCGAAGCGACGCCGCGTGGGCTGGATGATGCTGCCGTAGAGCGGCAGCGCGACCTGCCCGCCGTGCGTATGGCCCGCCACCACGAGGCCGACGGTTCCGGGCAGCCCCGCCGCAACGTCCGGGTCGTGTACGGCGATGATCGCGGGGGGAGCGAGGTCGGCTACGATGCTGCGGTCGGGCCCCCCCGCCTCCGGGTCGTCGAGGCCCGCGACGAGGATTCCCGCCACGGTGGCCCGCTCGTTGCGGAGTACAGGAATGCCTGCTGCTTCGAACGCTCGTTCCACGCTGTCGGGGCCGTTCCAGCCGTCATGGTTTCCCAGCACCGCGAGCGTAGGAGCCTCGATGCCGGCGAGCGCTGCGGCCACGTGCTCCGGCGGCATGAACTCGCCGCCGATCACGCCGTCGATGACGTAGTCGCCAAGCAGGAGTACCAGGTGGGGGTGGGCGTCGTTGACGGCGGCCACGACCCGGCCCAGCATCTCGTCGTCCACGTGCGGCGCGCCGCCGTGTACGTCGGAGAGGAGCACCACCGTGCGTGGCTCGGTGAGGCCGGGCAACGTAAGCGTGGTCCGCCGCGTGCGGAGGTGGCCGGGCCCCACCCCGAAGCCCCAGACCGCCAGCGCGAGCACGGCCACGACGAACGCCGTCAGCCCATAGTTGTGTGTACGCCGGGGGGAGTTTTGCTGGATGGGCAAGCGGTACGGCGTACCGCGTGACGGCGCTGCGGGCGAGCGCGGCGTCGTTGACCGGCGCACGCGGGTTTCCCCCTCAGCCCCCCTCCAACTCCCGGAGCGCTTCGAGGACCGCCTTCAGCAGCACCTCGGCCGACGCCGGTTTCCGCACGCGGGAGTGGATGCGCTCCCGGGCCAGCTCCAGCACCACGGGCTCGCGGCAGGCCGTGTGCAGGAGCGTGAGGGGAGGGTTCGGCACGCGCGCCAACTCGTCGAGGAGCACGATGCCGCCGAGGTGTTCGACGTTCTCCGCGTACTTGCGAGCGCGAGGGCCGAGGGTGGTGCGCGGGGTGTCCCCGAGGGGGATGAACAGGTCCATCACCAGCACGTCTACCCGCGAGGCGTGGAGGGCTCCGACAGCTTCGGCGACGGTGCGGACCGACAGAACCTCGGCCACCCCCGCCGCACGGATCGCCTCCGCGCACGCCTCCACCTGCTCGGGGTCGTCGTCGAGGAAGAGGACCCTCAGAGGGAGGCCGTGTCGCCGCTGGACTTACGCCGAGCGGCGAAAAAGCGAACGCCCACTGCGTCGGCGGCGCGGAACCACACCCAGGGCGGCACCAAGAGGGCGCGGCCCGGCAAGAGCGGCTCGGCTCGGGTGCTCGGCGTGAGCGCCATCTCGGGCAGCACCTCGGCCACCCACCGCGGCCCTTCCAGCTCGAGGATGAGCTGGGTCCACGGATCACACATCGCCGGCAAGAATCGAGCGATCCACTCGCTGGCCTCACGCGGAGGGGGCTCGGCGGTGAGCGCGGGGGTTGCGAGGCGCAGCACCTGTTCGCGAGAGGTGATTTCCAACACCCGAAAGCCCATGCCGGTCGGTCCCGGCACCAGCGCTTGGGCGACCTGCGCCTTGACCTTCGCGCGGGGGGCCCGGAAGGTTCCCGGCATCATCGGGCGCGCGACCTCGGCGTGGTCGATGCGCAACTCTTCCACCTGGCCTGCCACCCAGCTCATCCAGCGGGCGTCGACGGCGAGCGCATCCTCGAGGTAGGCCAGCTCCGCAAACGAACACTCCTCGAAGGGGCAGCCTGACTGCTGCTCCATCGCCGCCTTCATCTCGGCGCGCTGGAGGTCGGTCAGGGGGCGGCCGCTGCGCGCGTATTCTTCACCCAGAAGAATCCACCGCTCCGCTTCGCGGAGGTGCGGGCTCTGGCGGAGGAGCTGGTCCACCCGGCGTGGGTCGAGGTCCTCGTCGCGCGCGAGCGACGTGAGCGTGCCGACGGCGAGGTGTTCGCCCTCTCCGCGGAACGTGAGCCCGAGCACCTGGTTGACCTGGTCGGCTTCGCGTTTGCACACCGCGATCCGTTCGGGATCCGCGTCTGCGTGGGCGCCGCGCGCGAGGCTCCAGATGCGGTCGCTCACGAAGATTCCATGTTCGTGCATCGCCGCGTTCAGCGTGCTGAGCTCGGCCTGCTCCTGGCTCGCGCCGCCAAAGAGCCGCCGGAAGATGCCCTGATCGGCGATGAGTTCGCGGGCCCACCGCTCCCCGGTTTCCGACCAGTCTCGGCAGCCGTCGCGCTCCGCGCCCTTCCAGGTCGTCGCCATGAAGGCCAACAAGTGGCTCACCTGACAGCGAAAGTAGGGGCCGGGGGGAACGAGCAGGCGCTGCGTGACCCATTCCTGCGGGATTCGCGGGAGTGAGCGTGCCCGGTCGCGGATGAGGTTGGCCTCGGACGCGCCGAGTTTCCCGTCGCTCCACGCCACGACCAGCATGGGCAGGAAGCGCAGGAGTTGGGGTTCGGGGTCGCTTACGCCTAGGTCGCGCCAGAGACGACGGTCGAGGGAGGCGAGCAGCTCGGAGTGGCTATGCGACAATCGAACTCGGAGCGGATTTGCCGCAGCGCGGGTGGGGGTGTAGAACGTCGGTCGCCCCCTTGGGCAGTTCCCGAGCCGCGTGGAGATAGCATGTCGAAGGGCAGTGGACGAATCGGCTGGTTTCTCGTCTGGGCTGTGGTGTTCTGCGACATCGGCACCAGCGTCTACTACGTGCCGGGACTCCTCTATGGAACGACGGGCGATCGGGCTGGGTTCTTCGTGCTTTCGACCATGGTGGCGTTCCTGCTGTTGTGCGTGAAAGAGGTCGAGGTCACCCGACGCTTTCCGGGGGGCGGTGGCGTGGTAAGCCTTGCGGAGCGAGCGTTCTCCCCCGCCTTCGGCGCGCTGGGTGGTCAGCTCATCATGGTTGACTTTTTTCTCACCGTGGCGATCAGCGCGGCCTCGGGCGTGTACTACATCGACAGCATCGCGCATCTCGGGGGGGTGCTCCTGCCGACCATCGGTTGCCTTACCGTGCTCTGCGGGCTGAACATCGTGGGCGTGAAGGAGAGCGCCGTCGTGAGCATGGTGCTCGCAATTCTGGCGCTCGTCGTAAACCTAGTCGTCGTTGGCACGTGCCTGTGGCAGGCGCCTCCCGAGGTGCTTTGGCGCATCCCGCAGGAGTTCGCCAAGCTCCCTGACCTGAGCGCCTGGCAGCTCCTCGCCGGCTACTCTGGCGCGTGGCTGGCCTTCTCCGGTCTGGAGGCGATGTCGCAGCTCGCGCCCGCCATGCGCGACCTCGGACCTACGCCGCGGAAGGGCATGATCGCGGTGGCGGTGAGCGTGATCCTCACGGCGCCGGCGCTGACGTTCCTGAGCACAGCCAGCCTCAGCGTGGAAGTCAAGGACCACGAGTCGGAACGCTTCATCTCGGAACTGGCCGGTCTGTGGGGTGGACTGGGCCTGAAGACCGCGGTGGTGCTGAGCGCCTCCTCGCTGCTGCTTTTCGCGGCGAACACGGCGATCATCGGCAACTACCACGTGATGATGGCGCTGATTCGCGGGCGTTTCCTGCCCCCTTCCCTCGGGGCGCTCTCGCGGCGCTACCAGACGCCCTGGCGCGCCATCGTCCTGTGCACGTTCGTGCCCGCTGCGGTTCTGGTGGCGGTGGACGCCGACATGGTGCTGCTCGGCGAGCTCTATGCTTTCGGTCTCCTTGGCTCGTTCGTGCTCTCCAGCGTGGGCATCGACCGATTGCGGTGGCAGGATGGCCAGCGGGGGTTCGGTTTCTGGGTCGGAGTGGGCACGAGCGTGGCGGTGGTGGTGGCGTTTTGCGTGAACCTCATCGCCAAACCGCTCGCCACGGGATTCGGCGTGACCCTGACGGCATTTGGGTTGGGATTGGCGTGGTTTACTCGGACCGGCCGCCTGGCGCGAACGTTGGAGCGGATCCCACGCCTGCGCCCGCCGCGCGAGGTGGATGTGACCGACGCCACCTTCCTCACGATCGAGGCCGCCGCGAGCCAGTTCCGGAGCGCGGGCCCGAACGTGCTGGTGGCGAGCCGTGGCGCCACGCGCAAGATCTTCAAGGAGGCGGTAGACAGGGCCCGCGCCCGCGGCCTCGACCACGTCTTTGCCATCTACGTAGACGAGGTGCCCGGCCTGTTCTACCCCCAGTTGGCGCATCCCTCTCCCGAGGGGCTCACCGTCTTGGAGGCGGCCTCCCTCGCGGTCGAATCGATGGGAATGCGGTGCGTGCCGGTGTGGGCGCTCTCGCACTCGGCCGCGGAGAGTGTGTCTGAAGCGGCGGAGCAGCTCCGCTGTGACACGGTGGTGATCGGTGCCACCCAGCGCACGCTGTTGTGGGTGGCGCTGCGAGGGAAGTTCATCGGCGACCTGTTGAAGCAGCTCCCGCAGCACATCCGGCTCATCGTGGTGGGGTAGGGCTGCGAGCGGACGGTTACGCTCGCCGCGGATGTTGCCCCCCCCCCATCGGCTGCTCTTCGTCTGCACCGCCAACATCTGTCGGTCCCCGATGGCGGAGGAGCTGGCGCGGCTCTACGCCCGCGAGCGCGGCTGGGCCGTTGAAGCCCGCTCGGCGGGTACGCACGCCCGCGAAGGCGATCCGGCAGCGCCCAACTCCAAGAAGGCGATCCGCGATCTCGGGGGCGACCTTACTCGCCACACCAGCCAGCCGGTCTCGGAGGAACTCGTGGCGTGGGCCGACCGCATCCTCGTGATGGAAATGCGGCACGCTCAGCTGGTGCGTGAGCAGTTTCCCGCCTCCGACGAAAAGCTGCAAATGCTCGGAACCTTCGGCGGCCTCATGGAGATTGCCGACCCGTACGGAAGCTGGATTTTTCGCTACCGGTCCAGTCGCGACGACCTCCGCCGCTGCGTGGAGGCGCTGATCGACCGGATGCCGCCGCGCCCGGTGGGGTGAACGGCCCAACGGCTCAGGGCGCGCAGGCCTCTGTCGTGCTCTCGCCCGCCGTGATGGTGGCGCACGCATCGCAGGCATCAGCCCCATCGAACGACACCTCGGCGGTGCCGCTCAGCGTGGCCTCGCCTGTGGGCTCGATCGGGCAGCCCGCATCGGTGCGAAGGTCCGTTCCGGCCAGCGTGAAACCGCCGCTGCCGCCGATGTCCGCGGCTACGGACAGGCGGAACGCTCCGGCTTCTTTCTCCTCCGAGCCCGAAACCGCCCAGTCGGCCCACGCCTCGCTCTTGGGGTCGTCCACGTTGCGCGCCTCGAAGTAGCCCAGCAGCTCGGCCTGGAGGTTCACGTCTACATGCGTGAGGTCGCCCTTGTCGGCCCGCGCCACCGATCCCCGAAGCTCCAGCTTCTCGAAGCGTGCATCGTCCACGTCGCCCTTCACCTCGAGGTCGAAGTCCCAGCGCTCGCGCTCCACGCCGTCCTCCTCGCTCTCGCTGACCGTCACGGTGCCCTCCCACTCGTAGCCGTGCTTCGACCGGCAGTCGGACTGGTAGGTGGCGTCGGCGCCGTCGAGGGTCACAAAGGGGCACACTCCCTCGTCGGCCACGCGCTCGTGCAGCGCGATGGCCCAGATCGCGAGCGGAACGTCCCACATCGGCAGCGCCTCGCTCTCCCACCCCGACATCAGCGAGGGGAAGGCGAGCCCGCTGGCATCGCCGTCGTTGAGGTCCAAGCCGGTGGTCGGCGCGAGGGCTTCGCCAAGTTCGACCGCAGGGAGCTCGAACTCCACGCCTGCGTCGTCGAGGTCGCACGCCAACAGGAGCCAGAGCATCGGGGAGACTAGCCGGCGCCGCGCTCGCAGGGGCGAGGCCTGACATCCTTCTTGCGGTTCGGGGCGTCCGCTCGGATAGGAACCAGACGGGAGGCCACTGGATGTTCGGCATCGGGGAAGCGAAGGACACGCCGGCGCCGCCGGTGTCGGTGGCAGGGGAGGGGGCGTTGCGGGTGGTGCTGGTCACGACGCTCGGCGAGATCGAAGGCGAGCTCTACGAACGAGAAGCCGTGCGCACCGTGGCCAACTTCGTGGCGCTCGCGCTGGGCACCGTGGAGTGGACCGATCCCAAGGGCCGCACGGCCGCACGGCCGCTCTACCCGGGCACCTTGTTTCACCGGGTCATTCCCGACTTCATGATTCAGGGGGGAGACCCCACCGGCACCGGCAGCGGCACGGCGGGGTATCGCTGGAAGGATGACGCTGGTGCCCTGCGCCTTCGACACGACCGGCCGGGGGTGTTCAGCATGGCCAACCAGGGGCAGCCGCACAGCCAGGGCTGCCAGTTCTTCATCACCGAGTCGGCGTGCCCCCACCTCGACGGAAAACACGGGGTGTTCGGCTTCGTGGTGCGCGGCCTCGACGTGGTGCAGCGCATCGCGCGGGTGCCCGCCCAACACAGCCGCCCGCTCACCCCGGTGAAGATCGTCGAGGTGAAGGTGTTTCGGGCCGGCTGAGCGCGGGTGCCGCGTCGGCCTCTACGCACCTCACCCCTTCATGGGAATCGCGTAGTTCCAAGTAAAACCCACCCAGGGGATGGGGATCACTGCGCCGCTTCCGCTGAAGTCGATGATCGGGATCACACCGAGGTCGGTGGCGAACGAGGGGCCGAAAAGGCGGACAACGAGGCTGGGGACCACGAACACGTCGCCCCCTGAGGGCTGGAGCTCGCCCCCCACGAGGAACCAGTTCTCGGTGACGAGCGCGGTGCGCGGGCCGAGGCGGTAGTTGCCGCTCACCGTTACGAGCACGGTGCCGGCGGTCTGCACTTCCCCTTCGAAGCCGGCCGCGAGGCCGCCGACGCTCACGGACACGTGGCGGTCGGCCGTGCCGTAGGTGACGGTACCGAATCCCAACCCGAGCGCCACCCCACCGGCAAAAAAGCCTTGCCCACCCACGGCGACATGCACGTTCTCGGACACCCGGAAGCCGAACTTGGTGCCGACGATGCCGAACGCCGCTTCGGGAAGGAACAGGGTGATGACGCTGGTGCCGGCCTGGATGTCCCACCAGTCGGTCACCCCGATCGCGACCTCCGTGAGCAGCAGTTCTTTCTGGGAGATGTAGCCGCGACCCTGCCCGAGGCTGAACGCCGACGGGCTGTACAGGTAGCGGCTCTTGTTCGGATCGGGGCCCCACGGCGCGTTCGGATCCACAGGGACGCCGGTCATGGCGCCGGGCGTAGCCGCGGGCAGAGGGAGCGCCTTGGGCGTGATCGCGCGCACCTCGCGCACAATCGCCGCTGGGAACCGCAGCACCGACCCGCTGCCGAGGGTGATCGTCACCGAGCCGTCTTCGGCCTTCTCCACCACCCCCACCAGCACCTGCCCGTCGTCGAGTACGAGCTCGGCACGGGCGGGCTCGGCGGCTTCCGCGTAGGCGGGTGCGCAGAGGAGCAAAGCGGAGTGGAGAGTGAGGGCGGCGAGCAGCACGACCAGAGTCTATCGTGTCCAGATACGAAGTGGCCGGTCTGTGCATCGGCGCCAGCCATCCACCTCCTCGTCTGTCCCCGAGGACAGCGGGTTCAGGCCCGGCTGACCCCGAGCTCGCACCGGGTCGAGGACCAGCACCCGGAGGCCGGCCTCGTCGGCGATGCGCCCGAGCGCCGCCGGGGTGGTGCGCGGCGTTACGCGCAGGCCGCTGAGCTGCACGGCGGGTACGAGCCAGCCGCCCACCTCCGTGTGCACGAGGGCGTTGTTGGCCAACGCTGGGCCCGCGAGCTCTGGACAGCCGGCCAGCGCGCCGCGCAAGGCCGTCACGAATTCGGCACCCTTCGGCGGCGCGCGCAAGGCGGGGAGGGTGGTGGCGGCCGTTCCCGCCGCGAGAAGCAGGAGCCCGCCGCCTACTGCGCGCTGCCAGCGCGGCGCGGCCTCACCGATCCGACCCGCCGCAACCCCCACACCAGCCAGCGCCACCAGCGTTGTGGGAAGGGCGAGGCGCGGGTTGGCGAACACGGCGGCCAGTCCTACGGCGTGCAGCACCCCGCCGACGAGGAGCGCGCCGGCGAGGCGGCGGAGCGCGGAGCCCGCCGCCGTTCGGGAGGGGAGGAGGGCAGTCGCGAGGAGCAGGGCGGCGCCTAGTCGCGAGGCGATGTCGGGGACTAGGAACGGCGCAGCCTCGGCGAGCCCCCGCGGCATCCGGGCGAAGATGCCCGCCGGCCCCGCCGGAGGCGGGGCCCCCGGCCCGGCCGCGATCGTGAGGTTCAGGGACTGGTCGGGCAGCACCAGCGTTCCGGTGAAGGCGCAGCCGAGCACGTGGGGCAAAACCCCGACCACGAAGCCTCCGAGCGCCGGCAACCGGCCGCCAGCGGGCAAGGCCAAGGCGAGAGCGGGCAGCCACGCAGCCGCTGTCCAGCGGAAGCTGAGCGCCAAGCCGACGAGGAGGCCGGCGAGGCGGGGCCGGTCGGCGCAGAACACCGCCGCGATCGAGAGGCCCGCGGCCACCATGTCCGTGCCTTCGCTGCTCCCCCACGTAAGGAACGGCGCCTGCGCCAGCAGCCACACAGCCGCAGGCAGCCCGAGGCGTCGTGCCGAGGTGGCTGCCAGCAGCGCAGCTGCGGCTACCGAAAGCGCGCGCGCAGCGGGCAGCAGAGCGACCCCGGCGCTGTGCGCGAAAGCCAGCCAAGCGGGCAAGCCGAAGGGGTACAGACCGTCCGTGGGGCCGCGCCCGGCCGTGAGCTCTCGGGCGCGACGTGAGAAGGCCACGAGGTCTACGAAGTGCAGCCCGTGAAGGGAAGCCGCCCAGCCCAGCACGAGGACGGTGAGCGCGGCGGCGAGGAGGGGGGCCAGCGGGGAGGGGCGTGCCATGGCGGCGGAGCGCGACTACTGCCCGTCGGGCGCTGGGGACGCTTCGTCGGGGGACGCTTCGTCGGGGGGCTGCGTCGTCGGGTCGCCCGCGCCTTCTTCTTCGGTGCCAGACGGAAGTTCGGGGGGCGGCATCGACACGGCGGGAGCGGCGTGGGGAGCGGGGGCCAGCGCCGTTTCGGCCCGCGCCTGAGGGTAGGAGAAGCCGAAGGGCGGAAGCGCCTCGGCGGTGAGGGGGGGCACCACGAGCACCCCTTCGGGCGGGTTCGACCGTTCGTACCCCAGCCAGCCATCCTCGTAAGGGAGCAACACCACGCCCGCTGGGACCGGAAAACGTTCGCCTTCTACGTTCGGCAGCGCTTCCATCACGGCACTCCAGGTGGGCAGCGCGGTCTTTCCTCCCGTCTCCTTGTCACCGATGCTCGACTGACCGTCGGTGCCCACCCACACGGCCACCGTGTACCGCGGGCTGTAGCCGACGAACCAGGCGTCCACGAAGTTGCTCGTCGTGCCCGTCTTCCCGGCGAAGTCCATCCCGGGCCGCACGCCCTTCTTCGCCGTGCCGTGGGTGAACACGTTGCGCATCATGTCGATGGTCACATAGGCGGCATCGGCGCTCATCACGCGCTCGCCGGGGCCGCCGGGCAGGGCACGCTCCTCCCCCCCGATCTTCACCCGTTCGCCTTCGGCGCCGAGCTTGCCCCCCTTGCGGTCGAGCACCTTGGTGACGAAAACCGGTCCCACGCGCACGCCGCCTCGGGCGATCGAGCTGTACATCATCGCGGCGTCCATCGGGGTGATCTCCGACGAGCCGAGGGCGAGGGTGAGGTCGCTCCGCAGGGGGCTGCGCACGCCGAGGCCGCGTGCGAGCGACACGAGCCGCTCCACACCGACGTCGGCGGCGAGCCTCACGGCAACGGTGTTGAGCGAGAGCGCCATGGCCGTGCGCAGCGGAATGTCGCCGCGGTACTTGCCGTCGTAGTTCTTGGGCGACCACGGCCGGCCGTTGGTGCCCAACACCGAGAACGGCGCGTCGAAAACAAGGTCGGTCTGTCGCCGCCCGGAAACGATCGCACTCGCGTACACCACGGGCTTGAACGAGCTGCCGGGCTGCCGCCGCGCCTGAGTGGCACGGATGAAGCCTTCGAGGCCGACGTCGAACCCGCCCGTCAGAGCTACCACGTGGCCTGTGGCGTTCTCGATCACCACCACGGCGCTCTCGGCCCACGGGCGTTCCTTCCGGTGCAGCAGGCCGTCGTCGCCGAGGCAGACCTCGAGAACGTCGCCCCGTTGGAGCACCTCGCGCAGCGGTCGGGCGCGGTCGGCGGCGGGCGCCGACTTGTCGGCCTGCCCGCGACGGGCGCGCCGCACCTTGGTGTCCAAGGCGTCGGCCGCGAGTGTGAGCCGGAAGGGACCGGCGCTCACGGCGCCGGCGTCATCGTCGGCGAGCGCGGCGAAGCACTCGCCCGCCGAGGGCTTGCGGAAGGTGTGGGTTGCGAGGTCGAGCCGCAGGCGGTCCCCGCGGGCGAGCCAGGCGTCGCGCTCGGTGTCCGCGATGTTCCGCGTGGGGCCGCGCGCTCCTTGCCGCGTTTCTAGGGCACGCAGCGAATCCGCCGCGGCTTCCTCGGCCACGCTCTGGATGTTCGGCTCGAACGGGGTGTACACCTGCATGCCCTCCACGAAGGGCATGTCGTTGCCGAAGAGGCGCCGCACCTCACGCCGCACCTCCGTGAGGTAGGCAGCACCTGTCTCCGGGGTGCCGGTGGCGCGGGGCTGCACCACGGGATCGGCCAAGTGGCGGCTCGCCACCGCCGCGGTGAGGTAGCCCTGGCCCACCATCAGCTTCAGCACGATCTCGCGGCGGGTCGCCGCCAGCTCGGGGTTGTGGCGGGGGGAATAGCGAGAAGGTGCCGGCACCAACCCCGCGAGCAAGGCGGCCTGCCCGGCGTCGAGCTCGCGGGCCGAGATGCCGAAGTAGTCCTGCGCCGCGGCCTCGACTCCGAAGTTGCCGTTTCCCAGTGCGATGTAGTTCACGTACAGCTCGATGATCTGCATCTTGCTGAGCTCGCCCTCGAGGCGGTAGGCCAGCACCGCCTCGCGGAGCTTCCGGCGGTAGCTGCGTTCCTTCCCGACCAGGAGGTTTTTCACGAGCTGCTGGGTGATCGTGCTCCCGCCCTGGCTGGTGCCGCCGCCGGTGAGGTTCACGATCAGCGCGCGGGCGATGCCCTGCGGGTCGACGCCTTCGTGCTCGAAGAAACGACGGTCCTCGCTGGCCACGAAGGCCTGCCATACGAAGTCGGGCAGCTCGGCGCGCGACACCCACACGCGGCGCTCGAGGTAGAACTGGTCCACTCGTTTGTCGTGCGTATCGAAGACCTGAACGGAGCAGGGAACGCGGAACTCGGTGGCCGGGCCCAGACTCTCGGGTAGCGTGGCGAGGATCTCGGTTTGGAACCAGCGCCACGCGAACGCGCCGGTGATGGTGAGGAGCAGGAGCCCCACCAGCGTGACACGGAGGAGGCCGCCGAAGAAGCGCCGCAAGCGACGACGCCAGGGGCGCGCGGGCGGAGAACTCATCGTGCCGCCCTGCTAACGCGCGCGCCGCCCGGCCGGTTCCTTGATACGCCGCAGGCGCTTCGGAGTCTCCCTTGCCCCAGACCCGCCTCATCGGCCTCTCTCTCGGCGCCGACCACTGCTGGCCCGCCTGCTACGAAGCCATCGTGGCGAAGCTCGACCTCGCGCTGCCTCAAGGCGCGGACACGGTTCGTTTCGCCGTAGAGCGGGTCAAGGTGGAGCCCTTCGATCTCCGCGCCAAATCTCGCTACGACCTCGTGCTCGACCGGATCACCCATTGGTTTCCCACCACGCGGGAGTGGGTCAAGAAGCTCGCGCTCGACGGCGTGTACGTCTTCAACAACCCCTGGATGATCCAAGCGGCTGAAAAGCACACCACCTACGTGGCCATGATGCGTCTGGGCTTCCCCGTCCCCGAAACGTGGATGGTGCCGCCCAAGACCTACAGCGACGACGCCGACACCCAGGTGGCGATCCGTCGCTACAACACGCTGTTCTCGCTCGACACCGTGGGCGAGGCCGTGGGCTACCCCTCGTTCATGAAGCCCTACGATGGCGGTGCCTGGCGGGGTGTCACCAAGCTCGACGACGTCGGCGCGCTTCATATCTCCTACAACGACTCGGGTAGTCAGGTGATGCATCTGCAGAAGGCGGTCGACAACTGGGACATCTTTGTGCGAGCCATCGGGATCGGCCCCCAGGTGAACTGTGTGAAGTACGACCCGGCCGCGCCCCTGCATGGTCGCTACCTCGTGGACCGTGACTTCATGGACGCCGCCGGGTGGCAGACGATGAGTCGCTACGCGCGGGTGATCAACGCCTTCTTCTGCTGGGACTACAACAGTTGCGAGGCCCTGCGCTCCGGTGGGGTGTTCCACCCGATCGACTTTGCCAACGCCTGTCCCGACAGTCAGGTCACGAGCCTGCACTACCACTTTCCGTGGACGGTGCGTTCGCTGGTCGCTTGGTCGCTGTTCTGTGCCTACACCAAGCGTAAGCCGCAGTTCAATCCCCACTGGCAGCCCTATTTCGACATCGCCGACACCGATCTCCCCTTCGAGGAGAAGTTGCAGCGGTACGACGCCCTCGCCCACACCTATTTTGACGTCGATCGGTTCGAGGAGTTCCGAGCCACCCACCTTGGCCGGCTGGACGAAGTCTGCTTCGAGTTCTTCCGCAGCACCCGCGCGAAGGACATCATCCGAGAGAAGGTGGCCCTCCTGTACCCCAAGCACGAGATCGAGCCCTTCACCGATCACTTCGATGGGCTCGTGAAGCTGTGGTGCAAGACGGAGTCCGAGCGATAGGGAGTGCCGATGTGGTTGGCCTGGATCGTCGCATGTGCCGGTGCCCCCGAGTCGGAGGCGACGGCGACGGCGGAAGGCGCGCCCAAGCCGGTGCTGCTCACCGAGGTGCGGCTGGTGCCGGTTGTCGTGCGGGAGGGGAGGGCCGCCCATCCGGCGGAGCTGCGCGGGCTCCTCACGGCGGCGCTGGAGCTTGGCCTCGCCGACCTCCCCGGGGTGGTGCCGCTCTTGCCGGGAGATGGCACGCCGCTCGCGTTCCGGGGGGACAGGGCGCCGCCCGATCGGCAGGTCGACGCGCGCGCCACCCTGCGCATGGGCACCGGTACGATGAGCTTGGAACTGGAGCTCTGCGTGGCGGGCGGGGAGTGTACGAGCACCACCGCCGAGGCCACCGAGGAGAATCCGTGGCCCGCGGTGGCCGCGGTGCTCGGCGGTGCCGCGCTTGCGTTGGACGTGACGGTGGCCGATGCCACCCGCGCCGCGTGGGGGCAGCCGGGCTCGAAGGATGCGTATAGCGAGCTGATCACGGGCAGAGCGGCGGCCACCTACTACGGAATCCTGCCTCCCACGCTCACCCCTGGCGACCGCAAGCAGGACGCGGTGGTGCGCGCGGTGTTCCTCGACCCGGAACAGCCCCTCGCGCAGTGGATTCAGGCGCGCTGGGAGGTGGCCAGCACGGTGGATGGAGGGAACGCCGACGGGGCGTTCGTCAAGGCGCAGCTCACCCGCCCCACGTCGCCGCTCTTCGCTGCGGATCAGGCCGCCCTGTTCGGCCTTACCGGTCACCCCACCGAGTGCTTGCTCGCGTGGGAGTCGATCACCGGCGAGGCTCCGGCTGACCCTCGCTGGTGGCTCCCGCTGGCCCGAGCGCGCCTCGGTGCCGGTCAGGCGAGCCAAGCGCGAGACACCCTCGAAACGTTGCCGGCCAGCTACGCGTGGGACCCCGCGGTGGCCGAGCTCCGCGTGTCGGCGGCTGAAGCTGCTGGCGCCGGCGAGGGCCTCGATCCCCTGCTGGCCCGCTGGCAGGCGGTGGACTCGGGAAACCCTGTGCCTGTGCGCCGACGCATCGACGCTCTGGTGCGGGCGGGTCGCCATCTTGAGGCGCAGGCGCTCGTGGCGACCCTCCGGGAGCGGGCGCCCGGCCCCGCTACCGAGGCCCTCGACGTTGCGCTGCTCGTCGCGCTCGCCCGCTACGAAGCGGCCATCGAGCACGCCCCGGCCGACCTCGCCGTACGCATTCTGGCGCGGGCGCGGCTGGAAGCAATCCCAGGAGAGGTGCCTCCAGAGCTCCCAGCCAACGATCCCCTGCTCGCTCAGGTTCAGGCTTCGGCAGCCTTGGTCGCCAACAAACCGATCGAGGCGCTCCTCGCTGCGGAGCGCGCGGTTTTCGCGGCGCCCGCCGAAGCGCTGCCGCACGCCCTGCGAGCCCGTGCGCTGGAGAGCAGCGGCCGTTCCCTTGAGGCCTCGGCCGCCTGGACGCGCGCCTGGGACCTCGATCCTTCGCTCGCTGGCGGCCCCGTGGAGCCCCACCGCATCGCTTCGACCTTCCGCTACGTCGAAGCCGGCCTGAATCCTGAAGACGTCGACGGCGCCGTGCCGATCGGGCGGGCGGGGCCGGAGCTCTGAACGACGCGATCGGGGCGACAGGCGATTCCCGGAAACTGTGGGTCGAGCGTGGCAGGGGCGTGTCGCGGCGCCTCCGTCAGGCTCGAGGCTTCCGACTCGAGAGCGGGTACCGGCGAAACCACTCCACGCCGGCGGCGCCCACCATCGCGCCGAGAATCGGCCCCACCACGAGGCTACCCACGAGCATGTCGAAGAACAACCAGCCGCCCTCGGTGAAGAAGGACCGGAAGCCGCCGGAGAGGTCGACGGATTGAATTTGGAAC
Source organism: Deltaproteobacteria bacterium (assembly GCA_947484175.1). Classification (GTDB taxonomy): domain Bacteria; phylum Myxococcota_A; class UBA796; order UBA796; family SXON01; genus SXON01. Next base: position 20,565 of record CANKOI010000065.1, read on the forward strand.
GAGCCAGTGCGCAAGAGCGAGCCCACAGCACCCTCCAAGGCCAGCAGCGGTGGCGCGGTGATCGGGTTCGCGATCCCCGACGCCAGCAGCATCAGCCCCTTGTTCAGCTTGAGCACCCGAGCCGCGAACAGGCACATGACAAGATGCACCCCCCAGAACGGCGTGGCCCCGATCGCGATGCCCAAGAATAACGCCCAGAATACCTTGCGTGGCTCCAGATGCTCCACGAGCTGGCCGCGCAGCCACACCCGGAAGCGCTTCCATCGATCACGAAGCCAGTTCATGCACTCTCAGAACCCCGTAACCTCGGAGCCATCGGCCGCACCGCCGTGTTCGTCGTCGGTGCTGTTCCACTCGATGCCGAAGGTGCTGTCGTCGGCCGGGGTGCGCAGCTCGTCTTCGGGCCAAAGGTACACATCGGGGTCGCCGCCACCATCGAGGAAGATGCCGATGCTCGGGGTGGAGGTGCGGGTCTCGCACTCGCCGGAGTGGTTGCCGAGGCCCGTGCTGTAGGTGGAACGCGCCGTGTAGGTGTCGCTGCCGTCTTTGTCGACGAAAACGCCCACGCCCTGACAGTTGCTCGCTCCCGCGGCCAGCCCGTTGTAGGCGTACACGTCGTTGCCGGCGTCTTCGAGGAACAGCCCGAGCGAATAGTCGTGGCCGGCGCCGGTGTGCATGTATTGGCTGTCGAAGGTCTGGCTGTACTGGTCGTCGCCGCCGCCGTCGAAGAAGAGGGCAGAGGCGAAGTGCGCGGAGCCACCCTGCATGTAGTAGAGGGCGTCGTAGGTGTCGCTGCCGGCGCCGTCGGCGAGAATCCCGGTGCCCTCCCAGTAGCCCGTGGCCTGTGAGAATACGCCCGCCACGTAGCTGTCGTTGCCCGCCACGTCGCGCAGCGAGCCAACGCCCCCGCTGAACCACGTAGACCACTGGTCGCCGCGGAAGCCGAAGCCTGCGCCCTGACAGAAGGAGCTGTTGCCCTCCCCGCCGGGGAGCTGCGGCGAGTAGTACAGCGTGGTGCCCCCGAAGGCGTTGCCGGGGTCGGCCACAAAGGTGTCGTCGCCGGCCACATCGAGCAGCTGGCCGATGCCGCCGGTATAGCCGAACCCCTGGCTGAACGCCCAGCTCAGGTAGGTGTCGTTGCCGCCGCCGTCGAGCAAGAGGCCGTACCCGAAAACGCCGCTGCCCTGCGCGCCCGCCTCCGCGGCGTAGGTGTCGTCGCCGCCGTCGTCGGCGAGCACGCCCACGCCCAGAGAACCGAAGCCCTGGCTGAGCCGCAGCGAGGCCCACGTGTCGTTCCCGGCACCGAGGTCGAACGCGAGGCCGATGCCGTACCGCCCGCTGCCCTGCCGGCTGGTGATCGACGACGAAGTCCAGTACCCCCCGTAGGCGGGTTCGCGCCCGCGGATGTCGGAAGGCAAGAGCCCCTCCGTGTCGTGGTCGTCCGGCACGGGGGTGTAGCCGTAGGTGTCGTCCCCGCCGAGGTCTACGTTCACGGCCACGGGGTTGTCTTCGTCGGCGTTGGCGCCTACGCCATCGAGGTAGGTGTCGTTGCCACCGAGGTCGATGGCGAGGAGCACGGCGCCCGTGCTCGCGTCGTGCAGGTCGTCGGTGGAGGGGGAGATCAGGATCCGGCCCGCGTCGGTGTCGAACGACCAGGAGGTGTCGCCGCCTGCGAAGCGCTGCAAGTCGGCGTCCTCGATCGCGAACGCCAGCTTGCGGGCGGGGCCGAGGAGCGCACGGGGTCCGTCGTCGGAAGTGAACCAGTCGGTGTACACCGTTGTGGCTTCCGGATCGGTGTAGGAGGGTTGGTTGTCTGTGGCGCTGAGCACCATGCTCGCGCCGTCGCGGAACAAGCGCTGGGGCTTCGCCACCCCCTCGCTCGCGGCGTCCATGCGGTGGCGGGCGTCGATGCCCTCCGTGAGCGACCGCACGATGAGCACGAGCGCCTCTGCGAGTTCCTCGGGCAGCTCGTCGGCACGGTCGCCGTCGTCGCCGCCGCCCGCCGCGTCGGCCAGCTCGTCGAGGGCGCTGGCCAGAGAGGTGTCGTCGGGTTGCACGGGTTCGCCCTCGGCCGGCACGCCGGCGGTGGCGGCGAGGACTCCCAGCGCAGCCGCCACGGGGTGTGCAGCGGCGCCCGCGGCGTCGAGGTCTGCCGCGTGCTGGCGCACCCAGCAGGCGGCGTACTCCGGCTCGTGGTGCACGGGCTCGAACGACGGCCACTGGAAGGGGCCGCGCACGTAGCCAGCGCGTGCGAGGCTCGACCAGATGGACTCCGCGAAGCCCATGTTGTCGCGGGAGATTTCTGCGTCGGCGAGCGCGGCGTCGTACAGCGGGGCGGCCTCGCCTTCGTTGCAGGGGAGGGGCTCGGGGGCCGCATCCCATTCGGGTTCGGCCCAAGCCGGTGCGCCGCTGTCGGTGTCGGCCGCGGGGCTCGTGTCGGGGGCGGGGGGGCAGGCAAGCAGCAGCAGGAGCGACATGCGGACTCCGAACCTTGGGAGCCTACCGCGAACGGGCAGCGGGGGCACCGCGCTCAAGGATCGTGGCCCACGCGGTCGCGGTAGCCGTGGCGAGCGCCGCTTCGTCGCCGTCGTTGCGGATCACCACGGTGGCGAGTTCTTCTTTGTCGGCGAGCGGGAGCTGGGAGGCCAGCCAGCGTTCCGTCGTGGCTGCGTCGAAGCCTTCGCGGGCCTGCAGGCGTGCGCGCTGAACCTCAGGGCTGCAGCTCACCACGATCAGGTGGTCGTAGCGCCGCCAACTGCCCGTCTCCACCATGAGAGCCGCCTCTACGACCACGGCGGGAGCTTGCTGGGCGGCGATCCACGCTTCCATGGCGGCCCAGATTCGGGGGTGCGTGATGGCCTCCAACGCGCGCCGCTCGCCGGGCGCGGCCATCACGATCGCGCCGAGGGCCTTCCGGTCGAGCTGACCGGCCTGCACCACAGCGGGCCAGCGGGCTGCGATCTCGGCGAGAGCGGGAGTGCCCGGGGCCACGACCTCGCGGGCCACCTCGTCGAGGTCGAGCACCGGTACGCCTTGCGCCCGCAGGAACGAAGCCACGGTGCTCTTTCCGCAGGCGATCCCCCCGGTGAGGCCGACCGTGATCACGGGGCGGGCGGTGAAGCCGGCGGGGCTTCAGGCGGCGGGACCGGGGTGGTTGCGACGCCCACTTCAGCGGCGGTCTCCAGGGTGGCGCTGCCTGCGCCGGCCACGGGCTCGCCCAACTTCACCACGGCTGCATCGAATCGTTTGAGGGGCCCCTTGCCCTTCACCAGCACGCGGGCGGCCACCACCTCGGTCAGGAGCTCGCGGTGCTCGGTGGCTGCGAGGAGCTCGGCGCACTGGAGCGCGGTGTTTTCGTAGCGCAGGGCCGCGCGACAGGCGCCGGGAAGTCGTGCGTCGATCTCCACGAGGACGGAGCGTGCTTCCATCGAGGCGATGCTGTCGGAGGGGGCGCGGTCGGCGATGCGCAGGGCTGAGAGCGTTTCGGAACGGACGGCCCGGGCCGCGAAAAGGCGCTCCGGGGCATCGTCGGAGCCGAGGTCGGTGAAGTAGTCGCCGAGGGACTTCTGGGTGGAGGCCACGCTCTGGTTCTCCATCTCGTTGCCCTGCGCGTGCGCGAGGCGACCGTGGAAGAGGCCGAAGGCCCCGACGGCCAGGAGCGCCAAGGCGCCGATCTCGGGGGCGCAGCCCGCCTTTCGTGCACTGCGAAGCCGCTTCCGCAGCCAGTCGGCTTGATTCATCCGTTCCTCCGAAGGGCGGCTATGGCGCCGCTGGTGTCGAGCGCCACACCCAGTCGCCGCAGCGACGGCAAGTCATGAACATCGGTGGGCTGATCGGGGATTCTCCACGCCTGACTGCCCGAGGGAGCGTGGGCGAGAAGGTCCTCCACCGCCCGATCCTGGGCCGCCGTCAACGCGCGACGACGATCGAGGGTGGCGGCCACCTCCGAACGTACCCGCTCCCACTCTCCGGTGGAACGGTGCTCCGGGGGCTTCGGCCAGGCCAAGTCCGGCGGCGCGGGCGGCGCACAGCGGTTGATGAAGAAGCCGGAGAAAGGCATGCCGTCGCGCTGAAGAACCTCGAGGAAGGCGATCGCTTCCGCCCGAGCGCCGGGCGCGGGAGCCGTGACGAGGACGAACTGGGTGGTGGGGCTGCGCAGGAGCGCTCGCACGGCGATCGACCGCTCGCGGAAGCCTCCCCACAGGGTTTGGAAGCCGCTGAAGAACTCGGCGATGTCGGCGATTGTGGTGGGGCCGAGGAGGCGTTTGAGCACCCCGGCCAGCACGTCGCTGCCCATCTCCAGCATGCGCCAGCCGCTCGCCGTAGCGGGCAGCACCAGCCACCGCATCACGCTTTCGTCCATCAGGCCGGCCATGCGGTCGGGAGCGGCGAGGAAGTCGAGCGCGTGGCGGGTGGGGGGAGTGTCGAGCACGATCACGTCGGCCTCGTCGTTCAGGGCGAGCGAGAGCAGTCGCTCCATCGCCATGTATTCGTGTACGCCCGGCAGGCGTTCGCTCACGAACCGGTAGTAGTGATTCGTGAGGATCCGTTCACACACCTCCGGGGAGGGGGAGTGGCGACGCACCAGGTCGTCGAAGGTCGCTTTGGAGTCGAGCATCAGCGCGCGGAGCTCGCCGCGCTCGGTGGGCACGCGGCGCGGCTCGTTGTCGAGGTCGCCGGTGCCGAGCGCGTCGGCGAGGCGCCGCGCGGGATCGATGGTGAGCACCAGCACCCGCCTGCCTTCTTCCGCAAGGCGAAGCGCCAGCGCTGCGGAGAGTGTCGTCTTTCCCACGCCGCCGCTGCCACACATGAGGAGCACCTCGGGCTGTTTCACAACGCGCCCGCGAAGGTGTTGGCGAACCCTTCGATCTCGTTCCGACCGAGGTCTCGCCGATAGTGAAAGGGGAACTCCACGACCGGCAGCCCCAAGCGGGCGAGCCGAACCCGCGCCCCCTGCTGGCGCTCCACGGCGTCGAGCTCGGCGTTGATGATCTCGACGGCGGCTCGTCGTCCGGGCTCGTCCCTAACCAGCAGGGCCTCCTGGTCGGCGGGCCACGCGGCGGGGTTGCTCACCGGGGAAGGGCGCACCTCGTTGAGCACCAAGCCGGCCACCTGCTGCTGCATCGGACCGAGGCGGGCGTAGAGCTGCTCCGTTTCCCGCAGCGGCATCTCTTCCGGGATGGTGACCAGCACCAGCACGGTGCGAGAGGGGTCCTCCACCAG
>CANKOI010000066.1 GCA_947484175.1 Deltaproteobacteria bacterium
CGCCAAGAGCGGGCTCTCGGCACCGTTCCGGAGCAGCTTCAGCAGATTTCGAGTTCCGCGCGAGAGCGCAGGCGTGGGGCTGTTCGCACACACCTTTGCGGCAGCCTCGATGTTGCCCGCCTGCAAATAGCGGTCAACGGCAGCGAGAAATGGCTTTTCATTGATGCCGAAACTGAGGAAGAGCGAGTAGGACCGCTCCACAATCACGGCCAGCCCGAAGGCCAAAAAGAAGACGTTGACCATCATGAATGGTCCGCCTTCCTGGAAGAAATTGATCAACCCGTCCATGCACTCTCCTCCACGCGGGAGTCGATTCAAGCCAACTGTTGCTTCAGGAACACGCCGCCCGAGGGTCGGGAGGCGCCACGGAACTTACCACGTCGTCGGCGGCGCCGTGCAAGCGTTCGGTAAGAGAGTTGGCCCAAAAAGGCCGCCACTTCGAACTCCCCCGGTGCTTCCACGACTATCCGTTTCGGTCAAGGACTCGTCAGCCACGCGGCCAAGCCCGGGGCCTTCGCCACTAGCGGGGCGATCAGCAGACTGACGACGCTCATCACCTTGATCAAAATCGCGACGCCTGGCCCGGAAGTGTCCTTGAAGGGATCACCTACCGTGTCGCCGACCACGGCCGCCTTGTGGGTTTCAGACCGCTTGAGGTGGCCGGGGATGCCGCCCTTCTCGATGTACTTCTTCGCGTTGTCCCAGGCGCCGCCTGCGTTTGCCATGAACAACGACATCGAAGCACCCACCGCCAGCGCGCCCGCCAGAGTTCCCGCCAGCGCGGCCGGCCCCAGCACGAAACCCACGACCATGGGTCCCAAAACCGCGGTGAGCCCGGGCAGGATCATCTCGGAGAGCGCCGCGGCCGTGGCGATGTCTACAATGGCCTTCGGCTGCGGCTCGGCTGTGCCCTCTCGAAGCCCGGGGATGGTGTCGAACTGACGCTTGATCTCCACGACGATCGCTCCGGCCGCCTTGCCGACGGCCAACATCGTGGAAGCGCCCACGATGAACGGCAGCACAGCACCCACGAGGAGCCCGATCAGAATCTCCGGGTTGTCCAAGGCGAGGTTCATCGGTTCCATGTTGGCTTCTTGCCTCACATGCCCGACTTCGAGACTGTAGGCCGAGAAGAGCGCGACGACCGTGAGGGTGGCCGAACCGATAGCAAAGCCCTTTCCGATCGCCGCCGTGGTGTTTCCCACCGCGTCCAGCTCGTCGGTAATCTCACGCACGGCCGGAGGGAGCCCCGCCATCTCGGCGATCCCGCCCGCGTTGTCGGAGATCGGGCCGTAGGCATCGACTGTCATGACGATGGCCGTGCCCCCCAGCATGCCCACGGCGGCCAGTGCGATGCCGTAGAGGCCCAGATCGCCCATGAAGTAGTTGGCGATCACTGCAACACCCGCCACCAGAAGTAGACAGGAAACCACCGATTCCATGCCGACCGCCATCCCGCGGATGACATTCGTGCCGGCGCCCGTGCGCGCCGCTTCCGCCACGGCCTTCACCGGAGCGTAGGCACCGGTGTAGTACTCCGTGAGCAGGCCGATCGCGGCGCCACCGATCGCCCCGGCCGCGAGCGCGATCGTGACGTTCTGCGAAACATGAAACTGCGGCAGAACGGCCGCCGTGACGGCCACGAGCACAATCGGGGGGAGAACCATCGCCGCGCGGAGCACGGTAGACGGCGAACTGTTCCGCATCGCACGTGCCGCGAAGATGGCCCCGATGCTCACGACCAGACCAATCCCAGAGAGCACCAGCGGGAGGCCGACAGCGACGGCCCGGGCATCTCCGCCCTCAGTGACCAGCGCGTCAATGTGCACTTGGTCCACCGTCAGCGCGATTGCCATCGTGGCCACGACGGCCGCGACCAAGCTCTCGTAGATGTCCGCACCCATACCTGCCACGTCGCCGACATTGTCACCGACGTTGTCGGCGATCACGCCCGGGTTCCTAGGGTCGTCTTCCGGAATGTTCTCGATCACTTTCCCAGCGATGTCGGCGCCGACGTCGGCCGCCTTCGTGTAGATGCCCCCGCCGATACGCGCGAACAACGCGATGGACGAAGCGCCGACGGCGAACGCGTGCAGGCTGGTGGCCAAGTCGCCGTTCGCGTCGGCACTGCCCATGGGGTTCGCCATGAAGACGGCGGTGAGACCAAGCAGCGCCAAAGCGGCAACGCAGAGGCCCATCACAGCACCGCCGTCTAAGGCTGTCAGCAGAGCATTCGCGCGGCTGCCTTCCGCCGCGGCTTGGGCGGTTCGCACGTTGCCATAGGTGGCCGCCTTCATCCCAACGAAGCCGGCACCTAACGACAGCGCAGCCCCGAACAGGAACCAAGCCGCAGCCATCCAGGTGAGCATGAAGCCGAGGAGGACGAAGACCACGGCGGCGTACACCGCCAGCACCTTGTACTCCCGCGTAAGGAACGCCATCGAGCCTTCGCGGATGTACCCCGCGATGCGCGACATGTCGGCGTTCCCCTCAGGGAGTGCGCGAACCCGGAAAAAGAAGAACGTAGCGACCGCGAGCCCCACGACGGCGGAGACGGGGGCGAGCAGGATCCAGTTGCCGAGCGGACCGACCATGGGGAGACCTTCCGGTGTGCGACCCGGGCTCTGGGGTGGCCCGGAAGTTGGGCGCCCTTTTGCCACGTTCACCGTGCGAGCGCAAGCTACCCGACGACTTCCCCGACGAGATCGTGTGCGGTCGCTTTGGTGATTCGCACCCTCCGAAACTGGCCCGCGCGAACCGTTTCGTCCGTCTCGGTGAGCCAGACGTGCCCATCCACGTCGGGAGCCTGCCCCGGCAGCCGCCCAACCAGCACGAGAGGGCTCTCCTTACTCGGGCCGTCAACCAACACCGTCTGCTCCGTCTTGATCAGGGCGCGGTTCTTGCGCCGACTCACCACCGACTGAAGCTTCATCAACTCCTTCTGCCGGGCATTCTTCACGGCTTCGTCGACTTGCCCCGGGAGGAGCGCGCCGGGCGTTCCATCCTCCGGATAGTACGTGAACACCCCAACACGGTCGAACTGTTCGGCGTGAACGAAGTCGCAGAGCTCGCGGAAGTCTTCGTCGGTCTCTCCGGGGAAGCCCACGATGAAGGTCGTGCGAAGCGTGACTCCAGGGATGCGGGCGCGGATGCGCTGGAGGATTTTCTCCTGGCCCTCCCGACTCACACCCCGTTTCATGGCCTTCAACATCCGGCCCGACGCATGCTGGAGAGGGATGTCTACGTACTTGAGGACGCGTTCTTCCTCGGCGATCGCGGCGAGTGCGCTCTCCGGCACCCCTAAGGGGTAGACGTAGTGCAGCCGGATCCACTGTAGACCGTCGACACGCCCCAAGGCTCGCAGAAGGGTGCCGAGGTCGGAGCCATCGCTGAGGTCTCGCCCGTACGCGGTGGAGTCCTGCGAAACGAGGTTCAGCTCCACCACGCCTTCGCCAGCAAGGCGCCGGGCCTCGGTCACCAGCGAAGCGACGGTGCGACTCCGCATCTTGCCGCGGAGCTGGGGGATAATGCAGAAAGCGCAGCGGTGGTCACACCCCTCCGACAGCTTGAGGTAGGCGCTATGCGGCGCCCAACTGTTCACGCGCGGAGCCAGCTCGTCGTGGATGTACAGCGGCGTATCCACGTAGCTCTTCTGCACAGGCTCCCGCGTTTGCAACAGCTCGGCGAGTCGGTGGTATTCGCCGGTGCCCAAGAAGTGGTCGACCTCAGGCAGCTCCACCTCAAGGCTCTTGCCATACCGCTGCACCATGCAGCCCGTGACCACCAGTCGCTTCGCCTTGCCGCTTTGCTTGAGCGCCGCCATCTCCAAGATGGTGTCGATCGACTCCTCCGTAGCCGGCCGGATGAACGAGCAGGTATTGACGACGATGACGTCGGCCTCTTCGGCCTCGTTCACCATCTCAAACGGGCCCTGCCGAAGCTGACCAACCATGACCTCCGAGTCCACCCTGTTCTTCGGGCAGCCGAGCGAAATGAGGTGAACGCGCTCCATCTACATCTGCACGACGGTGACGCCCGGGGGAGGCTTGAAGCTGAACACGGCGTCCGGAATATCCCCGCCGAGGATCATTCCCGAGAAGCTCATCTTCACCACACCACCGATAGCGTCGACCACATCGAGGTCTTGGAGCAGGAACGTCGAGCGTTTGATGGTCAGGTTGAGCTGCCGGACCCCCCCCGCCACCTTGGGCTTGAGCGTGAGCTGGTGAACAGGCCTCGGCGGGATGCTCGGGGGCACCAGCGTGACGTCGAAGAGCTCGGAGAGGTTGCCGAGGTCGTCGATCAGCTTCTCTACCCCGGAGCCGGTGCCGAGCAGCTTCTGCACGATCACCTGCTTGGCGTCGGCGGCGTAGACCCACTGGGTAGTACCATCGCTCACCACGGCACTCTTCAACGGCAGCCCCAGCTCCAGGCGCATCTTCCGAGGCCGCTCGAGTAGCAGTCGTCCCCGCTGCTTTTCTTCCACGCCGGTAACGGCGTTCTTCACCGTCTGCTGGAAGTCTGACCGAATCGCGGTGACACCCGAATAGGTAGCCTGCACCGCAGTGATAATCGCCGGCAACGTGGTCGGCTCAGGCGCCGCGGACGCCCGCCCCGCTGCCAGCAAGCTGACGGCGAGCGACAACGCCGCAATACACCGAGAAGCCAGCACGTTCGTCTCCTGCAGGGACGCGCCTTTACTCCACCTGTTCGTCCGTCGCAAGGTTCCTCTCCGGTTGCGTCAGGGACGATGGCCGACGCCGACGATTCGGGGAGCAGACAATCCTTGACGCACAGGCTCGCGCTCTACTCCTGCGCCAGCACTCTCCGCGGCTTCGCCCCGTCGGCAGGACCCACGATGCCGTTCCGCTCCAACTGTTCCATCAGGGTGCAGGCTCGGTTGTAGCCCAGCTTCAGGTGTCGCTGGATCATGGAGGTGCTGATCTGCCCCTTCTCGAGGGCAATATCCAGAATCTCGTCGTAGTAGCGGGACATCTCTTCGTCCAACTCCTCAACGTCCTCGTCCAGACCCTCACTCTCGTCGAGCCGAATCGCCGGGGCGTAATTGGGCTTCCCTTGGGCACGACAGTGATCCGCCACCCGCTTGACCTCCTCGTCGCTCAGAAAGGGGCCATGGATCCGGGTGAGGGCGCTCACGCCCGGCGGTACAAAGAGCAGGTCGCCCTTTCCAAGAAGTGAATTCGCACCCATCGCGTCGAGAATGATCCGGCTCTCCGCCGCGGTGCGCACCTGGTACGCGAGCCGCGAGGGCATGTTGCTGCGAATCAGGCCCGTCACGACATCCGCCGAGGGGCGCTGCGTGGCGACGATCAAGTGGATTCCACTCGCGCGGGCCTTCTGTGCGATTCGAGCGATGCTCGTCTCCACGTCCTTGCCCGCCACCATCATCAGGTCGGCAAGCTCGTCGATCACCACGACGATGTACGGCAGCTTCCGGGGGGTGGGCAGGAGGCTCCCCTCCGGCCAGTCCGGGTAGTACTGTCGGACCTTCTCCGCTGTCCAATCGAGCGACTCCGACTCCACCTTGGTGTTGAAGTTCTCGATGTTTCGAACCTGCCAGTCACCGAGCAAGCGGTAACGACGGTCCATCTCTTCGCACGCCCACGACAGCACCTTGCTCGCCAGAGCCGCGTTGGTCACAACGGGGTGTAGAAGATGCGGGATTTCCTTGTACAGTTCGAATTCGAGCATCTTCGGGTCGATGAGGATGAGGCGCAGCTCCTCCGGGGTGCGAGTCATCAGGAGGGAGACCAGCATCGCGTTGATGCCCACGCTCTTGCCCGATCCCGTGGTGCCCCCCACGAGGAGGTGCGGCGTCTTCGCGAGGTCGGCCACGTAAGGGCGCCCCTCGGTGTCCTTGCCAAGCATGATCGGAAGCGTGTGCCGCTGGTCGCGGAACTCCGCTGAGGCGAAGACGTCACGCGCCCACACCGTCTGCCGAACCTCGTTCGGAACCTCCACCCCAACCACGCCGCGCCCCGGCAACGGCGCCACGATGCGGATTGCAAGAGCCTTAAGCGCCATGGCCACGTCGTCGGCGAGCGACGCAATCTTGGAGAGCTTGATGCCCGCGGCAGGTTCGTACTCAAACATGGTGATCACCGGACCCGGGCGGATGGAGGACACGCGCCCCTCCACACCAAAGTCACTGAGCTTCGCCGTGAGCCGGGTGGCCAGCTCGCGGAGGCGGCCTTCGTCCGTGGCTCCGACGATCGCCGGGTGCTCGTCAAGCAGCCCAAGGGGGGGAAGGTTGAACGGCTGGTTGGTCTCGCGGACTGCGCCCCCATCGTCGTTGCATCCACCCGTGCGCAGGTTGCCCGGCACGACCGGAGCCCCCTGCCGGCCGCGGACCGGGCGCGCACCTCCGTCTGCCGGAGGCGCCGAGAGCGGCGTGACGGTCCGCACCGCAGGTGGGGGTGGGGGAGGGGGTGGCGCGTCGGTTCGTTCCCCCAGTGAGCCCATGCCGAACGCGTTGGAGGCGCTCGGCTCCAATGCGGCGAGAACACCCAAGGCGGGCACCTCGTCGAAGACGTCGCAGTGCTCGTCTTCGTCCTCTTGGACTCGCGGCGACAGGACCGAGGCTCTAGCCGGGGGAACGTCGTAGCCGACGTCGGCGGCGGCGGCGGCCACCGCAGGCCCAGCGCGATCGTCGAGTCTCCCGACTCGAGTCGTGCCTACTGCGGGGGAAGTGTCCGGCTCCAATTCGACTTCCACCAGCGTGCGACCGCTGACTCGCGTAGGCTTGTCGACCGGGGCCGCGGAATACGCATCGCGCGCGGGCGGCGGAGCCGCCGACCACACACTGCCATGCACGGAGGGAAGGTCCTCCAACACCGCTCGGGTGGCCATCTCCGCCGCATCAGGAGCGCACGATGCCGCCACCGCGGCCTCCTCGACGACCTCCAAGGCCTCTTCCTCCCACTCCTCGGGCTCGGCCTCATCTCGGGAAAGGCGACTGCGCACCGCTTCGCCGGCCCGTGTCGTCATCGCCATCGCTCCTCGGCCCGCCGCGGCACCGACCGCTCCGAGCAGCCGCCCCATCTGCGGGGTGCCGGTCTGCACCCGCTCCACGGTCGCCGCGGCCAGCGGCTGCCAGTTGAAACCGAAAAGGGCAGTGAAGGTGGCCAATAGCCCCGTGGCCACCCCGATCGCACCGCCAGCGCGCCCGAAGTGATCCACCAGAAGGTTGCCCGTAAGCACGCCGACCACACCACCCGGCGGAAACGCGCGGCTACCGGCATGGCCGAGGCCCAAGTCCAGAGCAGAAGCCACCATCCATAGGGCGAAGCCGCCCAGCGCTGCGTTCCAAAAGGAACGGCGCACACGGCCCGCGAGCCGCATCACCAACCACACGCCAACCACCAGCACGGACCAACCCGCCCAGCCAAACGTCTGATAGAGGATGTCGGCCGTGTAAGCGCCAAAGGGGCCGCACCAATTCAGGGTCGGCCCTCCGGGGATGGCCACCGAGATCGATGCGTCGGCGGGTGACCACGAAGCGAGGCTGAGAGCGACGAACGCGCTGGCAGCAAGGCCCACGAGCGTGAGGATCTGCCCGAGTTCTCGATGGTCGGTGTCGCCCCCACCCCGCCGGGGTCGGGTGACCCCCTTCGGCTGGCCCGCTGCTTCACGGGTCGACACGCGCCGGGCGGAGTGCTCGGCCTCCTCCAGGCGCGCCGCGCGCCGCACTAGCGGCGCCGACTCCATCGCGTTTGCGACGGTGTTTTCCGGATTTTCGTTGCGCACTCGGGCCAAGGGAGCACCTCGTCTCCCCCATTCTACCGCCAGACTCTTGACACGTCGAGAGCTACAGGCGGAACGATTTCAGAACGGCGACTCGGGAACGTACACGTGGTCGCCCGGCTTGAGCATCACATCGGCGTCGAGCCCCCGCAGAACTCGCCGGAGATTGATGATTGTCTGCCCCTTGCCACGGATCAACTTCACTTTCGTAGTCAGCGCCGTGCCGTCGGCCCCACCCGCGGCGGCAACGGCAGTCGAGAGCGTCATGCCGTCACGAAACGGGTAACTGCCTGCGAGCTTCACTCTTCCGTCCACAAAGATCTGCTGCGCGGGCGGCACCACCAGGGTGTCCCCCGGCATCAGCGCAATGTCCGCTGCCGAGTCCCCCTTGCTGACCCGGTCGAGGTCGACCACCAACACCTGCCTAGCCACGTCGTCCGCCCCCCGCCACACTTCCGCATGAGGCGTGCTGGGATCCACCAAGCCGCCGGCGCGCACCAGCAGGTCGCTGACGTGCATCTCCGCCGCCGTCATCGGGTATTCACCTGCCCTCGCCACCCCTCCTGTGACCTTGAGGACCTTGGAGGTGATTTGTTCCACACGAATCACCACCTGAGGAGTCTTCACGTACCCGTCGCGAAGGCGGGCCTCAATCTGCTCTTGGGCGTTTGCCAGCGTGAATCGCGCCACCACTACCCGCCCCGCATACGGAATCTCTACGGCCCCGTCCGGCCCGATGGGGAACGTCCCGCTCATGTCGGGCTGCCCGAGCACTTCGACCACGATCGTGTCGCCCACACCGAGCTCGTAGCTGATGTCCACCGCGAGCGTTTCCGCCGCCGCCACGCTCGAAACGAGGAGCAGGCTGGTGCACACACAGAAAATCCAACCCACGAACCGCGCCATCGACCCCACCCCAGCGCAGATTAGCACCACCGCCACCCGCTGCCTTCTTCAATACGCGAAGGTCAGCCCCAAGGTGCCGAAAAAGTCGTCGTATTGGGTACTGAAGAAGAGCTTTTCACAGTCTTCTGCTTCGCACGCGCGACGCGACCAAGAGCCGGCCCCGCCCGCCGACAACCAAGGCGTGAGCTGATACGCGGCGTTCAGCTTCACAGCCAAGTTCTGATCGCCACGAGCCACTTCCCCGTGGAACTCGTCCAAGCGATAGCTCACCTCAGCGCCCAGCCCCAACCGATTCTGGAAGCTGCCTTCGTAGCGAAAGAATACGTGATTATAGGCAACGTAGTTCGTGAAAATGGCGTCTTGGAAATCCTTGCGGTACCCTGCCGTCAAGGTTTGGCCACGGATGGGGGCATAAGAAACCTGAAGGTTCACCAGCACACCGTCGCCCAACGTCGTGTCGTCAGCGAACGTGTCGGCTCCCGTGGTGTTCAGCTCGTTCGATGAGCCGCCGAGGGTGCCTGCGAAGGGATCGTCGAGCACAGTCTGCTCGTCGTACGTCATCATCCCGAAACCGACCGTGCCCGAAGCCGCCAGCTTCTGCGTGAACTGGCCCGTGACCCCCGCTGTGAGCCGCCACGCCTCCGCGTCTGGCTTGCCGATGTACGCCCCGACCTCGGACCCATCCACATCGGGACCCACAGACTCCACCAAGTGGTTCTCCCACCGAAGGAAGTTGTAGGAGAAGTCCGCGTTCATCGACGTTTTTGGCAGGAACTTCCAAGCGCCGGTGATGATCGGACCGTACTGGAGCCGGTTGTTGTAGACCGACGACGTCGAGGTGGTGAGAATGTCGGGGACCTCGTAGTTGTCGACCGCGAATTGTCCGAGGGCCTCAAAACTAAGGGCCGACCCCGGTCGAACAACGATGCCCCCCGACAGGTCGTTTCCCGTGTGTACGACGTTCGCCGTGGCGGTCCCCGCCTGGGTGGGCAACTCCGCCGGAATCGCTTGATTGTCGAACCGGTCGGCCAGCCTCGCTCCTACGGAAGACGTGGGAAACAGTTGCATGGTTGCGGCCGCGTCTACATTTCCGAACTGGTCTGCGTTCTCGGGGTGGAAATCGTCTTCGGGGAAGAAGTCGATGAACTGCTTGAGGCCGTACCCCGCGCCGAGGTTGAACCAAGCCACGGCGCCCGCGGTATCGACCTGCAGATTGGGCCTCAGAACCCAAGCGAGCGCCGACACCTCCGGGGACTGCGGCCCACCGTCAGCAAGGTACAAGTTGCTGTGGCTCTCGATCCCCGTCATCACCGAAGGAGTGATCACCGAGTCGCCAGCGCGGATGTGATCGCCCGGCGCTGCGAGGGCGAAGGGGGAAAACCCCGCCGACAACGCTACCAGAATCGGCAAAAACTTCCTTCCTCGCTGCATCCACCCAACCTTTGAGCTACGTCGGCACGCGCCCGCTATCCCGGTTTGACGCAATGCGCCGCCGGGTTCTACTGCTTCTGCCCTCCTCAGAAGGCCGTCGTTACGATGGGGACATCCACGTCGATCTCTGGGTCGATTTCTTCGACCAGAGTGCTTTCCCCCCCGGTGACGGAACTGCTGCTCTTTCCCGGGTCGCCCGCCGCGCTCGAAACGCAGGCCTGCGCTGAGGCCAGCACCGCCTTCGCCTCGGCGAAGAGCACCGCGATCTGCCGGAAGTCACCGCCGGCCCGGCCCGTCTTTCCAGCCGCCAAGTTTCGCTTCAGCGTGCCTTGCGTCTTCCGGGCGAGCTCTTGAATCGTAACGAGCTGAGGCATCTTCGCTTCGACGCACTTCGCCAACTCGGCATCTCCCTTCTTGGTTGCTTTGGCGGATTCGATGAGCTTGGCCACGGTTGCCACCGCCGCATCGACTTCCGCAACCATCTCTGCGGCACCCTCCGCCATTTGTTTAGGGGTGCTCTTCGACGACTCCTCCAGCGTGCTGGCGATCCCCGGCGTCGCCGCCAAGGCTGGCTCAGCGAGGAGGCAGAGGAGAGAGGAAAGGATCAGCATCAGGGCTCCGGGCGGGTAAGACTCGCACGCACTCTAACCCGGATCGGCACGCAGCGCTCACAATTGAGTCCCGCTGGCACTCTCCCCTACTGCCCCGACACCACCCACGCCCACTCGTCGACCGTCGCGGTCACGGACGGGTCGAAACGTGTCAGGCGGATCACCTTGGCGATGCAGGTCCCCAACTCGTCGTTGCCGGTGGTGTTCTTCTTCACCACTGCGCCCGACACCCTGCCAGCCTGGACAACCCAACCGACAGCAACCCGACCGCTGGTGTCAGGGTCGCGCTTCAGGGCCTGCTGCACGCAGGTTTCAATTCCCGGCTTCCTCGCGCGGACGACACGTCCGATGTCCGTCGGGTCACCCTCGTCGGTCTGTACGTCGCCGTCACCTCCCTCCACCTTGGCCTTCTTCACCACGACGGCCACCCCGTCACCCGTACCGGCCTTCCCCGCGTTGGCTTGCGTGATGCCAACGGCGGCATCGCCCGAGCCGCCTTTGCCGCCGGATTTGAGTCCGATGTTTTCGGCAGTGGCCATCTGAGCGCCGCTCACGCCATCGAGCGCGCTCGAAAGTGAACCGGCCTGCGCCTGCTCGTTACCAAGGATGTTGTCCACGAATTCGTCCGTTCCGAGGCCCTTTGTTCCCAGCGCCTGGAGCACAAGCGACTTCTCGGTAACCGACTCAGCGGTGACCTCCTCCTTCGGTGTGGGGGGTGCGTCCTCCTCTTTGGCGGCCTCCTTCTCCTTGTCCGGCTCCGGCTCGTCGAGCCCCGGCTCCGGCAGCGCCTCGATGACCGGCGGCGGAAGTTCCAATCGATCAACAATCAGCGCCGCCGCATCTTCCACATGATCGAGGGCGTTCTCCTCCACCGGGGGCGAAAGCAGGATGGCCACGTAAAACAGCACGGCGATCATGTTGAAGACGCCGAACAATCCCAAGAATAGAGGATCGTCGTCGTTAAAGAGCCGTGGTCGGAAGTCGGCGGCCGTGACGGCACGGATCGGCTCCGGTGGCGCGTTCACGAACTGGAACAACAGCGTTGTGGTGCCGAAGGCCACCTTGCCTCGGACGTTTTCGTTGAGCTGAAGAACGAAGTACTCACCCCGCTTGGTCATCTCGCCACGAACGCGCAGGTCGCTCAGGTCGCGAATGCCGTCCTTCCAGGAGATCTTGCCATCCACGCCTTCGGGAACGACGAGCTGGTAGCTTCCGCCCCCCGCGACGAACAGCGCGTGGGATGGCCCCAACGCGTCAGAAGCGAGTTGAAAAGTCGCCTTCGGGCCCGACCCGGCTGTGACCGCGTCTCCCGAGCGGATGAGTCGCTCCTGCGCAATCTTGCCCTCTACGACCAGTCCGATGCGGAGCACCTTCGGGGCCGACTTGGGGACAGGCTGGGTCTGGGCTGGTACGGACATGGTCACCTTCGAGGAATCTACACCCGCTCTCGACCGTGCGAGGTGAAGAAGGTTTCAAAAATAACGGGTCTGGCGCCGTCTGGCTCGTTCCATCGAGGGGAGCAGGGGCTACTCGCCCGCAACCACGAAGCGGTAGCGCGGAAAGCCAGCCTCCGCCGCGCTCTCCAACACCGCTCCCAGCACCTCCCAAGACACTCTCTTGTCACACTCCACGACGATTGCGGGCACCGGGTCGGCGCCCTTGGGTACGAGGGGCATGAGCGCCTGCACGAGCGCGGGGATCGCCCGCCCTGAGGAACCGGCCACCGGGGGCGGCGCACCCTCGCCGGAAGAAAGCACCTTCTTGCCGTCCACCTCGATGCTCTCCCTAGTGACTCTCACCCCCACTGCTCCCTCGTTGGCAGTCTGCACTCGCGCGGCGGGCAGTTGGATGGGCGAGCTGCCGTCGTACAGTGGATCGTAGAACATCAGGAGGAAGAGCAGGACGAGAGTGAACATGTCGACCATCGACGTGATGATCAGCCCATGAGCGAGACTGGTACGCTGGGCGCCCTTCCGCCGCCGAAGCGAGCGGGTCACGGACCGACCGGTGTGGCGGATAGCGGCGTGGTGGCGTCTGCCAAGACCGGTTCGGCGAAGAGCGGCCGACGTGATGCGCCCGACCCGGATTCCGTGACCGCATCAAAAACCCCAATGATGGTCTGGTAGGTGACCGCTCGGTCCGGCACGACCACCATTTGGCGCGTTGTGGGATGACGAGCCTGCGCCACGACCATCAGCGCGTTGAGCGCGTCGTAGTCGTAGTCGTCCGGGCCACACGGGGCGACGCAGGGCACCGACGTCTCCCCGGCTTCCGCCCCCCGAACCAGAAAGCCGGTGGGGAGTATCCGCACGACCACCGCGTTCTCGTCCTGCTCGGCAGCCAACTCGCGGCTAGGAGCCTCTTCAGCAACGATCAGCGGTTGGTCTACACGGTGTTGGTGAAGCGTGACGAACCGCACGGCAATCAGCGCGATCGGGATGATGTGCACGATCGTGGACAGCACCGGCGTGAGATCGAGCTCCGCGCCGACGATGGTTCGCTCCCGCAACGCTACCTACCCGGGAACGGCAGCACCGGCGGGGGCGCCTCTGCCTCACTCCCCGCCCGGAGCGCGTTCAGCAGATTGATGATCTTCAGCCCGTAATGATCGATCTCGTCGAGGATCGCGTTCGCCTGCGCGGCGATCAACCCGTGCGCGACCAGCGTGGGGATCGATACGAGCAGCCCGAAGAAGGTGGCGTACATCGCTACTGCGATGCCGCTGGAGAGCAACTCTCCGCGCCCCTGCGCGTCGGCGAGACCCACGGCGTCAAATGCCATGATCAGCCCGTGGATGGTGCCCAAGAGCCCCACCAGCGTGGCCACGTTGGCGATCATCGGAAGATATGCCAACCGGCGATTCACCTGCGGCCCTACCTCCAGCGTGGCCTCTTCGACGGCGTCGCGCAGCTCGGACTCCGGCCGCTCGTGACGGAGAAGCGCGGCCTTCACCACGCGCGGGAGGGCCGCCGCGGGTTCGGCATTGCAGAGTCGCAGCGCTCCTTCCACATCGCCGTCGAGCAGGAGTCGTTGCACTTGCCCCATGAAGTTCGGGCCGTGGATGTTGGCACGGAAGTAGACGAAGAGGAGCCGATCGAGCGACACCCCCAGCGCACAGCAGCCACACAGGAGGATGGGGTACATGAACACCCCACCCTTCGCAAAACCGTCGATGAAGAACTGCACGAACGGTTCAGAAAGGCTTGGACTGCACGCTCGCCAGCACCTTCGGGAGAAAGCTCTGCTTCAACTCCAGATCGTACTTCGGCGTGAGGTGCTGCTTGTTCATGATGATCGCCACCTCCGGCTTCGGAATCTTGACGTTCTTCACCTCGCTCTCTCCCCGGACACCGGCGAAGGCGGTTTGAGCCAATAGAAACACGAGCATCATCACTGACCTCCCCAAGGTGAGTCCGGTGAACCCTCCGTCGGCGATGGAGCTTCCGGGGTGGGCGAAATTTCGGGCGTGGGCGATGGTTCGGGAGCGGGCGCCGGCTCCCCCCACGGCGTCGGCGCCGTGTCGGGCGACGGTGTGCTTTCCGGCACCGGCTCCGGCACCGCAGTGGGCCACGGTGCGGGCTCAGGTGCGGGCTCAGGTACCGCCACCGGCTCGGGGACCGAAAGGGCCGCTTCTGCCGCCTCCCGCTCCCGGCGCGCCTCCTCGTCCCGCCGCTGCTGGCGAAGCGCCTTGTCCTTGTCCTTGGCCACAGAGGCCGCCCAGGCGTCGAGCTCTGCGGCCGGACCGCCGCCCGCCTTGCGGTAGGCGTCGATTTCCGCGATCGCGGTGTCCCAACTCTTGAGATGGTCACCGTACAGCACTGCGAGGTTCCGATGCGGTTCGGGGTTGGAAGGGTCGAGCCGAAGCGCTTCGTCGTAGCACTTGATGGCATCTTCGAAGCGCCCCTGACCGCGGTAGCTCACGCCAAGGCTCAGGCGCGGGCCCGCCTGCGTGGGGAACAGCCGCGCCTGCCGCTCCAACAGCGGAACGGCGTCGTCGTAGTTACGATTGTCGAGGAAGTAGCCGCTCAGGAACTGCAGCGCGACGGGCTGGTCGGGGTCGAGCTCCAGCGCCTTCTTGAACGCCTCGAGCGCATCGCCCGCGTACCCAGTCCGGAGATAGATCTGTCCGAAGTTCGCCTGTAGTTCGGCGTTTCGCTCCGCGCCCTGCACCACCTCGAGGGCCTTCAGCGACATGAACCGCGCCATGTCGAGTTGATCGTTCGCCAGATACACGGACGCGAGAGAGTTGTAGATTCCAATGGCGCGGCTGTCGACGAGGAGAGCAGCCTTCGCCTCGACCACCGCTTCCGAGAACCGCCCCAACGCCCGTTGGGCGTCGATCGCCGCGATTCGCAGTTGCACGTCCTTCGGAGCCTGACGAACCCCAGCCTGGAAGCTGCTCAAGGCGGCTTCAAGCTGGCCGCGCTGGGCCGACAGTGCCCCCAGGTTCAGCCAAGACTTCGCGAACGACGGATCGACCTCCGTCGCCCGGAGCCAAGCGCGGCGAGCTTCGGTGTCTTCACCGAGAATGTGGTGGGCGACACCGATGTTGTAGGGAATCTCCACCACGTCGGGGTACTGGGAAGCGAGCGGCTTCAGGAGGTCGAGCGCCGCTCGCGCCCTGCCCTGGTCGCCCGTGGTCAACATCGACACGGCATCCGCGAGCGCGGTGGTCTCGGCTGCTACGGGGGGTGGGGCCTCCGGCGCAAGCTCGGCAGGCACCGCCGCCTCCGCGGTTTCAGCGGGGGCTGGCTGGCTCTCTGGGAGCGGAGGGGGGGCGACCTCGACGGGCGGCGGCGTTTCGACAACCGGCGCCGGCGGCACTGGCTTCGGGGTGCAGGCGAGTGCCAGCAGCAGAACCACGCTCACTGTGCACCTCCAGCGTTCGCGGGTGAGGCGGCGCCTTGGAACTCGATGTTCACCCCCGTGGACGAGCCCCGCGATTCCTTCCGCTCGCCTGCATACTCGAGCGGGAAACGGTCGTGGAGCAATTGGAGTGCCCTTCCGTTCCACTCACTCCACCGTTTGTCCACCCGAGCCTTCTCCAAGGAACCCTGAAGCCGCGCCTTGCCGGTGTCTTCTGCGCGCAGTCGAATCGGACTGAACGCTTCGTCCAGTGCCAGCTGGAACACCTCCTTCTCCTCATCCGTGAACTTAGAAGGAACGGGAAAGCTGTAGACGAGGTCGGCGTAGGTGAAGTAGGCGGCGCCCTGCACAAAGAGTGCCGCAGCGGCCGCATCGTAGTCCTGGTAGGTCTGAATCAGCGTCAGGCAGTCGTCCACCAGAAGCCTCAGCGCTTCAGGCTTCGTCTTCAACAAGTAGTCGCGGTTGGTCAGCTCGCTGCTGGTCCACTTGTAGACCTTGAAGGCCTCGAGCTTTACCAACAGCTGCCGCACGGGCTCTTCCGCCACCAACTTCCGCGCATCGGCGCTCACTCCGGCGGCCACGTTCTCGCGGAAGGTGCGATCCATCTCCTCGGCCTTCTGACGCGCCTTGACCTTCTCGCCCTTGGCGGCGTACAGCTTGGACAGCTTGGACAGCGCGATGATCGTGTGGCTGGGATTCTGAGCGGCGAAGGGCTGCCGGAGGTACCGCTCATAGAACGCCGTGGCCTCGCGCGGCCCCACAAGCTCCCACTGTTCGCCCGCCATCCAGTAAATGCGCTCAGCGTCCGGAACGTTCGGCAGGTTCGCATAGTCTTCGTAGTTCTGCGCCGCATCCTTGTGCAGGCCCATGCCCGTACGCAGGAAGGCCGCGTTGTAGCGAGCCGCGGCCGCATCCGGGTGATCGGGCGCGATGGTGACCAGCTTGTCGAAGTAGCGAACCGACTTCTCCAGTTCGAGGATTGAGCTGTAGCCGGCCGCGATGCGGAAGTAGAGCGACTTGGAGCGTTCGTCGGTGGGGTAGTCGTTGATGTACTGCTCGAACAGCGTGTTTGCCCGCGCCGTCTGCCCGTGCATGTCGAGCTGATTGGCTTCACTGTAGAGCGCCACGCTGAGGTATTCCGAGGTCGGCCACTGCTTCCGGAACTCGCCGTAGCAGGCCGCGGAGTCGCCATGACTCCCCGCCGTGGAGAAGTCTAGGCAGCGCTGCAGGTTGGCCTGCTGGGCGATCTCCTCACGGCTGAACTCACGTGCCGTCTCTTCTACCTTGGCGAGGTCACCCTCGTTGGTGTAGCTCTGGATGAGCAGGTCGATGGCGAACGCGGTCTCCGGCGCGCCGGGGTAGCGAGCAATCTGCTTTCGGAAACGCTTCCGGGCGTCGTCGTAGTAGCCATGATTGAAGGAGATGACCCCTCCGAAGTAGGCCATTGCGGGCCGGATCCGCTCGAGCACAGGAATCCAGTCGGGATCGGTGAACTCGCGCTCCGCAAGGTCGTCAGAGGCCAGAACGAATGCCTTCTGCTCGTCGGACACCATGTACTGGACCACTTGCTTTCCGGCCGGCGTGCTGATGGTGTTCGCGATGAGGGCTCCCTGAGGAACATCCTCGAGCTTGCCGAACTTCGCAAGGGCGAGAGCCTCACGAGACTTCATCAACTGGAATCGGGCGCCGTCCTTGAATTTGCTCCGCGGGTTCTTGAGCACCTGTTGGTACTGCCGCGCGGCCTCGGAGAACTCCTTGCCCTCGTAGTAGCAGAGCGCCAGGTACCACTCGTAGAGGTCATAGTCCGCCGCAAAGGGATATTTTTGGAGGAAGCTGCGGAAGGTGTCTGCCGCATCGCGGTAGTCGGAAGGGTTCCGGGTTTCGCGCGCCCGGATCAGTTTCTCGATCGCGATCGTGGCCAGCGAAGACTCGATGAAGCCCCGCGCTGCTGCGATCGCATCGGGGTTGTTGCGGTTCGCCGTGTACCAGTTCGTGCCTTCGGTGTAGGTGTTGCCCAGTTCGGTGAGGGCGGCCGCGGCGGCTTCCGGATCCTTGACGGGCATCCTTGCGCTGTAGATGAGCGCGATCTCATGCTGATAGATGGGATTCGTGGGGTCGAGTGGCCACTTCTTCTGGAGGTAGCGGTAGACCTCTACGGCATCCTCGAACTTGGTCTGCTGTTCGAGAATCTTCGCGAGTCGCTCCACCACGTCGTGCTGCCACTTCTTGTCGCCAACGCGAGCTAGATGTGCTGCCGCCACTGCGGTCGGCTTCTTGCCCTGTTTGTCGGCCATGTCGGCGTAGGAGATGGCGAGGTACTCCACCGCCTCTTTGCGGGTGTCGGCCACCTGTCCCGTGAGTTCGTAACGGGTCTCAGAGTAGTCGAGCAGCTCAACGAGGTAGCCCAGAGCCCGATCGTAGTCGTCGAGCTTGTAGTACGACCAGCCCAGCTTGTAGATGCCGCGGTCGTAGTTACGGCCACTGGTCCCGTCGGCGACCACTGCGTTGTAGTAGGTGATGGCCCTACGCACGTTTGCGAGCGGGTCGGTGCGATCCGCAAGAAGTTCGAAGAAGTACTCACCCAACCGCATGTTTGCGTCGTTGGCAAAGACCGACTTCGGATGAGCGGTGACGATCGCGATGTACGCATCCCTCGCCGCCGCTTCGTCGTACTGCACGGCATTGCTGGATCCGTGGCACCAGCCGAGCATGTAGTAAGCGTCCGGCCGAAACTCGAAGTTCGGGTGGTTCTTGAGGATGTCCTGGTAGAGCTGCACAGACTTGCGGTAGTCCTTCTTGGGGGCCAGCTCTTCAGCGCCGTCGCCCAAGGCCTCGTAGGCATCGGTGCGCGCCATGAAGTCGATCTCGGCATCGTCGTAATACAGATCCGCGAGCCGAAATTTCATATCTGCGGCGTACCTCGTCTCCGGGTAGCGCTGGAGGAATGCCTCGATCTTCGAGATGGTTACGCGGCGAAGGGTAGACCCCTCCTCCTGGTTCCGCACGACGGCCGCACCGAACGTCGACGCGATCCGTTCGCGCTCCTCCTCCTCCACGATGTCGACGATGTGGCTCACATCGTCGTGAAACTCCCGCATCCTCGCGGTGTACCGATCGGCAGTCTCCCGGAAAGCGCGGAGCTCACCCTCGTCGGGAGCGGCAAAGGCGGCGCCCGGTAGCGTGAGCACGAGGGCGAGGAGCGGCGCGCGAGCCCCACTGTAGCTAAACTTCCCGCTCATTCTAGGTTCTCCCGCACCACGCGGAACCGACTCTTCATCGCGCGAATCATGGCCGATTGCTCTTCGACAAGAACGTCCTGCTCGTCGGTATTGTCCATCCGGCGCAGCCAGTAGACGTCCACGATGCCCTTCTCAGCGTCGACGACGTCGGATTCGAACTGCAACTGCAGTGAACGTAGCCCCGCAAGCACGGCCCTGGTGGCGACCGCTTCGGTCGCCGTTGAGCTCAGGTCTACATCGCGCCGAAGCTCCGCGACCTTTTGAGCCGTCGCGGCGAGGCGGCGCCGCACCGCCTCCGTTTCGCGTGCCTCGCCCGTGGCGACAACGCGAGCCGCTTCCGCCGAGCTGGTCTCCAGCGCATCGAGCTGCTTCCAGAGGCGGTCGATCTGAGCGTAGAGCGAGGCACTCTCGGTGTCCTGAGCCGATCGCCGGTGGGCGGCGGCAAGCTGGCGAAACCGAGTGTAGACGACAATGGCGGCGTCACGCGCCGAACCGTCCTCGGTGATCGAGGTCGCCTCCACCCCGCGGAGAACCCGCTTCCGGGTGATCTCTGACTGGGCAGAGGTGAGCTCGCCGGTTGCGCGCACGAGATCGGCTCTCGCCGCTTCCAGTTCTCGCCGCACGGCTTCGAGGTCGGTCGGCGACATCTTCGAGGAGCCCGTGCTGAGCACCTCCGCGAGGCTACGACCCGATGCGGCCGCGTCCTCGGCCACCTGCTGGATGCGGAACGCCCGTTGCTGCACCTCGCGAACCTGGGTGTCGTAGACCTGCAACCGGTCGGTGGTGGTCGCGACCGAGGTGTTCGACGCCGACGCCTTTTCATCCATAGCGCTGATCTGACGAAGGAGAGCGGTGAGCTCCGCCTTCGCGGCACCCGTTGTCCGCGAACGCAGATACTGGGCCTCGGCGTCCAGCAGGCGCCCCCGCATCGCCAGCGCCGCGCCGCGCAGCAGCGTGAGCTGGTTTCGAGCCGTCACGAACATGCCGAGGGTGTCGCGATCCGACGAAAGGGCTGCTTGAAGCTCGGCCACATCATTCTCGGCCCACTCCACCTGTTGGCGCTGGCTGGCCGTTTCCAAGTAGGCGCCCAAAGCCCGCTTCACTTCCGCACCGCCCAAGAGCATGTCGACCGCGTGCGAGGGCAGTCCCGAGCTCCCTCCGGAATCGCCCATCCGCTCCACAAACCGCCTGGCCTCCGTCGTGCCCTGACCCAATTCATCAAGCCGCACTGCGACCGGGGTGTAGGCGCCGATCACGTCTTCGTAGGCGGTACGTGCGGAGTCGAACTCCCGTAGCTTCATGTGAAGGTGCCCACGAACCAGCTTCATTCGCGCGGTGTGGCGATGGTCGGGATAGGCGATGAGGAAGTTCTCGACCTGTCCCAGCGCATCGCGCCAGCGATCGGTTGCGCTGGACTCAGCGAGCTCGGCTTCGCGGCTGCCCGCTTGAGAGGAGGTAGCCAGCGACTCCGCAGCAGCGCCCTGCTTGATGTAGGTCCACACCGACTCGTAGAGCTTGTCGGCGAACTCGGGGGACGTTTCGTCGAGCTTGGAGTAGAAGATGCCAGCTGAGGCGAAGTCGCCCAGTTCATAATGAACCCGACCCAACGCGAGCATCGAAAGTTCGCGCACCCGTGCTTGGTCGGCATCTCCCACCGCTGTGGCCTCGATGGTGGCGAACTCGCCCAAGGCCTGCTTGAGGTTGCCCTCCGAGATCATCAAAACACCCAACTGGTAGCGAGCGCGGGTGAACCAAACGCTCGTGGCCGGGATCGACTCGAACATCGACTTGGCGCGCGCCTGTTCCTGGCGACGGGCGAAGCTCTTGGCGAGGGTATAGGTGACGAGATCAGTCGTCTCCACCTTGCCGGAAACGATGTAGGTCGTGTAGTACTCGTTGAACAACTTGTCGTTGCGGAGGATGGCGAAGACCTCCAGACTGCGGCGAACGGCGTCCGGGAAGTAGTCGTGCGAGTCGCCCTTCTCGACGATGCCGCGGTAGGCCTCTTCCGCCGTGCGGAAGTTGCCAAGTTCGAAGAGGCACTCCGCAAGGTACCACTCGGAGTCGCGCGCGAGCGCGGCGTTGCCGAGCGCTCGGGACTGCACGAGGATGTAGAAGCTGGTGGCCGCTCCTTCGAAGTCGCCTACAAGAAAGCCATACACCGCGTCTTGATAGCGGCGACGGGCCTCAGACACGCCGATGAGCCCCGACCGTTCGGAGAAGTTCAGGCGGGTATCGTCGACCTCAGCACTCAACGTGCCGAGCGTCTCCTCCAGTTCGCGCACGCGCTCGCTCCCCGACCGATCCGCCGCAAGGGCAGAGGTGGGCAGGAGCAGGAGGGCGAGAAGCGTGGACCTACTTGCCATCCGCGATCCGCTCACACTTGAGCTCGAAGTCGACCTTCGCGCGCTCCTCAAAGGAGTTCACCACCCCGCCACGGTCGCTCAGCACCGCCCGAACCGTGCACGTCTTCCCCAGCTCGGCCGCGAAGGCGTAGCTGCTGCGGACGTTGATCTCGTAGTCACGCGCGTAGGTGAAAACGCCGGCCCCGGTCGGGCGGATCTTCAGGTCTACCGAGAGACTGTGGTTGCCCGGAGGCACCGCGCCATCGTGGATCTTGAACTCCCTGTTCTGGTCAAGGCTGCCGCCCGGGTCTGCCTTGCTGAACTTCGACTGGCCGTCGAGCAAGTACTGCACCGACTCCACCCGAAAGGCGCCCGACAGCTTGTTCACGTGCCAGATCGTGGCCCGAGCACCCGAGGAGCTCCCCTCGATCACGATCTCCTTCAGCAACTTCAGCGTGGCCTTGCTGCGAAACACCCGCTCCTTGAGCGAGTCTACCTGCTGTTCGACCGTGAGCAGCTCACGATTGAACTCCGCAGTGCCCTCCGTGGAGCCCGCCACAGGTTCCTCGCGAGTTGTGCCGGAGGCGACCTCAGCGGACGAGGCGAACCCGGGTGCGAGCAAGATGCCCGCCGCAACGAGCAGAGTGGGCCAACGAGTATGGGACATTCAGACACTCCCGAGGGGCTGCGCCCCCCCGTAACGCGGCGTCAGTCCCCTTGGCCAACGTCCGCCTCAGCAAGGCTGCCGGTAACGCCACTGAGGACCCTCACGAGCTGATCGTGAGCGTCTCGCGCACGCGTTGTCGATCCCTCGAGATCGTTCACGAAAAAGCTGAAGGCGTACTCGGTGCCGTCGGTGCCCGCGACGTAGCCGGCGAGACAGAATACCCCGGCGAGCGAGCCGGTCTTGGCGCGCACGCGGCCTTCCATGCCGTCGTCACGGAACCGGTGCCACAACGTGCCGTCGCGCCCGCCTACGGCCAGAGTGGCGGCGTATTCGGGGCCGAGGTCGTGATTTCGGTGCATGTCGACGAGCACGGCATCGAGCGCGCTCGGAGCCAGTTGGATGTCACGAGAGAGCCCTGACCCGTTCACGAATCGATAGCGGTCGGCCGCGACACCGAGCGACGCGAGGTAGTCGCCCAACAGACGGGCGCCCTTCTCCGTGGTGCCCGGGAGCCCCGCTCGCTCGGCTGCCACCGCACGAAGCACCTGCTCCGCGATGAAGTTGTTCGACTGCTTGTTCATGTCGGCGATGATCTCGACCAGCCGATCCGATTCCACTTTCAGCAGCAGCTTGGACTCTGCCGGCGCCGCTCCGAGCCGGAACTTTCCTTTCACCTTGATGCCCTGCGAGGCCGCGAGGGCGCGGAACACCGAGACGTAGTGGCCTGTGGGGTCGGCGAGCGTGCGGTAGATCGGCGGGTGGTCGGCATCGAGGTCGACCGGAACGTTGCCCGTGAGGGTGTAGGTGCCCACCTTGCCCGCTTCGTCGAGCTTCCGTTCTACCTTCACCCAGTATTTTGAGCGCGCGCGCCCGGTCGTGAGCTGGTTTTCGAGGACTAGGACGCCGCTCGGTGTGTCGAATTCGGCGAGGGCCGGCCCGCCCACAGTCGCACCCGGCCTCACCACGATCGCCGCCACGTTGTAGTTGAGCGAGAGGGCGCCCAGCGCGGCGTAGTAGACATCGCCCCGCTCGAGGTCCTCGGCCTTGCTCCAGCCAGGCACCCACACGCCCTCACCGGCCATGTAGGAGCCGTCGAACACCACGTCGCCGTCGATCTCCGCTACGCCTCGGGCCTGGATGTCGGCGATCATCTTCCACATGCGCTCCACGACCATCGTGGGGTCGCCCTGCCCAACGATGTGGAGATTCCCCGTGAGTACACCGTTGGCGCCGAGCTCGCCTTGGTACTTCACCCACGTGGGAAATCGGTAGGCCGGGCCGAGTTCCCGCAGCGCAACAGCACTAGTGACCAGCTTCATCGTGCTGGCCGGGAGGAGCGCCTTGTCGTCACCGTAGGCGTACACCCGTTCACCCGTGGCCGCGTTCACCACTTCGAGGGCGATGGAGGACCGCGAGAACACCGGCATCGTGGGCAGTGTGGCTAGTGACGCCGCCAACCCCGGCGTTGCCGCCTCCCCCACGACCGAGGCTGGGGCGCCTTCTGCCGGCGAGGCTGCTTGCGCAACCTCGGGACTTCCCGCCCAAGCGGGCGTGAGCAGGGACAGAGCAACGAGCGAGACTAGAAGGTTGCGCATGGGGTACCCGAGGAAGGGTTCACCGGTAGAGACACCGGCGGGGGAGTGGTCGCTTCCGCATTCTCACGCATCGCCAACGAGGAGGCAAGATCATCAGTAAAAAAAGGTACCTATGTCAGCATTCATCTGCTGACATCGAGTATTGCATTCACAATGTCAAGACTTCCAACCTCCGATTGGCCCGTTAGCTTCGCCGGATGCTCCTTCAGCTCGCCGCCCTCGCCACTGCCGAAACGGTCGAACGGCCCGCGCTGCCCTTCCACGGTGCTGCTGTCGAGGATGGCGCTCACACCCTGTACCTGAACCCCGCGCTCCTCAACTTCGACCGCGACCCGGTCTACGCCGCCTACTACACGGCACACGACGTCGCGACCGGAACGGGCAACGGGGTGAGCTTCCTCACCACGGGCGCCGGGCTGGGAGCGGGGGTGAGCTACCGCGAGCAGGTTCTCGGACCGAATTGGTGGACGCTGAGCAGCGGGGTGTCGCTCCGGCTCGCGCCTTCCCTCTCCCTCGGAAGCGGCATCCACTGGCAACTGCCCGAGGGCGGCGACGACAACTTCGTGAGTTGGGACCTTGGGCTCGCTTGGCGTCCTACCCCCTGGCTGGGCGTCGGAGCCGCCGCGCTCAACCTAGGCTCTCCCGCTCCCGACCTTGGCGCATTCAGCCGCTACGACGTGGGCGTGGCCCTCCGCCCAGCCGGGGACACCGTCACGCTCGGGCTCGATTACCGCGCCGACGCCACGACCGACGAGTCGTTCCGCTCGTCGGTGGAGGCCTCCCTCCGGGTACGGGCCGCGCGCGGCGTTTGGCTTCGTGCCTGGGCCGACCGCGGCCTGGAGGCAGAAGCGTCTACCGGGGTCGGGGGCTCACTCGAGCTGCACTTTGCGGACCTCGCGGTGGGCCTCGGCGGATCGGGAGCCATCGGCGCAACTGCGGCCGGGGGGGGGGGGGACGTCACGTCGTTGCGCGGCCACGATCAACTATTCCTTCCGGGGCGACAGATCGCCGAAATCTCGGTGGAAGGGGAGTTCCCCTACCAACCGCCGGAGAGCTTGTTCGCCGAGCCCAAGGAGAGCTACTTCTCGTTGCTGCGGCGCTTGGAGAGCGCTGGTCAGGACCCGAGCATGCGCGGCGTACTCCTGAAGCTGGACGCCGTTGAACTCTCGATGGCGCAGCTCGAAGAGCTGCGCGGGCTGGTGAAGAAGGCCCGACGCGAGGGAAAGGTAGTTGCGGCCTGGCTAGGCGGGAGCACCAGCAACGGCAGCTATCTGCTTGCAAGCGCGTGCGACAAGGTCTACCTGCACCCGGCTGCTGGCCTCGATCTGGTCGGCATTTCCGCCGAGGTGCAGTACTTCAAGGGAGCGATGGACCTCGTGGGCGTGGGCGCCCAGTACGCCCAGCGCAGCGAGTACAAGTCTGGCCCCGAACCGTTCACGCGCACGGGGGCGAGCCCAGCCGCCGCGGAAGAGATGGGGGTGCTCGTCGACGACCTCTACGCCGTGCTGATCACTGGGATTGCCGAGGGTCGTGGGCGCAGCCCCGAAGAAACGAAGGCGCTGGTGGATGGCGGCCCGTACAGCGCGCGCGAGGCGCTCGCCAACGGACTGGTCGACGGTCTTTATTACCCCGACGAGTTGGGCGAAGATCTCGACGGCGTATTCCCCGAGGACTACCACCTCGTGAGCGAGTACGGTCGAGAGGTCGACGAGAGCGGCTGGAAGCCCCAGCGAGCGGTGGCGGTTGTCGTGGTGGATGGGACCATCGCCGACGGGCGCAGCTCACCCGGTGGGCTCCTGAGTGGTCCCGCAACGGGCAGTGAGTCGGTCGTGGAATCCTTAGATGAGGCCGCGGAGTCCAGCGCCATCAAGGCTGTCGTCCTGCGCGTCGACAGCCCCGGAGGCAGCGCTTTCGCCTCCGACGACATCTGGCGCGCGGTGGAGCGGGTGAAGCAGACAGGCAAGCCCGTGGTGGTGTCGATGGGAGGCTACGCCGCGAGCGGTGGCTACTACGTTGCGGCCGGGGCGGACTCGATCTGGGCCGAGCCCAGCACGATCACCGGCTCCATCGGCGTGTACGGCGGCAAGTACAACGGCGAGGGCCTGTTTGGAAAGCTCGGCATCAACACCGAGATCACGGCGCGGGGCCGGAACGCCTCGATGTTCTCGTTGTCCCGCCCGATGGACGACATCGAGTACGCAGCGCTGGATCGCCTGATCGGGGAAACCTACGACCAGTTCAAGGAGCGCGTTGCCGCCGGTCGCGGATTGGAGCCGGCAGAGGTGGAGGCAGCGGCGCGAGGAAGGGTCTGGTCCGGCACCCGCGCGAAGGAGC
>CANKOI010000067.1 GCA_947484175.1 Deltaproteobacteria bacterium
CTTGCCGCGCTGGTCGATCTCGGGCGCGGTCGGGGAATCCGGCTGGCGCCGGCGCGCGACCCGGTGCTCGGGCCGCTGGTGCAGGCCTTCGCGCGCCTGCGCCGCATACGCCACCCCGATCCCGAGGAGCTGCGTTCGTTGAGCGCCATCGTAAACGAGCAAGTGTTTACCGACCTCGGCCGTACGGTCAGGGAGATTTGTGTCATCGCGTGCGACGAGGCGCTGGTTCGGAGCGTGTACGCCAATGTCTGCGCCGAACCGGGGCTGGCGGGCAGTACGCTCCCTGAGCTGTGGGTGACGGGCGGACCGGTGACGCTGCGGCTGTTCCGGCCCGACCTCGAAGCCATCCTCACGAACCTCCTCCGCAACGCCCTCGCGGCGGGCGCCACCTCGCTCGCCGTCGCGTTGAGCGAGGCGGAGGATGCGGTGACGGGACACCCTCTGGTGGAGATTGCCGTCATCGACGACGCCCCCGGCACCCTCACCAACGCCATGATCCGCAGCCGGTTCATCGGCCGCGGCCTCGGGCTTGCCGTGGACCTCACCAACCGCCACGGCGGCAGCATCCGAGTGGACGCGCGCGAAGAAGGGGCCAAGGCGGTGGTGGTACAGTTTCAGCTCGCCGAGAGCGGAATGCTGTGAGGGCAAACAAACCAAGCACGGGCATGCCGGCACGCGTGCTCATCGTCGAAGACGGCTTCGAGTACCGCGACACCTTCGGGCGCTACGCGGGCGCCGAGTTCACGTTTACCCGCACCGGCTCTGGCGCGGAGGCCCTGGCTGCCGTCGCGGCGGGCGCGTTCGACTGCCTGTTTCTCGACATGCGGTTCGACCGTGTGCAGCCCGGCGCGCTCATCGGTGATCTCGCTGAAACAGCGGAGCGCTTCAATGGCGACCCTGTACGGGCCACGCGCTTTCTGGAGGAGAATCAGGGCGCGTATGTTCTGGCGGCCTTGCGCGAGGCCGGCTGTGTGCTCCCCGCGGTGTTCAGCCACGACTTTTCGGGGGAGCCCCGCCGCTGGGGCGCGCTCGAGCGAAAATACGCGCCGGTCGCGTGGCTCCCCGACAACGCCAGCCCCGCACAGGTCAAAGAGTGCCTAGCGCTGGCGGCGGCGGGTGCCCTGCCACGAGCAGGGAGTTAGGCCGCAGGCCTTCTGGAGCTCCCCCATGTCCCGTCGCGTATTCCTCCTCGGTGGTACCAACACGGCCTTCATCGGTAAGGGCCACCCCGACTTCGTGTGGAAGAACCATCCCGACTTTGGGAAGCGGGAAAACCCCGGCCTTGAGGAACATCTCGCGGAGGCCGTGGCCGGAGCCTTCGCGGTCACGGGGGTTGACCCGGAGCGGGTGGACAAGGGCTACGTCGGCAACTTCGTGGGGGAGCTGTTCTGCAAACAGGGCCACCTTGGCGCCGCCCTCGCGGGTAGCCACCCCGGCCTGGCGGGGAAGGCGATGACGCGCGTGGAAGCGGCTTGCGCCTCTGGGGGCCTGGCCATCGCCTGTGCAGTCGACGCCATCCGGGCGGGGAGCGATACGGTGCTGGTGGCGGGCGTTGAGGTGCAGACGACGGTGAGCGCTCGGGACGGCGCGGACTACCTCGCGCGGGCCAGTCATTACCGGCGTCAGCGTGACATTGACGAGTTCACCTTCCCAGCCTTGTTCGGGCGCCGCACCAAGGCCTACCGGGAGCGCTTCGGCGTAACGGAGGAGGACATCGGCCGCGTGGCGGTAAAAGCCTACGCCAACGCCAATCGCAACCCACTCGCGCATATGAAGGCCCGCAAGATGGACCTCGCGACGGCCAGTTCGGCGAACGACCGCAACCCCTGCTTCCTGCAGCACCCGGAGTACGCGCCCTTCATCAAGATGAGTGACTGCTCCCAAGTGAGCGACGGTGCGTCGGCCGCATTGCTGGTGAGCGAGGCCGGGCTGCGCGCCGCAGGCAAGACCGAGGCCGATGCTATCGAGCTGATCGGGTACGGCCACAGCACCGCGTCGTTGTACGAAGACGGTGACCTCACGCAGCTGTGGACGACGAAGTCGGCCGCTGAGAAGGCCTACCTCGCGGCGGGGATCGGCCCAGGCGACATCAACGTGTGCGAGGTGCACGATTGTTTCACCGTGACCGAGCTGCTGATGATCGAAGCGCTGGGCCTCGCCGCTGCGGGAGAGGGCGCCGCGCTGGTGCGTGACGGCGCCACTGCGATCGACGGCCGCGTGCCGGTCAACACGGGCGGTGGACTCGTCGGCTTTGGGCACCCCGTGGGTGCTACTGGCGTGAAGCAGACGGTGGAAATTTGGAAGCAGATGAAGGGTCTCGCCGGCGGCTACCAGGTGCCGGGGCGCCCGAGAATCGGGGTGACGGCGAACATGGGGGGCGACGATCGCACCGTCATGGTCACGGCCTTCCGCAACCTAGAGTAGCCGATGGACCGTCGGCTCGTGGCGGTGGGAGCGTTCGCGCTGCTGGTCGGCGGCGGGATGCTGTGGGCGACCGCTCGACCCTCTGTTGAGGCGCCGGCCAAGCCACCGGAGGAAGCCGCGGAGGCGCCACCTCCCGCGCCGCCCACGGTGAGGCATGAGCGGCCCGAACCCGCTGAGGAGGTGTTTCACGACGCCCCCACCCCGGCGCTTGTCCGGGCCGGGGCGCAGCCCGGCGACGACGTGGAGCAGCGCCGCCGGCTCGAGCAGCAAGCGGCGCTGGCGGCCCCCTACTGGGCCAAGCTCGCCCCCCGCGTGCAAGACCCCGCACGGCGCGCAGCCGCAAGTGAGATGTTCGCCCGGTTGCACCGGCTCGACGAGCCCGCCGCCGACCTCGCTCGTGCGCAGTACGACCTCACGCAGGAGCTGATCTCCAAGGGCGGGCTCGACCGGAAGTCGCAGGGGTGGCTCGACTACCTGAACAGTACGTCGGCCGCGGTCTTGCAAAGCGGAGATCCCACCGGCATTCCCACACCCGAACAGGCCGGGGTCACGCGGCCCTAAGGGGGCGGCAATGCGCCTTCACCGGGAGGGGGAGCGATTCCCCAGGGCATCTTGGCGAGCCATTCCGGCCCGGAGGAGAGCGTGATCTCCACGGCCACGTCCTTACCCTCGAGCTTCACTGCGTCGGAGGCGCCGCCAAGGGGAGGGGTCTTGTCGCCCTCCGGTACGGAACCGATGGCGGTGATGTACAGCGGCGTTGCGTAGGTGGCCGGCGCCTTCACGGAGAAGGTGCCGTCGATGACCTTGATCACCTCCAACAGGAGCGGCGCGTGGGCGTTGCCCGGCTGCGTGGTCTGGATGTCCACCTGTGCGGTGTTTGACCCAATGATTTTGCCGCTGAGAGTAATGCTCTTTCCATCCGTGATCAGGGAGGCCAACCCGGGCGCAGCGGCGAACGGGGCGACCAAGCCGGTCGGCTCACCGGGGAGGCCGGCGCTGGGCGCTGCCGCGTCGCCAACGGGACCGCCGGCGGGGGCTGGGGGAGGCGCGCCGGGGTCGCCCGAGGGAGGGGCACTCGCGGCGGCGGCCGCCGCCGCGACAGCGGGGTCTTCGACAGGGCAGCCAAGCAGCAGCAGGGGGACAACCAGAAGGGTGAGCATGGGGCGCATGCTAGCCTGATCACGCAGCAGCCGTCGTTGCTCCGGAGGGGCCGCGATGTGCGGCAGGGAGTTCTCAGGTGAGAGGTTTTTCGCGCCACATCGCCCAACCGCACCCCCCATCCCGCCCCCGAACCGGATGGTGATAGTCGTGTCAAGATGTTGGTCCTCGCTCTCGCCACCGCTGCGCCGCCTGCGTTTCCGGTCTCGTCGGTTCCGCTTACTGCCCCCACGCCCGAGGCGTTCCTCCCCCCGGGCTGGGCGCTGGTGGACTTCGAGGTGGGCGACCTCACCGGTGACGGCGTACCCGATCACGTGTTCCTACTCGAACCGGAGTGTGCCTCGTGCGAGGCTGACAAAGGGGCACGCGCCCTGTTGGTGATCGAGTCGTTCGGGAGCGGATGGATGCGGGTGGGGGTGGCAGACTGGGGGGATGCGTCGATGGCGGCGCGGGTAGATTCCGGCCAGCTCGTCGTGACCACGGGGCGCACGAGTACGCAGAGCGAACGTTCCGAAGTGGCCAAGTTTGTTCTGGAACGTGGACGGTTTCAGCTCGTGTGGAGGGTCGTGAGCAGTCGTGAGGAGGGCATCGACGGGCCGATAGCGGAACGCATCACCGAGGACTGGAAGCTGCACGAGAGGGTGGTGGAGCGAGGCACGCCCTTGTCGTTCCATCACAAGGAGACCTTCACGGGTAGCCGCTCGCTTGAGGAGACGCCCTCGGGCCGATGATGGCCCGCACGTGCCTCGGCGGGCGCTTTCTGGTTAGCAGCGCGCGTGGTTGAGATCACAATCGCGGTTGACGGTCCGGGCAGCTCGGGGAAGGGCACGGTGGCGCGTGGGGTGGCCGAGGCGCTGGGCTACCAGTTCGTAGACACCGGCGCGATGTACCGAGCCGTGGGGCTGCTCTCGTTGCGGTCGGGGCTGGACGTGCGAGACGAAGGCGCGACGTCTCTCCTCGCGCAGCGGCTGCAGTTTCGGTTCGCGTTCGACGGGGGAAGGCTGCGCGTGGAGGTGGACGGCGAAGACGTGACTTCGGCAATTCGTGGCGAAGATGTGGGGGCTGCGGCCTCTGCGGTGGCGGTACACCCGGCGGTGCGAGGGGCGCTCCTCGGCCTGCAGCGCTACCTTGGCGCGGCCGGGGGAGTGGTGATGGACGGTCGGGACATTGGCACGGTGGTGCTTCCCGACGCCGAGCTGAAAATTTTCCTCGATGCGAGCTTGGAGGAGCGGGCCCGGCGCCGCTGGCTGGAACATCCCGAGCGTGATTTTGTGGCCGTGCGTGACGAGCTGGCCGCTCGTGACCTGCAGGACACGACGCGAGCCGTGGCCCCGCTCCGCTGTGCCGCCGACGCGGTTCGGCTCGACAGTACCGGCGTACCCGTCTCCGATGTGGTCGACCGCATCGTGCAGTTGGCGCGCTCCCGCCGCGGCGGCTGAATGCTGTTCATCAGCGACGAGTTCTTCGTCTTCCTGATCCTCGCGCTGCTTGCGTCGGTGGTGGCACCCACCGGGGCGGTGCGGCGGTACGGCGTGCTGCTCTTCTGCGTGTGGTTCTACGCCAGTTGGAGCCTCCCGTTCATGGGGCTGCTCGCGGCGAACATCGTCGCCGACTACTTCCTGGCGCTGGCGATTCATGCCTCCACGTCGGAGAGGGGGCGATTCGGGCTGGTGAGCGCCAGCGTGGCCATGAACCTGGGAATGCTCGGCACGTTCAAGTACGCGGGGTTCTTGGCGCAGGCCGCGAACGACGGATTTGTGCTCCTCGGAACCGGCTGGAGCGTGCCGGTCCCCGAGCTCATTCTGCCCCTGGGGATCAGCTTCTACGTATTTCAGGCCATTTCTTACACGGTGGACGTGTACCGGGGTCTGCTCGCGCCCACCCGCGACTTGCCGAAACTGGCCACGTTCATTCTGTTCTTCCCTCATCTCGTGAGCGGCCCCATCGTGCGCGCCGCCGAAATTCTGCCGCAGCTCGACCGGTTGCAACGCTCCCCCGCGCTCGATGACCTTCTGGTGGGCGCGAAGGACTTCGTACTTGGATTTGGCCGCAAGGTGGTGTTCGCGGACAACTTCGCGGTCCTCGCCGATGCCACCTTCGCCGCTCCGGGGCGCTTCGGCAGCGTGGACCTCGGGGTGGGGCTAGTCGCCTACGCCTTTCAGATTTATTTCGATTTCTCCGGGTATTCTCAGATGGCGGTGGGACTGGCTCGGATGTTCGGGATCCATTTCCCCGACAACTTCGACAGTCCGTACATCAGCCGCTCGCTCCAAGAGTTCTGGCGTCGGTGGCACATCTCGCTCAGCCGGTTCCTTCGGGACTACCTGTACATCCCGCTCGGGGGGAGCCGTGCAGGCACAGCGCGCACCCTCTTTGCGCTCTCGGCCACCATGCTGATTGGCGGCTTTTGGCACGGCGCCAACTGGACGTTCGTGGTGTGGGGCGCGATCCATGGGGTGGGTCAGGCTGTCGCGTGGTCGTACCGTAGGTTCTGGCGAGGTCCTGTCCACGCACGCTTCTGGGATTCGCGCGCGGGCGGGGCGACGGGTTGGGTGCTGACCATGGCGACGGTGCTGGTGGCGTGGGTGTTCTTCCGCGCTCCGGACCTCGGCTCAGCGCAGGAATACTTGGTCCGCCTTTTGGGGTTCACGAACGGGACGCAGCGACTCGATGTGTCGGGGCCGCAGCTGGCGTTGGCGGCGGCTGCGGTGCTCGTTCATGTCGTGGCGTTCGCTCGGCCAGGCCTCCAGGTGCCGTGGCCGCGAACCGCGTTCGGGCAGGGCCTCATGGTAGGCGCCGGCTACCTTGGGTGTGTGGCGGTGAAGGCCGCCGATGCGCCGTTTATTTATTTCAACTTCTGATCGGACCCCCCCTTTGCCTCGCCCGCTCACGTTCATTCTCGGCCTCCTGCTCCCCCTCGTCGGAGGGCCGCTCGCCGCGTGGTGGACCCTCTCGGTGCATGAGCCGCACTGCGAGTGGGGCGAGCCCTTCTGGACCGGCGATCTACCGGTCGGCGACGGCCCCGTTCGCGGCCTCCTGCTTGGCAGTTCGCGTCTGGGTGCCGACGTAGACCTCGGCGCCCTCTCCGCCGGTACGGACAGCACGTGGCAGCGCGTGGCCCGCCACACTCTTGCGGAGAACGCGCTCCCGCCCAGCTACCCGAAGCTCCTCGCCAGCTCGAACGCCAGCCCCGGAATGGACGTCTTGGTGGTGGAGGTGAACGCCCTCCTGTTCGACCAGGTGAGCTGTGGTCGCGCACCCATCCCGCACATCCCCCTTGAGCCCGCATGGTTCGCCGCGGCGCCCTCGTTGGGGGTGGAAAACCGGGCGAGCGCGTTGTCGATGACGCTACTGCCGCACCGCTGGCTCGCGGGGAGCGGGCGCAGGCACGACGTGGTGGAGCACGTGAAGCATCCGACCCACGCTCTGCAAGCGGTGGCGGACCTGCGCCGCGGCGGGCGTCAGGCGCTGTCGCGGTGGGGAGGGGAGCCCGCGCCCGAGCGTACACCGGAGAACGCTTTGAAGCGGCGCGCCTTCCTCCTGGGCGCGCCGATGACGGAGTGGGTGCCGGTCGTGAACTCGGAGTGCTTGGATGCCGTGGCCACGACGGTGAGGGCGGCTTCCGCCCAGCGCACGTTCCTCGTGATCCTGCCGATGCGATCGATGCTTCGCGACACCATCGAGCCGGAGTACCAGGAGGCCGCCCGGATGGCCTTTCGGGAGTTGGCTTCGCGCCTCCCGCGCACGGCGCTTCTCGACTTCTCCACGCGCTTCGATGACGATGGGAGCGCGTTCAACGACTTCGACCACCTCACCGAGGAGGGGTCGAGGCGCTTCACCGAGGAGCTTGTGGAGCTGTTTCAGTAGGCGGCCGGGGTAGCTGGGGCACTAGCTTTCGGAGACACCATGCGCTGTACCCCCAACGCTGGTGCTATCCCCCAGCGGCTATTCGCGAGAACTCCTGAAGGACCGCCCCTGTTCCGCGATCATGCTGAACGATTCGGTCGCCGTTCCAAGTCCATGTGAACGCACCGATGCCGAACACCGCGTCTGCATCGCGCACTGGGTAGGGCTCAAGGCGCCCGCCGCGAAGGCGGTAGCTGTACGAGCGATCGAAGACCTGGCCCGCGCGCGGTCCGGTGAGGAGGATGTGAAACGCCAAGGCCTCCTCAGACACCTTCACGGTCTGTTCGCCGGTAGGGTTGGCAAACAGTCCGGGGGGAATGGCGGCGCCGCTCAGCGGCTCCCCGCTACACGCGGCCAGCAGGCCGAACAAGGGTGCGAGGCGGTCGCGTCCACGCCTACTCACCATGCCTTCGAGGGGTGGCCCTGGTAGGCACCGCCGCCGCCGAACGCTGGGTCGGGGTCGCCCGGCCCGGGAATCTTGTTGCCGACCTCGATCGCGTTCTTCACGGCGTTCCCCGAGTTGTCGAAGTAGCCGATTCCCATTCCGGTCACGTTGGACACGATGTCCATGCTGGAGTCCGCGGCGTGGTTCACCGCGCCCTGGAATTCCTCTTCCGCGGTGAACGAGCCCCAGTCGAGCGGCGACTCGTGGTACAGGCCTCCTGCGAAGATCAGGGGGGCCCCGACGATCCCGAGCTTCTCCGCCAGCATCGCGTTCGATCCAGCGTGCCAGGCGTGCATCCCGTTATCAGCAGCATCGGCCGGCACTTGCTCCCGGACATCGTTCATTCCGTCGGCGAGGCTTTGCGGCATGAATCCGCCCGTCGGGCCGGTGGCCCACTCCTCCTTACCGCGGGCGCAGTCGAGGATGTCCCCCACGCCTCGCCCCCGTTCTCCCCGCTCACCCAATCGAGGGCGGAGCCGAAAATCCCGCGGGATTCGCCGCTCGCAGCACTCGGCTCGGCTTGGGACTGGGTGGACACGACGGACTGTTTGGGTCCGGACAGTCCGAGGGCTTGGGCCCGATCTGCATTTCGCATCCACGCGCTGGGTCTAGCTCCGGCCTGAACGGAGGGCGCCACGCTGGTCTGCGTTCCCCGGGGCACGGTTTGACTCCGCTGAGCCTTGCTTGACATTGAAGGCTCCCATATCCGGACGGATGGTAGCATGCGCGGCCCTCCGGGTGAAGCAACTTGAGAAGGGGCCCCACCGCCGACGGTCTCGGGCCTCGGCAGCGGCCAAGACCAGGAGCCAGGCACTGGGGACTCCAGCCTCCAGCCGGCTTCCGCTTGACACCGCCACAGCCCTTAGATAGACGCGCGGGCCGCCGGGGGTTTCCAAACCTCCGATCGGCTCGGCGCTGACGTGTTGAGGACACGTTCCCCGCTGCGATCACCCACCATCCTGGTGGGCGGGACCGCACCCCCAGCCTCCTCCTCGACCTCAACCAACGCGCCGCCTCGGGCGACGCCGGATCGTACCCCTTGATGAGCCACCCGACCCTCGATCTCGACCTCCCCCTCGACCAAGTCAGCCGTGCCGACTTCGAGAGCTTCTTCAACGAATTCCTTGCCGACCGCTCCGTTCGCGAACAGAGCGTCGTACGCGGCACCGTCCTTGAGGTGGGCGACGAGTTCGTGACTGTCGACGTGGGCTACAAGGCCGAGGGAGTCATTCGTCGCTCCGAGTTCATCAACGAAGCGGGCGAGCTGTGCGTGAAGGTGGGCGACGAGGTCGACGTGTACCTCGACCAGATGGGCGAAGAGGATGGCGTTCTCGAGCTCTCCAAGGAGAAGGCCGACCTGATGAAGGCCTGGGAGGAAATCTCCAAGGCCGTCGAGCGCGATGAGACCGTGAGCGGCCTCATCACCTCCCGAGTGAAGGGCGGTTTGGCAGTCGACATCGGCGTGAAGGCCTTCTTGCCCGGCAGCCAGGTCGACCTTCGGCCCGTCAAGAACCTCGACAAGCTCATCGGCGAAACCCACGAGTTCAAGATCATCAAGTTCAACAAGAAGCGTGGCAACATCGTGTTGAGCCGCCGCGTGCTGCTGGAACGCGATCGCGAAGAGAAGAAGAACGAAACGCTGAAGTCGCTGAAGGTCGGCGCCGTGATGGTCGGCACGATCAAGAACATCACCGACTACGGCGCGTTCGTAGACCTCGGTGGCATCGACGGCCTGCTGCACATCACCGACATGAGCTACGGGCGCATCCAGCACCCGAGCGAGCTCTTCGAAGTAGGCGCTCAGCTCGATGTGAAGGTGCTGCGGTACGACGAAGAGTCCGGCCGTGTCTCGCTCGGCTACAAGCAGATCCGCCCCGACCCCTGGGAGGACGCCGAGTACAAGTACCCGGTGGGCGCGACCATTCGGGGCCGCGTGGTGAGCCTGCCCGACTACGGCGCCTTCGTGGAGCTGGAAGACGGGATTGAGGGCCTCGTGCACATCTCCGAGATGACGTGGAACAAGCGGGTGAAGACCCCCAGCAAGCTTGTGAACATCGGCGATGTCGTCGAGGCGAAGGTGCTGGGCATCGACCTTGAGGGCCGCCGGATCAGCCTCGGCATGCGCCAGCTCGAGCAGAACCCGTGGGAGGCCGCGGCCGACAAGTACGCGCCCGGCACCGTGGTGA
Source organism: Deltaproteobacteria bacterium (assembly GCA_947484175.1). GTDB lineage: Bacteria > Myxococcota_A > UBA796 > UBA796 > SXON01 > SXON01. The sequence continues at coordinate 10,120 of CANKOI010000067.1, forward strand.
AGGGCATCGTGCGCAACATCACCGACTTCGGCGTGTTCATCGGCATCGAGGACGGCATCGACGGCCTCGTGCACGTGAGCGACATGAGCTGGGGCCAGCGCGTTCGCCACCCCTCGGAGAAGTTCGAGAAGGGCGACGAAGTGGAGGCCCGGGTGCTCAACGTCGATGTGGAGAACGAACGGTTCAGCCTCGGCATCAAGCAGCTCAGCGACGACCCGTGGAAGAGTGTCACGGGCCGCTACTTCCTCGGTCAGGTCATCACCGGAAAGATCGTGGTGAAGGTCGACTTCGGCCTGTTCGTGGAGATTGAGGACGGCGTGGAGGGCCTCATCCACTACAGCGAGCTGGCCAACAATGACGGCGATTGGCAGGCGGCCTACGAGGATGGAGCGGCCATCGCGGCGGAGATCATCAACATCGACGCGGGCGACCGGAAGGTCAGTCTCTCGGAGAAGTCGGCGATCGACCGGGCGCGTGGCGGTGACATGAACGAGGTCCTGCGCAAGCAGGGCGACAGTTCCGCCAAGTTTGGCGACATCATGGGCGACCTCAGCCGGCGCATGAAAGAAACCGAGTAGTCCTCTGCCGTCTCCGACGGTGAACCGGCCGCGCCGCCCGCAGGGGAGGCGCGGCCGTGTCCATTCTGCGCACAACGGGCTACGATCCTGCGATGCGGTGGGCGAAGATCGTTTTGGGCCTCCTCGTGGTGCTGGTGGCCAGTGCCTTCGTGGTGCAGAACGGCGAGCGCACGACAGAGCTCTCCTTCGATGTGGTGTTCGCCGCATGGAAGCTGTCGAGACCCATTGCGGTTCCCGCGCTGATGGGCATCTGTGTGACGGCTGGAGCCGTAATCGCGTGGGCGATGGGCCTCGCTACGCGGGTGCCGTTGCAGCGGCGGGTTCGGCAACTGGAACAGGAGAACGCGCTGCGCGCCACCCCCCCGGCGGCGGGGAGAGACGCCGGGAGCCCCGGCGGGTGGTCCTAATCGGAGGGCTAGAGCGCCACCCGCTTGAGCAACTCTGGGCGTTCAAGACACTCGCCCGCGCCCATCACGACACAGCGCAGCGGGTCTTCCGCGAGAACGACAGGCAGGCCCGTGGCCTCGCGCAGTACATCGTCGAGGTGGCGCAAGAGCGAGCCGCCGCCGGCTAGGACAATGCCCTGATCGATGATGTCTGAGCCCAGCTCCGGGGGCGTTTTCTCCAGAGTGGTGCGGACCGCTTCTACGATCTGGGCCACCGCATCCTGAAGCGCTTCTGCGGTGTCTTCACCGGTGAGCTCGAACTGGCGGGGGGTGCCGTTCGAGAGGTCTCGCCCCTTGACCACCAGGCTCAGCCGCTCCGGTGGGGGTGCGGCGCAGCCGATGGTGAGCTTGACCTGCTCTGCCGTGCGCTCCCCGATGAGTACGTTGTAGCGTCGCCGTACGTAGGCCACGATGGCTTCGTCCATCGCGTCGCCCGCCACACGCAGCGACGTGGTGGTGGCGATGCCGCCAATGCTGATCACGGCCACCTCGGTCGTTCCGCCCCCAATGTCGACGATCATCGAGCCGATGGGTTCGGTCACCGGGAGGCCGGCGCCGATGGCTGCGGCCATGGGCTCCGGGATGAGCAGCACCTCGCGCGCGCCCGCGGATCGTGCGCTCTCCTGCACCGCGCGCTTCTCCACTTCCGTGATGCGGTAGGGGATGCACACCACCACTTTCGGATGCTTGAAGCTGCGGCGGCCCACCGCCTGCTCCATGAAGTACCGCAACATGGCCTCGGTCACTTCGAAGTCTGCGATCACGCCATCCTTCAGGGGGCGTACCGCTACGATGTTTCCTGGGGTGCGCCCCACCATCCGCTTCGCGTCGGCGCCGACGGCCAGCACCCGACCCATCACTCCGGTTGGTCCTTTCGACATGGCGACGACGCTCGGCTCATCAACCACCAACCCGCGACCGGTGGCGTACACCAACGTATTCGCGGTGCCGAGGTCGATGGCCAAGTCGCAAGACAACAGGCCTAACGCAGATTCGAGCAAGCACGCTCCGAAGGACGCCGTGAACTAACCGGTCGGGAGCCGCTGTGCGGGCCGGCCGCTCAGTTCGCCTTGGAGGCGTCGCGCTCCACCAGCGGGCGCCGGATGGTCTCGGCGAGGCGGTGGGCCTCGAGTGTGAGCATGTCGTCGCTCTCGGAGTAGAGGTAGCGCTTGCTCCCGGTGGTAACGACCCACACCTGGAAGAGCTTTCCTTCACCGTGGAGGAGGTACTCGACGGAGGCGACTTCGGACCACTTCACACGGTCGGCTTCCGTACGATCCGGGTACTTCGTGGTGAATACGATGCTCTGCGTTTCGCGGTCGATGCTGATGTTCATCACCTTCTGCTGCGCAGCGATGTGTGCGAAAACCATTGCCGATACGAGGCTCGTGCCCAAGGCCAAGAAGAGTAGGGTCCACAATGGGCTCTTTTTCTTCGGGGGCACGTAGTGAAAATCGTGGAAGCAGTGCTTGCACAGATTCGCAATAGCAGGCACTTCGGCATTACAATTCGGGCAGATCGTGGTGGACACCCGGGCTCCGACTGACCGGCGCTACCTACGGTAGGCACGAGCCCGTGTCAAGCATCGGCTAGGCCATTGACAGCCTTCTTGCCTCGCCGTAGCGGGGTCTCACATGCCGCCTGCCTTCCCGCTCTCTCCCCGCCTCCTCGCCCTCCCCCTATGGGCCAGCCTCGTCGCCCACCGCGGTGTGTGGCAGTGGGGGGCTCCGCTCCTCGAAGTGGCGGTGGGGTCGCGGAGTCCGCTGCCATTACCCCACCAGCTCCGTGCGCTCATCGATGCTCCGGGCGTTCGGGGGCTGTGGTTGAAGGTGGACCGACTCGTGCTGCAGGGGGGGCAGGCCACGCTTCACGAGACGATCGCGGCGGTCCAAGCGATGCGCGCGAGCGGGCGCTTGGTGGTGGCGGAATTCGAGTTCGTCGGGAACGCCGAGCTCCTGCTCGCAGCCGCGTGCGACCGCGCGTGGCTGCGCCCCACCGCCCAGGTGTTCTGTGTCGGCCTCGGCACCACGATGCGCTTCTATGGTGACCTTCTGGCCCGGTTTGGCGCCAGCTTCGACGTAGAGGCGGTCGGCGAGTTCAAGTCTTTCGGGGAGATGTTTTCGCGGGGCTTCGCCTCCAGCGAAAATCGGGAAGCGATGTCGGAGCTCCTCCAGGGGCTCTCGGAGGAGTGGGTGGATGCCCTCGCGGCCCTGCGGCCCTCCCTCGGAGCCGAGGGGGTGCGCGCGGCCGTGGCCAACGCACCGCTCAGCGCTGCGGAGGCCGTCAAACTCGGCTTCTTTACCGGGGCCTGTTACCCCGACGAAGTGGCGGCCGAGGTGCACACCCTAGTGGGCTCGGAGCCCCGGGTGGTGCCGTTCGCCGGCTGGTACCGGGCTTGGGCGCGGGCGGACCGTCTGGAACGTTGGCTACTGGGCCACGGGCTCATTGCGGTGGTGTGGCTCTCCGGCACCGTGATGGACGGCGCCGGGATTCCGGCTGCGGCCTCGATCGCCGCTAGGCCGGTGGTCGCTGCGCTCGATGCGCTTCGCGAGGAGAGGGGGGTGCGGGGTGTAGTGCTGCGGGTGAGCAGTCCGGGCGGTAGCGCCCCCGCGAGCGATCTGATCTGGCGCGCCGTGGCGCGGCTCGGCAAGGAGAAGCCGGTGGTGGCGAGCTACGGTGACGTGTCTGCCTCAGGGGGCGTGTACCTAAGCGCCTCGGCGAGCGAGATCGTTTGCCACCCGGCGTCGATCACCGGGAGCATTGGGGTGATCGCCGGAAAGCCGGTGCTGCGCGGCGCCCTGGAGCGTCAGGGGGTGCACAGCGAGGACCTTCTCATGGCTCCGCAGGCAGACCTCTTTGGTGAGACAGCGTTCAGTCCCCAGGCCCGCCGGCGGCTTCGGGCGGGATTGGAGGAGACCTACCGCGGCTTTGTGGAGCGGGTGGCAGCCGGGCGCAAACGAACCTACGAAGAGATCGAGCCCCACGCACGCGGCCGCGTGTGGGCCGGTCGCCGCGCGCACAGCCTCGGCCTCGTAGACCACCTCGGCGGCCTCGACATGGCGCTTGAGCGTGCCGCGGCGCTCGCGGGCATCTCCGCGTTCCGCACCCGCGACGTCCGCCCCGTCGCGCCGGGGGGCCTCCTGCAGCGATTGGCACGTCGCTTCGTCGTCGCGGCGGTCCCGGAAGTGGCGCTCCTGCGTCTCCCCGACTCCGCACGCCTGCTTTTGAGCCAGCCGGCTGAGGCGCTTGCGCTTTGGCCGTGGGAGATCGAGGTTCGCTGACGGTGAGGCGTGCAGGAACCGTCAGGAGTCCCCGTACGTCCGTCGGTACGTCTGGAGAAACCCAAGCACGCGCCGGACATAACGGCGGGTCTCGGTGAAGCTGATGTTCTCCGCAAACTCGTCGATCTCGGGGGGAGTGCGGTACTCGCCCACCCAACGGTCCACGGCCTCGCCCCCTCCGTTGTACCCGGCGATGACCAGCGGAAGGTTGGGTTGCAGGCCCGATCGTTCCCAACGGCGGGAGAGGAGGCCAAGCTCGGTGGTGCCGAGGCGGGCGTTCACGCCGGCGCGGTAGAGCTCGGATGGTTGGAAGCCAGGAATCCGGTCGGCCGCCAAGCGAGAGGCCAGTTCCGGCATCAGCTGCATCAGCCCTCGGGCGCCGGCGGGCGAGGTGACCGAGGGGTTGAAGTTGCTTTCGGCGCTCATGATCGCGTAGGGCAGGAGGGGATTGAGCCCATACTGTTGAGCGATGCTGGTCACGGCGCCAGCGTGCGGCCGCACGACACAGGCTTCCAGCGCGGCCCGGTCTGCTTTGTGGGGGCAAGCCAGCTTGCGGGCGCCCGCGTAGTCCTCGGCGTCGACGAGCAGCCATGCGAGCGCGATTGCGGTGGCGCGATCGCTGGGGGTTTCGACGTTTCCGTTCAGGCGGCTCCTGGCCCAATCAGGCATTCCCGCCTCGATCAGCGCCTGTGCGACCGCGAGTTGAGGATGTGCCGCTGCGTAGGCGGCGGGGAGCACGGGGCGGGTGGCTGGCGGGGGTGCGTCGTACCGCTTGTTGAGGCGCCACGCGGCGAACCAGGCGTAGCCGCTGTCGGGGTACAGGCTGAGCACCTGTTCGTAGCCCGAGCGGTCGTCGTGGAAACGCGCTCGCCAGTACCGGGCCGCGACGGCGAGATCGATCTGTGGCCACGCACCGAGCAACTTCTCCATCTCGTTCGCGGCTTCAACGTCCTTCCCGAGTCGGTGGAGGTCCCACGCACGAAACCACCGCGCTTCACTCGCGAACTTTCCGGTCGGGCGGCTGTGGAGGTAGCCGCCGAGAAGACGGATGGCATCGTCCAGTTGTCCCGCGTCGTGCGCCATGTAGCCGGTCTTGAACGACGCTTCGTCGGCCTGCGCGGTGTCGGGGTGGGCGAGGATGAGCTCGTCGTAGAGCGCGGCGGCGGCGCGGTAGTCGCCGGCACGCGCGGTAGCGAGGGCGTACTGGAAGAAGGCGACAGCGTTCTCTCGGGTGTCGGAAGCGCTGGCATAGGCGTCGCGGGATCGTGCGTAGAGCTTGGCCTCAAAGAGGGCGTCGGCGAGGAAGAGCTGTTTGGCGGGGGTGTCGAATGGCTCGGAAGTGGCGATGGCATCGAGGAGAGGGATGGCGCCGACGGCCTCGCGCTCGGCCAAGAGCCGCTTGGCACGTTCCAGCATCAGCGCCCGGCCTTCGGCAGTCGAGACATCGGGCACCGGAGCACCGAGCGCGGCGAGTTGAACGGCGGCGCGGCTCGCGAATGGCGCCCTCGGACTGCGGGACCACACTGCGCGGTAGGCTTCCAGGGCGGCCTCGCGATCGCCGCGGTCCGCAGCGCCTCGCGCCAGCCAGTAGCGTGCCTCGGCCTCGACCCCAGGGGCCCCAAGCAGCGCCCGCAGACCCTCCCGGGCGTCGAGGCTGCGGCCGGCTTCCACCAACGCGCGCCCGCGCAGGAGGTCGTCTTCGGCCCCGGGAACATCTACTCCTACGAGGGCGGTTACCGCGTCGGCGGGGTTGTCGAGGCCCAGCAGCGCCGTGGCCCGCAGCAGCTGGGCGTAGGGCCGAAGCGAGCGGTCGGTCACCCCGGCGGCCACCTCGCTGGCTCGACCGTTCTCGCCGAGCACCGTGAGGCACCGAGCCGCGGCCAGCCGCTCCACATCGCGCTCAGGAGCGGGTAACGCTTCGATCACTCCGCGGCAGTCGCCGGTGGCCATCGCCTCCTTCCACCCCGCTGCCAGCGCCGTGGCCAAGAGAAAGGGCAGGGCGAGCAGCATCGGGTCTCCATTGACGCGTCAATCTACCCCCCCAACACTCCACCTGCCGATTCACTTGCATCGAGGATGCCACGATTGCCGAATACCACCCACTCGCCACCCGGCAAGCTTCGCAGCACCCGCCGCTCCACTCCGCTCATGTCGCGCTCCAACAGCGCGCCGCTGCGAGCCGGCTCAAGCGCCAAACCGAGCTCGGCGTCCACCTCGGCGTACCGGTGCGCGCCGGTGATCTCGCCCACCACGACCTGCTTGTGGATGTCGACGAACATCAGCGTGGAATGCGCGCCGTCGGGGATGCGCACGGCGGCGAACTGGCCTCCACTGATGCCCCAGATCCGGTCGGGCACCGCCCCGAACTGCAGCACGTCGCGGGGCTCGGCCGGTTGACCGTCGCGCGCGCTGCGGGCGAGGTCGTAGTGCATCAGAATGTTTTCGGTGTCGAGAACGAGCAGGTCGGGGCGACGGTTCACGAAGGTGAGGAGTCGGATTCGGGCGTCGGCGGCGGGGCGCGGATCTACGACGGCGTCTCGCCCCGTGGCCGGTTCGATAATCTTTACGGCGCCGCGGGGGGTGACCAGACCGAGCCACGTGCCTCCATGAGAGAGGGCCATCGCCGTGGGCCACGCCAGCTCCCAGGCTCGATTCCGCCCGAGATCCCACCACCGGAGCCCCCCTGCCGCCAAGAGAGTCGCCATCACGGTGCCGCCGACGGCCGCCGCTTGGCAGCCTTTGGTTTCCGGCCCGGCATCGAACACCGACTGGCCCGTGGCCACATCGTAGAGCTTCACCGAGCCCGATTCGGGGTTCACGAGCACGTACCGACCGTCCCGATCCACGTGTACCTCGCGGATCGGCGAGCCCACTTCGATGCTCCGCCCCTGACGGTTGCCCTTCCACAGTTGCACGCGGTTGGTGTGTGCGGCAATCCGAACGTCCCCGAAGCCGCCGACCGCGGTAACGGGACCGGCCGCCGCGCTCTCCCCCCCATGTGCGAGCCCGTCGCTGCCTCCCACCCGGATGCCCGATTGCCCCCACCAGGCCGCACCGGTCGGCTCCGGCGCCCCGTGCCGCAAGCTCTCCACGGGCTCGAGCCCCGGCATGGAGAAGACGTGAACACTGCGTGTGCTCACCGCCCCCACCTGCTGCCCATCAGGCCTCTGCACCACCCCGAGGATGCCGCTCCCGCCGCGAGTGGCGAAGCTCGCCACGAGGCGACCGTCCACCACCCGGAGCAGGGACACACCAGACGCACCTGCCGCCACCACGAGCGTGCCGTCGAGCGAGAAGGTGGCCCGATCGGCCGGCATCTGCAACCGATCCATCGGCAGGCCCTGATTCGAGATCAAGTCGACCAGTCGAGGCTGCCCCTGCGAGTCGAGGCAGAGCACTCGCTGCCCGTGGGCGTCGAACTCCACGGTGAGGCCGCCGAAGCCCTGCCAGGCCACCTCGCGACGCGCGTTGGCGATGTCCCAGATGCGAAGCAGTCCGTCGATGGCGATGGACGCCACGCGCCCGCCTTCCGGCGAGATCGACACCCCCCGCATCGCACGCACCCGCCCGCGGGCGCCTTCGCGCACTTCCTGGAATTCAGGCTCCCCGTTGTCGGTTCGGTACACGCCGATCGTGCCATCATCGTCGCCGATGGCGAGCAGGGTGCCGCCCCGAATGAGCGCCAGGGCACCGGAGATGCCCGCTCCCGGCTGGAACACGAGGCCCGGTGCGCTCTCGCCTTGGCGCGTAACTGCCACCACCCCTGCGCTGTCGGCCGAGGCCAGCACGCCGCTCCACGGGTCGTACGCGGCGGCCGTGATCGGGGCGTCGTGTACGTTGGGGCAGAACCGATCGACCAGCGACGCCATGAGGCGGCGGCCTAACCCGGTAGCGCCGATTCCCGCTTCTTCGTGGTGACAAGCCGCGCGACCACGATGCTAGCCCCGTACAGAATCACCAGCGGAACGGCCATGAGGAGCTGCGAAACCACATCGGGCGGGGTGAGCACGCCGGCCACCACGACGATGCCCACCAAACTGTAGCGGAAGCCCCGCATCATATCGAGGTGGTCGATGAGCCCGAGGCGCGCGAGGAACCACACGACGACCGGCAGCTGAAACGAAGCGCCGAAGGCGACGAGGATGGTGGCGGCGAAGTCGAGGTAGCTCTGGATCGAGAGCACCGCTTGGACGTCGTCGCCGTTCATCTCCAGGAAGACGGGAAAGCCGTAGCGGAACACCACATAGTAGGCGAACGCGGCCCCACCAAGGAACAGCGCCGTCGACGCGCTCATCAGCGGGATGACCCAGCGTTTCTCGGTGTCGTAGAGCCCTGGCGCCACGAATTTCCAGAGCTGGAAGAAGAGGACCGGGCTGCCGATGAACAGACTCGCGAAGCCGGCGACCCGCATCTGCACCAAGAAGCCCTCCATGACCACCGTGACCGCTAAGGTGCCCTTGCCGGTGGACTTGAGCGCGTCGTTCATCGGCGCCGCCAGCCACGCAAAAATGTCGTTTGCCAGAGCGAACGTAACAAAGAACGCAACCACTAGCGTGACGACGCACAGGATGAGCCGGCTGCGCAGCTCCCGCAGGTGTTCCAGGATGGGCATCCGAAAGTCGTCGGGGTTGAGATTCATCACGGATCCTGAGGCTCGCCGGGCGGCGGCTCGAAGCGGGCGGGGCGAGGGGCGGCGCTCTGGGGGAGGGGGCGCGAGGCCTCCGGGGCCGCGGGGGCCGCGGGGGCTGCGGGCTCCGCGGCGGTGGCCTCGGGCTCCGCCTCCGCTCCCGCCGCCTCCGTGTTCGCCGCCTCGTCTCGGGCCGCCTCACGTTCTACCTGCCGTTTGGCTTCTGCCGCCTGGCGCCGCCCGTCCAAATCAACCCGCCGCCTTTCGGCCTCGTGCCGGGCCACCTCGGCGTTGAACGCCCGCCGTAAGTCGTCGCTCAAGCGGCGAAAGCGCCCGTAGTACTTTCCGGCGGTAGACATCAGCTCGGGGATGCGGTCGGGCCCGACGAACACGAGCACGACCACGCCGATCAGCAGCATTTCTCCTAGACTGAAGTTGAACAGGACCGATCCGAGATCGGCCGGAGGCTAACCCAACAGCGAGGCGCCGACCCCGGACGAGATAAGGGCGTGGCGAATGTGCAGGCTCTTCGGTTTTCGCTCGGCTGTGCCCTCCCGCGCCCACCGTTCGCTGGTGGCCGCGCAGAACGCGCTTGCCGATCAGGCACGGGAGCACCCCCACGGTTGGGGGATCGGATGGTTCACCGGCAACGACGCCTACGTGGTCAAGCGCGACGCCGCAGCCGCCGACTGTGACACCTTCCGTGAGGCGGCCGAACGGCTGTCGTCGAACACACTCGTGGCCCACGTCCGGCGGGCTACGGTGGGGGGCGTCAGCGGCTGGAACACGCATCCCTTTCGGAACGGACGCTGGTTGTTCGCGCACAACGGCAGCATTTTCGGCTTCGATCGGATGGCCGATCAGCTGCGGGAGGCCACACCCGATTCGCTGCGCCCTCGCCGGCTGGGCGAAACCGATTCGGAGGCCTATTTCTATTTCCTCATGGGAAAGCTGGAGGCTCGCGGCGTGGATGTGGAAGGGGCTGGCGCTGCCGACCCGCACGCCGTGGCTGATGCCGCTGCCGAGGCCCTGCGTGACATCCGCCGCTGGGCCGCCGACCTCGGTGTGGAGGCTCCCGTGGTGAACTTCCTGCTGACCAACGGCGGTGATTTTTTTGCGCAACGCTGCGGCCGCGAACTTTTCTTTGCCACCCAGAAGTTCCACTGCCGGGATGCGCTCACGTGCGCAGAACCCGAGAAGCCCTGCCTTCTCGCTGAGCGGCCGCACGATCGCGTGAATCACCTGCTCGTCACCAGCGAACGTATCGGCGATGAGGACCGCTGGGAGGAGGTGCCGGAGGGCACGCTTTTGGCGTTGGGCAATGACTTCCGGTTGCGACGATTTGCGGTGTAAACGCGTCGATCAGGGCAAGACAAAGTGCAGCACGATCCCGCCTGCGCCGACGGCCGCCAGCCCGATCGCGGTGTAGCCGAGCCCTTGCTGGGTAGACCACGCGGCCTCGAGAAACTCGGTGTCCGGTGCCGAGGCCATCACCTCGGTCTGCGAAACGGCGCCTGCACCCATGCCCACCGCGCCAGCCACGGCGACGCCGCCAAGGATTGCGAGCAGCGGCGACTTCTTCCGAGCGGGCGCCCCGCCCTGCGGCACCTCCACCTGCATCTCTTCGCCTGCTTGGAGGAACACCGTCCGGGCCCACACGGCCTCCGGGGCCTGCAACGCGTGCGGCCCGGCCCGTAGCTCGGCGGGGAACACCGAGACCGGAGCGCCATCCACCCGAAGCGGGCGGTTGGCGAGGAGGCGGCCATTGGCGCCCAGACTCGCGGCCTCCCAGGTTGCGCGAACGGCAGGGCCGAGGCGGTCGTCGAACGCCCCGGGCGCGAGCGCACGTGCGGATGCGTAGTACGGTGCCGCGGAGCCCTCGTCGCCGGCCAGCTGCAGGGCTGCCCCGCGAGCGAGCCACAGCCGGGCCAGTTGGGGTGCGTTGACGTCCGAGCAGGCGAGGCTGGCCTCCGCAACGGTGAAGCCCGGCACGGGATCGACGCCGTCGACGAGCGCGCGCATCGCCGCTTCCACTCCTTCATCAAACGAGGGGCAGGCGGCGAACGCGAAGGCCGAAAGGAGGACTATTCCCATACCCATGAATTCTCCTTGGCACGGTAACGCAGTGTGGAGGGGGTGTTCGCGTCCACGTCGATCGAACGGGCCATCCATATTCCGGCCCCTTCAATCTCCACGCGATGCGAACCGTAGCTGAAGGATCGGCCAACCAGCGGGGTTGTGCCCACGGGGATGCCGTCGATGCGGACCCGAGCGCCGATCACATCGGTGATGATCCGAAGCTCGCGGGTGCGGGCAGGCGCGGCGGCCACCGCTGGCGCGGCGGGGGCGCTGGGAGTTGCGACCGGTTCGGCGGGCTCCCTCAGGGTCGGCTTCAGCGCCGGCGGCCGTGAGGTCTCGAGTCCGGCTACCAGCTCCGCACCGCTCGTGGACGCCTTGGGGCGCGGAGCCGGCCTCGACGCCTCCGGACCCGGCGGTGGCTCCACCACCGCCGCGCCCTCCACTGCCGCAGTCGGCTCCATCCCCGCCGCGGGCTCCACCGCCGCGTCGAGCGAACGGACTGCTACAGAGGCTGGCTCCGCCTCAGGCGCCGCGCCCGTACGGGCGCGGAACGCCAGCAGCGTACCTCCGACCCCTAAGAGAACAAGCCCCGCGAGCGCTGCGGCGGCGGCAGCCGCGAGCAGGGCGAGCGGCGGGCCTCTCGACGGGGACCGCAGCGGCACCGGGGCTGGAGCAGCCAGGCTCGGGCCCGAGTCGGCCGCTGCGGAGTCGGGCGTAGGCAAGCTGACTGCGGGCGCGGATGAGCCGCGGGAGCTGCTGCGCTCCACGAGTGCCGCCGAGTGGATCGCGAGCGCACCAGGGACCACGCGGAGCGCGTAGGCACGAAGGCTCTCTCCTTCGGAACGGACGTCGTCCAGCGCGGTGGCGACCTCCCGAGCGCTCGGGCGCCAAACCGGATCCCAGGAGAGCATGCTCAGCAGCAGCGCACGCACCGGTTCGGGGGCCGCGCCGACTTGACGTGCCACCTTCTCGTTGAACCGTTCTTCTACCAGTGCAGGCCGCTCCCATGTGGCCCCCATCACGGCCTCCCAGAGCGTGACCCCGAGGGCGTAGACATCGTTTCCGGCACCCAGTTCGCCCCCGAGGAACTGCTCGGGCGCCATGAAGCGGGGCGTGCCGAAGGCCATGGACTGGGTGTGGGCTTCGCGATCGAAGTCTGCGCGCGCCACGCCGAAATCCAGCACCTTCACGACCCCGTGTACCGTCAACAGCACGTTGGCGGGTTTGATGTCGCGGTGGATTACCCGCAACGGGCGGCCGCCATCGGGGGCCAGCGCATTCCAGCCGGCGTCGAGCGCGGTCGCCACGGCGGCGGCCATTTCCACTGCGGCTTGCAGCGGCACAGCGCCGGTCAGTTTCACAAGCGTAGAAAGGTCAACCCCTTCGACGTACTCCATGACGACCGCGGGCAGACCATTGTGCTCTGTCAGGTCGTACACAGCCACGATGTGTGGATGTTGCAGCAGGCCGAGGAGCCGCGCTTCGTCGCGCTGTCGGGCGATGATGTCCGGCTGAACATTCCCCTCCTTCATCAGCTTTACGGCCACGCGCCGATGGAAGCCATCCCTCCCGTGCAGCTTGGCCAGCCACACCGCACCGAACCCCCCCTCACCGAGCGGCCGAATGAGCTCGAGTTCGCGTGGATGCATCTCGTTTCGGAAGTATCACACTCAACGAGGGGCGTTCAGAATGCCCGGAAACTGTACGTTGGCCCTTGGGTCTACCCCGTGGTACTCCATGCGAGCCTGTCCCACTTCTACGGTGAAGTCGAATTCCGGCAGGTACACGCGGTTGTCGCGCCGGATGAGCTGCGCGGGAGGGTTGGGGAAGGGACCGGCCACCCGGAAGGCCGTGACGACGCAGTCATCGACCGCGGGCTGGCCGCTGTCTCGAATGATCTTGATGCTCTCAAGCATTCCGTCGGCGCTCAGCACCACGGATACATCCGTACGGAACCTCGGTTTACCGAGTCGAACCGACGGCGACAGGTTTTCGAGGTTCTGCTTCCAATAGAAGTTCACTTGCCGGCGAATGCGGTTGAGGTACTCGGCGCCGATCATCTCGCGCGTGTTGAGCGATACGACGGCACCATATTTCTCGTCGAGGAGGTCGTTTTGCGGGGCGCCGCGAACGTCTTGAGTGAGGGACGATGCCACCGTCGGGGCCGCGAGCCCCTCCTTGTTGGTGATGACGAATTGCGAGGGGACCGAGCTCTTGGGGGCCCCCTTCCCGGTGAACGACTCCTCGATCCCTCCGGCCAGCGCCCCGGATGAAGCAGTAGACGCCCCCACATCGGCAGCGTCCTTGATCTCCATCTTGTGGTCTTCGCTGTAGGCGGCGGAGAGAATCTCGGGGTTGATCTTGAACTTCCGGGCCTGGCTCTCTTCGGGCACGGCGTTGTCGTGTTCCGCCAGATAGTCTGATGTGAGCGGCACCTTTTCTTCGTTGGGTCGAGGTGTTTCGACGATCTGGCCGTCGGGCAGCTCGGGCTCCTCCTCCTCGATGGGCTCCGGCTCCGGCTCCTTTTCCTCTCGAACGACCACCGGAGCGTCGTAGGTGGGAGGGGTCACGTTGCCGGGCACGACGTCGCCCGAGAGCAGCTGCACTCGCACGGGCGACTCGTAGGCGTGGGGGCGAAAATGAAGCCCGAATGCCGCCAGTACCACTACGCCGGTGGCATGCAGCAACAACGCAAGTGCGACGAGGCCGAGCCATTCGACGCGGGTTCGTGAGGCGGTTCGCGGCGCGGCCACAGACCCAGCTTAGCCCGCACCAGGCGCGAGCGTATCACCCGTGACATCGCCATACCGAAACGTGTACTGGACCCTCAGGGGCGCGAACCCTCGTGGCGGCGGCGGGACACGCTGCGGGATGGCTCCCAGCGCGGCCTGCTCGAGCTCCACGACCACGTCAGACCGTACGACGCTCACCGCTCGTACCATCCCATCGCGCTCGATCTCGAACGTCAACACGACCGCGCCCACGTGCCCTAAGGCCAGCGCGCCGGGCGGCGGCCTCCACGCCGCACGAACTGCGTCGTCGACCGTGGCGAACCACACACCAAGGTCGGTGCGTTGCACACTCACTGCGGCGATGAGTCCTTTGTCGACGTCGTCGTCGAGTGCGGTCAGCTCTGTCCAGCCGGCCCCGTCAACCTTCAACACCAGTCGTTGTACGTCAGCGCCGGCCTCGCCCGGGGTGCCCACCCGATCGCCGCTTCCTTCTCCCACGAAACTCTCCCCCGGCCCGCTCCAGAACTCGTCGTCGAGCGGGGGGAGTGGGGCCGGCAACTCGGGTGCTCTCGGTGTTGGCGCCGGGTTCGCCGCCGGAGTGCGCTTGGAGCGTGCCTTTCGCCTCGCAACCAGCCGGGCGGGAACGACCGCGGGCGCCGGCGCGGCGAAGGCTTCCAACTGAGCATCGGAAATTTCACCCGCCCACGAGAGGCGCAGGCGCGCGGGGGGAGTGGCGGCGGGGGAGGGGGCTTCCGTGGTACGGACGCCGGCTTCATCCGGTTCGGCAGCCACGGGGGCGGGGCTGGGTGAGGCCACGACGTCATAGCGGATGGGGGCATCGGGGGCGCTTACATGACCGTCGGGCGCGGGGGAGGAGGCGCCCACCCCACGTGCGTTGCCGACACCGCGTTCAGCGGTCGTCGGGGACCGCTTAGTGCGCGGAACCGTGACGGTGCGATCGCCGATGAATTCGGTGCCGCCCACACCCGTGCCGCCTCCGTCTGGGGCGCTGCTTCGGGCGAACTTGAACCAGACGTCGCCGTTACCTCCGGTGCGACCGCGTCCGGATTTGTCCGGGGCTGCCGGGCCTGAGGGGGGGAGCGAGTCTGGGGAAGGGGCGGGCGCGCTTTCGGCTGCAGGCGTCGCGACCGGCGCGGACGTCTCGACCCGCGAGACCGCCGCGGGCGTGGTGGCCGCCGGAGCCGCCTCGCGCGCCTCGCCCGCCGCGCCCGCCGGTGGAGGAGGAGTCGCGGCGGAGGCCGCGCCCGGTGGGGCGGCCGGCCGGCCGGCCCCAACGGGGGCGCTCGCCCGCGGGGAGAGCGACTCGCGCCCGACGCGGGCCACCTCGGTAGGCTGTACCGGCGGAAGACGGGTGGCGGGCGGAGGCGTGGGCGGAGGCGTGGGCGGGGCGGGCGACTTCGCGGTGACACCGATGGCTTCCTCCTCCGCCCGGGCCGCCGTTTCGTTGCCCGAGGCTTGGCTCGCGGCGGTGCGCTGCGCGCTCGCCTCGCGGGCGGCCTCCTTCGCGGCGGTGGCGCGCTCGTGGGGCGCCGCTCCGCTCACCGGGGTGCGCACCGTGTCTGGTTTCGAGGCTGCCTCCGTCGCGGCTGACCCGCTCTCCGCGGCGCGGCGGCTCGCGGCGGTGCGCTGCGCGCTCGCCTCGCGGGCGGCCTCCTTCGCCGCTGTGCCCCCGCTCGCTGGCGCACGCCCCCCGCCCGCTTCCCTGGCGTCCTCCTTCGCCTCACGGCGGCTCGCGGCGTCGCGCTCTGTGCGCGCCTCGCTCGCGTCCTCCTTCGCCGCCTGCGTACTCGCCGCCTGCGTACTCGCCGCCTGCGTACTCGCCGCCTGCGTACTCGCCGCCTGCGTACTCGCCGCCTGCGTA
>CANKOI010000068.1 GCA_947484175.1 Deltaproteobacteria bacterium
CTGCCCACCCACCCGTTGCACGGTGCCGTCTTGCAGCACGCGCAACAGGCGCACCTGGGCGGCGAGAGGCAGTTCTGCCACCTCGTCCAAGAAGAGCGTGCCGCCGTCCGCGCGCTCGAACCAGCCCTTCCGTTGGGCCACGGCTCCGGTGAATGCGCCCTTTTCGTGCCCGAACAGCTCGGTGTCGACGAGCTCGGCGGGGATCGCGCCACAGTTCACCCGCAAGAAGGGGCCCGCCGACCGCCGCGACTGCTCATGGAGCGCCCGCGCCACCACTTCTTTGCCGGAGCCCGTTTCGCCGAGGATCAGCACGGGCGCATCGGTGGGCGCGACCTGGGCGACCCGCCGCATCACCTCCGCGAGGCCGGCCGTGGCGCCGACGATGGCGCCCCCAACGTCCTGCCGCTGGAGGCGAGCGAGGAGGGTCGCCCTGTCCCCCTCGGCCCGTTCCCGCAGCCTCCGAAGTTCCTGCAGGCGGTGGTCGTTCTCCAGCGCAGCACCGAAGGGTGCGGCGAGGAGGTCGGCGCGCTCGGCGAGGCCTCCCTCCGCACCGAACAGGAGGAGCACCCCGCGGAGTTCGGTCGTGACCAGCGGCACTGCCACGATCGGACCGGGAGTGCCCTCGGGAACGAGGAGGCGAGGCAGGCGGGCCTCCCCTCGCGAGAGCCAGCGGCTGGCGCGCCCCGCGCGGCCCCAGCGCACCAGTTCATCGGCGTGCGGGGTAGGTACGGCTACTCGAACCGCAGGGGAGGCACCGGCGTGCGCCACGGGCTGAAGGCTCGCGGATCCGGGCTCCCACCGCAGGAGGGCCAACCCGGCGAGCGCACCGGCACGGGCCAGAATCGTGAACAGCGCCGGGGCGGACTCGGTCAGGTCGAGATGTTGCGAGACCTCCGCGTAGAGGGCACACAGCAATTCCGTATCCGCGGCGGCGTTCACGGATTTTCTGTAACCCGGAGCCGCCGCCTCCCTTCGAACGGAGTGGTTCGCTCGATCCGCTCCCCGTCTGGCAGCACGACCGCCAGAGCGTCGATCTGGGAGTCGCCGCCCAGCCCGAAGTGAACGGACGGTACCCGAGCCGCCCCGAGACTCGACTGCGACTCGATCCAGCCAGTCTGCAGCTGACCGCCGGCGGACACCTCCACCCTAGCGCCCACGGGACCATACACCTCCAGCCAGCTCGCCTCCGTGCACCCCGTACTCATGTACAACGAGGGAGCCAAGACCGCGTCCGTGACCAGCAGATCGAGCACGCCGTCTTCGTTCACATCGTGGGCGAGCACGCTGCGCCAGGAGCCCTCGCGGTCCAAACCCATCTCCACGGTTCGATTGAGAAGCACACCGCCCTCCTGCATCAACACGGCCACCGGGAGCGACTCCTGCACCTCTTCGGGGTTCGCCGTGGGCCAGTGGTCGCCCATTGCGGCGACGACGTCGAGCCACCCATCGTTGTCGAGGTCGGCGAAGATGCCGCCCCAGCCCATGCGCCACGGCTTGTCCACGGGGTCGGCGCCGACGGCCTGGGTCACGTCGACGAACTCCCCGCTGCCCGTTGCAGCGAGCAGCACGTTGCTGTCGGTAGAAGAAAGGTAGAGGTCGGGGAACCCATCGCGGTTGTAATCCCCGGCGGCTCCCCCCATGCCCAAGATCTCCAGCCCGCACGCACAGTCGGCCGAACGATCGACCAACAGCCCGTCGCGGTTCTCGAACAGTTGGTTGCCTCCTGTCTCGCTGCCCCGGTCCTGAATGACGTAGATGTCGAGGTCGCCATCCACATCCCAGTCAAACCACGTGGCGTCAAACCCCACCCGAAGACCGGTGGGGTCGCTCTCCTCCGCGCTCGACGCGTACTCCATGCCGCCGAGACCGTGCAGGACCCGATCAGTGCTGAATTCGGAGTCGTGCATCAGCTGGTAGAGGTCGAGTACGCCGTCGGCATCAAGGTCGGCGGGCAGGAGCGCCTTCATGTCCATCCCGGGGCTGGTGTCCGGGTCGTGCTCGCCATCCCACAGGCCCCCCAGATCCAACGCGGTTCGTTGCATCGCGCCGCCCGAGGCCCGACCGAACCACGGAGCGGCCGCAGCGAAAATCAGGTCGCGAGACCCATCTCCATCCAGATCGCCCAGCGAGAAGGTGCCGACCTCCCGACCGTTGGCGAGCGGGGTGGATTCGGTCTCGTCGAAGGATTCGCCGTTCCCAAGGAACAGCCGCAGCACGTCGAGCTGGCCCACGTACACATCGAGAAGACCGTCGCCATCGAGGTCGTCGAGCGCGACCGTGCCGCCCGCGGTGTGGTCGCCGTCGGGGTTGCTCGCGCCCGCAAGACCCAACGCCTCGCCCGACTCCACCCAGGCGGCGCTGGCGAGCGGGGCCACGCACTCTTGCGCCGGGTCGGCGCTGAGCCCGACCGGCCACTCGCCCTCGACGACCGGCGCACCCCCGTCGCACGCAGAACCGGCAAGGAGGGCGAGGAACGGCCCCGTTAGAATCCACCGACGCACACCCTGTCGCTACCTGACCCCGCCGGCCGAAGCAACCGCCATCGGACAGAAGCTTGTGCGGAGCGGGTGGATGGCGCACCTCGACCCTTCGCCCTCGGATAGCTTCCGCCGCCCCGAGGAGCCCATGACGCCCATCGCCGCCCTTTCCGAACGCCTCGGTCTGCCCCCCGATGACGTACTCCCCTGGGGCCCCAATCGAGCCAAGATCCGTTTGAGCGCCACCCGGAGTGCCCGGGGCCGCTTGATCCTCGTCAGCGCGATGAACCCCACCCCCGGCGGCGAAGGCAAGACGACGATGTCGATCTCGCTCGCCATGGGGCTCGTACAACGCGGCCGGAACGCCGTCGTGGCGTTGCGGGAGCCCTCGTTGGGCCCCATCTTCGGGATCAAGGGGGGCGGCACCGGGGGCGGGCGGGCCACGCTCGAACCGGCGGATGACATCAACCTGCACTTCACCGGCGACATTCACGCCATCACCTCGGCGCACAACCTGCTCGCCGCGATCGTGGACAACGCCCTCTATTTCCGAGAGGGCCCCGACCCCCGTAAGGTGCGATGGCGCCGGGCCTTGGACATGAACGATCGGGCGCTGCGTAGGGTGATCGTGGGCCTCGACGGCCCCGTGCGTGAAACGGGGTTCGACATCACGGCCGCGAGCGAAGTGATGGCCATCCACGGGCTCTTCCAAGATGCTGCCGACCTCGAGGCCCGCCTCGCCCGCGTGGTGGTGGGAGAACAGCGCGACGGCACGCCCGTGACGGCCGGCCACCTCAACGCGGCCGGCGCCATGACCGCGCTCCTTCGTGATGCGATGATGCCGAACCTCGTACAAACGGCCGAAGGCACTCCCGCGTTCGTACACGGCGGCCCGTTCGCCAACATCGCCCATGGCTGTAGTAGTCTCGTGCAAACGAAGCTGGCCCTCGGGTACGCCGACGACGTCGTGACCGAAGCCGGATTCGGCTTCGACCTCGGCGGGGAGAAGTTCCTGGACATCAAGTGCCGTACAGGCGGCCTCTGGCCCAACGTGGTGGTGCTGGTAGCCACGGTTCGGGCGCTCAAGTTCCACGGCGGGGCAGGGGCAAAGGCGCTGAGTGAAGCCAACGACGCGGCACTTCACCGCGGCTTTGCGAACCTCGACCGCCACCTCGACACCATCGCAGCGCTCGGACTCCCCGCCGTGGTTGTCGTGAACCGCTTCCCCGACGATCGTGACACCGAGCTGGCCCTCGTACGCGCCCACCTCACCGCCCGCGGCGTGAAGGTGGCTCTGTGCGATGCCTTCGCCCGGGGCGGAGAAGGCGCGCTGGAGTTCGCCGACGCGGTGATCGACACCCCCACGGCCGCCGTAGAGCCGCGGTTCACCTACGCGCTCGACGCCAGCTACCCCGAGAAGCTCACGGCGGTGGCCACGCGCTTCTATGGGGCGAAGGAGGTGATCGTTTCGCCTGCCGCCGCGGCAGACATCGCCAACATCGAAAAAAATGGCGGCGCCGGCCTGCCCGTGTGCATCGCCAAGACGCCGCTGTCGCTCACCGACAATCCCGCGCTACCAGGCGCCCCCACCGACTTCCCGATCACCGTGCGAGAGATGCGGCTCAGTGCGGGCGCCGGCTTCGTGGTTGCCCTCACCGGCGACATCGTGACGATGCCAGGGCTGCCGAAGGTGCCGAGCGCGGCACGAGTTCGACTGGGCGCCGACGGTAGAATTCGGGGTTTGATGCAAGGAGATTGAGTCAGAAGCTGCCCTAGGGTTTCTCCATGTCAAGAGCTGGTCAACCACCGCGATTTCTGGCATCATGCCGGAATGCCGGTGCTCCACCCCAGCAGAACTCGCTCACGCACGACGAGCGTTCCCGCGGTCCGGCATTGGTTCGCGGCCGCTGTGGGCACTCTGGTGGCGGGCTGCTCCGTTGGCCAGCCTCAGGAGGCCGCCGCGGTGGAGCCCATGGCGGAGGCGGAGGCGGCAGTAGACTGCCGCCAGGCTCCAAACGTCACGTGGGAGAATTGGGGCAACGGGTTCTTTCTGACGTACTGCAACGGCTGCCACGCTGAGGCCAACACCGAAGCCCGGCAGGGCGCGCCCGCCGGCGTACACTTCGACGAGGAGGCCGACGTGGTCGCGCTCGCCGAGCGCGTGAAGGCGCGGGTGATCGACAGCCAGACCATGCCGGGGGGGGGAGGCGTACAACCCGATGATCTGGCGTTGCTGGAGCGCTATCTGGCCTGCCGGTCCGCGCCGTGAGCGTGCTGCTGCTGCTCCTGTGCTGCGCTGTGCCCCACCCCGACGATGCCCCGACGCCCCCTGCCGACCGCGCCGATGCCGGCTCCGACAGCGCAGAAGGCGACTCCGGCCCGGCCGACACTGGCGAGCTCCCCGACCCCCAAGCGATTCCCCCCGGCCCCTGGGAGGTAGTGGCCGTCGGTGCGATCCACGCGTGTGTCCTTCGTGAACAACGTCCGTCCTGCTTCGGCTTCGACTTGGCGGGGGCCGCGAGCCCTCCCGATCTGCACGATCTCACCGCGCTGTCGGCCGGGATCGGCCATACCTGTGGGCTGAACACCGAGGGCGTCGTCACCTGCTGGGGCGACGACTCCCACGGCCAGTCGACTCCTCCCGACGAACCCTTCGTGAGCATCGACGCGGGCCACGACCACACCTGCGGCATCACCCTTTCGGGCGAGCTCCGATGCTGGGGGAACAACACCGAGAACAAAGCCACCCCGCCCGTCGGAAGCGGCTGGAGCACGGTGAGCGCGGGCGGGTACCACACGATCGCGCTGAGTGACGACGGACGAGCAACCTGCTGGGGAAGCGAGAAGTTGTGCATCAACAAACAGGGGATGGCCGGGACGATCGCAGCCGCGGGATTCCAACACACCGTCCTCGTGCAAAACGACGGGACGGCGATCTGTGGGGGCAGTTCCGGGGAGGGGCGCTGCCCCGAGGGCCTGGTCGTCGATGTGGCTGTGGCGGGCGGCTACCACACCTGCGGGCTCGCCGCGGACCGCAGCCCCGAGGGGGAGGGACTCCTCGCCTGTTGGCCGGATGGGTCCGCCGACGCGCCCTACTACGAGCTCGGGGCGAAGTACCTATCGCTCTCCGCAGGCCTCACGTACACCTGCGGCATCACCCTCGCCGGCGAGGTGGAGTGTTGGAGTTGGACAGGCGACCCCTGGCCCACGGATCCGTAGCCGGGGGGACGGACAGAACTCTCACCGAATCGCCGCGAGAATCGGCGAGGCCCCCCGCACGTACTCCGCAGGATCCACATCGCCGAGCGCCAGCAACGTGGCTCCGAGGTGGCCCGCCAGCAGAGAGGTGCCGCCGGAGTGCAGCGCCCCGGAAGCGAGATCGACGGGCAGGCCCAACAGCTCGGAATCGTAGGCGCCGATGGCCTGCCCCCCCGCCACCCCGGCGCCGATCAGCATGGCCGAGGTGTAGGTCCAATGGTCTTTGCCACCCGTGGTGTTGATCCTAGGAAAACGACCCATCTCCGAGAGCACCACGACGGTGGTGTTCGAGCCGAGAGCCGGGAGCACCGTCGTGAGCGCGGCGAACAGCTCCTCGTAGTGGTTGG
The DNA here is from genome assembly GCA_947484175.1 of Deltaproteobacteria bacterium. GTDB lineage: Bacteria > Myxococcota_A > UBA796 > UBA796 > SXON01 > SXON01. The sequence goes on from CANKOI010000068.1 coordinate 6,083, forward strand.
CCTGCAGAGAGACGTCCTGGTGCGTGTCCCACCCGTTGAACACGTTGTCCCAGGCCTTGTAGGACACCATCGCCGTACGCGAAACGCCCGCCGACAGCGCCGCGAGGGGGAGAGCGAGGCGGTCGACGAGCGCAGTGGAGCCGCCTTGCACGAGCATATCTGACAGGTCGGTGAGCTCTCCGAGGGCGCCCTCGGCAGCGACCGCCGCTTCGCCCAGCTGTGCACCTCGGCCAGCGGGCGCGGTTGAGGCCCAACGCTGCGCTCTCGCCAGGCTGCGGGCGTCCGCCAGCCGCAAGGCACTCTCCGAGAGCCCTCCCGCCGGCAAGTCGGACCGCGCCAACGCCTCACCGTCGAGTAGCGAGGCCAACTGCCCGCTCGTGCCGCCGCGCACGATCGACGAGGCGAACCGATTGCCGAACGCGGGGCCCGAAACGTGCAGATGCGGAATGAGGGGCGCAGTGTGCGCATTTCCCGCGAGGATCGCGGCCCAGTCGTCGCCCCCCTCGGTGGCCGAGTTGGTCATCGCGATGCGCTCGCACGCCGAATGTGCCACCGCCTGGATTTCGAGGCCGTTGATGACACAAGTCTGGTCCCCAAATTGTTCGAAAAATCCGCGAACGGAAGGAGCCGCGGCCACGTCCACAAACGGGATCCCCTCCACCTCGGCGGCGGCGGCCTCGCTGGGCATGTCCACCCGGCCGCTGTCGAACAGCGGAGCGAAGGCCCATGCAGGGTCCCACCCGCCCTGGCAAAAGATGAACAAGAACCGCCGATCGGCCGCGGAGCCCTCGGCCCGCGCCGGACGACTCAAAAACGGCAGAGACAACGCCGGGACGAGTCCACCCGCGAGCCCAAGCTGGAGGAGGCGGCGGCGAGTGGCGGTGAGCGACATCAATAACTCCAGAACTCGGGGTCACGGAGCAGCGTTGCCACCAACGCCACCCACGCCTCCTCGCCACCCGACTCCTCCGCCACCGCCGACCAGAACTCTCCGTCGGCGGTGCTCTCCTCTTCGGTAGGAATCCGCGCGAAAATCCGCATGTACAGCGTGACCAGCTGCGCCTCGAAGGCGGCGCTGCCGGGCACATCGCCGGACCCGACAGTGAGCAGCTCGTGGGCGCCCCCGCGCAGGTCTCGCTGCACGAGGGTGTCCGCACCGGCCTCCGCGAGCCGACGGATCACCAACAGGGTGGCCACCGAAGGAACCTGAAGCGGCCGGGTAACCGTTTCGCTGTCCACGCCGCCGGCCATGACTCGGAAGCCAATCACATCGTTGTCGAGCTGCTCGTACCCCTCCCATGTCCAGAGGAAGCCGGTCAGGTCCTCCACGACCGAAGCGAGTTGGGAGGCTGAGAGCAGGCGCCGCGTGCCCCACTCCGCCTCCTCACCTGGGGGAACCTCCCCCGCGACGGCTCCCACGCGGTACGCCGGCGTATCCAAGATGCCGCGGAGCAGCGCGTGCGGACTCCGCCCGGCGGCGTCAAACCTCTCCCAGAGGGTGCTGATGGTGTCGAAGTCCTCGAGGCCCACCTCCCGCCTCCACAAGATTTCGGCGAAGGTCTCGGTGGCACACCGGCCGAATCGAGGGTCCGTCACCAGAAACTCTCCGAGCTGGGCTGCGTCGTCCATCGGCTCGCCAAACCACGCCGGGGAGACTCCGAGGTACCACTCCCCCATGCCCTCCCGCTCCGCATGGTAATGAATCAGCTCGTTCTCCTCGTAGCGGTCGAACCACCAGTAGCCGAACAGCGCGGACGCGAGCGGGTCGAGGCTCGCATGACAGGACACACACTCAGGCAACGCGCGGGCTGAGGTCTCGGGGTCGCTGTCTTTGAACGCGGAGCTGCTGAAGGTGACCGGACGCGTGAGAAAATCCGCACAGAGGAAGAGCCTGCTGACGGCCGCGGCGCGGTTGCGGCCGAGGTTGGAGGGCGAAGTCGAATACCGCTGCCACAGCCCGTTGGTGGAGAGCACCCCGTTCGCGGGGCGACCGTCGGTGTAGCGAGCCGTTCGCCAGCCGCGCGCGCTCACCTTCTCGTCCACGGCCTCCACGGGCCAATTGGCGAGGAGCAGAGCATCCACACGCGTGAACTCGCTGGTCGCGACTTCGTCCCAGGACCGATCTTCGGCCGCGATCCACGCAGCGAGGCGGGGCGCCTCCTGACCAATCGAACGATTCACCGCGAACCGCTCCTCCTCGCTGCTGCCGAAGTCAGCCGGTTGAAGCGTGAATTCATCTGGACGCGTGAGCCAACGCTCGGCGAGCACGGCGGAGACCTGATCTTCGAAACGGGCGTCGGCGAGGAACTCGGTGACCAGAACCTCGAACGCGGCCGGATCTGCCTCCACCCGTTCCACCTCCGCTACTGTGGGGAGAACTCCTCGCAGATCGAGGCTCACGCGCCGCAGGAGCGCGGCCCCCTCCAGAAGCACCGGCTCGGGTGCGGGCGGCTCGGGCGCCGTGGGCTCACCGGAATCCAACGCCGCGACGTCTGGCGCGGGCGCCTCCGCTGCTGGATCCGCGCTTAGGCAAGCGGCGAGCCAGAGCACCGCGCTGAGGGCGAGGGCGGGGGCCGGCGCGCGGGGATTCACCCCAAAATCCTACACCTTTTGAGCCGGGAGAATCAACTCCCGGCGCACCCGATCGCGTGCTTTCCCACTCAGGCGCCCGACAGGATGCTTGCCCGCAGCCGCTCCAACTCCGGAAAGAACGCCGGGTAGCTCGTTTGCACCGAGGAGATTTCGCTCACGCGCACGGGTACGCACAGACCGGCAACGGAGAAGGCCATGGCGATCCGATGGTCGCCATGGGTAGCCACCTCCCCTCCCCGCGCGCCGCCCCCGTTCACCACAAATCCGTCGGGCCGCGCTTCGGCCTCCACGCCGATCGAGCGCAGTCCGCCCACGATCGCTTCGATGCGGTCGCTCTCCTTCACACGCAGCTCAGCGGCATCGCTTACGACCGTCTCCCCCTCGGCGAAGGCGGCAGCCACGGCGATCGCGGGCAGTTCGTCGATCAGGCGAGGCACCTCTGCCCCCGAAATCGTGGTGCCTCGAAGGCCTCGCCCGCGCACCCGCACAACGCCCATGGGCTCCACACCCCCTGCGTCCTCCACCCTCAGCTCTGCGCCCATGCGCTGGAGCACGTCCAAGGCGGCGGTGCGGGTGGGGTTCAGCCCCACGTCTGGCAGCTCGACCTCGAGACCCTCGCGGATTGCCGCGGCCACCATCCAGAAGGTGGCGCTCGACACGTCGCCGGGAACCCGCACATCGCACGCCGAAAGCGGGCCTCTGCGAACCGACAAACGGGCGCCTGCAGGCGTCATCGTCGACGACAACCGGGCGCCCATCGCGCGGAGCAGCCGCTCCGTGTGGTCCCGCGTGGAAACGGGTTCGGTGTAGGCGGTCTCTCCCTCCGCACCGAGGCCCGCGAGCAGCATGGCGGACTTGACCTGCGCGCTGGCCACTACGGCCACGTGGTCGAGGCCGTGAAGCTCGGCGGCTTGCACCTCCAGCGGAAGGGTTGCGTGGGCCTGCGGGGCCGCCCCCATGCGCTCCAACAGGTCGAGCACCCGGCGCATCGGGCGGCGGCTGAGCGAGGCATCGCCCACGAGGCGGGCCCCGGCGCGAGGCGCAAGGGCGCCAAGAAGCAGGCGAGCCGTTGTTCCAGAGTTGCCGCACTCGATCACGCCACCGTGGTGCCACGGCGCGCCAGCCACCACGAGCACGTCCCCTTCCCAGCGGAGCTGGGCGCCGAGCTGCTGCACCCCGATCAGGGTGCGGTGGACGTCCTCTGCGCGCAGCAGCCCCGTGACGCGCGCCTGCCCTTCCCCCATCGCATTGAACAACACGGCCCGATGCGAGATGCTCTTGTCGCCAGGAACCACGATGCGATGCGGGGCGCGCGGCATCGGAGCGAGTGGCTATTCGCCGCGGTCGTCGATGGAGCCCAGCTTACGAAAGCGGGCGTACCGATCGTCGGTGAGCTGCGTGGGCGAGAGCGCGGAGAGCTCGTTCAGCTCTGCCTCGACGGCGTCGCCGAGGAAGTTGATCGCCACGTCCGGCGCGCGGTGGGCTCCCCCGGCGGGCTCCTCGACCAGTCGGTCCGCCACCCCAAACTTCAGGCAATCAGCTGCCGTGAGCCGCAAGGCCTCCGCAGCCCGCGGGGCTTCGGCCCGATCGTGCCAGAGAATCGCGGCGCAGCCTTCGGGCGAGATCACGGAGTAGGTTGCGTTCTCGAGCATGAGCACCCGGTTGCCCACGCCCAGCGCGAGGGCGCCGCCGCTGCCGCCCTCCCCGATTACACAGCAGACGACGGGCACCCGAAGCGTGGCCATCTCCATGATGTTGCGGGCGATGGCTTCGGCCTGGCCGCGCGCTTCGGCGTCGATCCCGGGGTAGGCCCCCGGGGTATCGATGAGCGTGACGATCGGCAGGTTGAACCGTTCGGCGAGGCGCATCAGGCGCAGCGCCTTGCGGTAGCCGTCGGGGCGCGCCATGCCAAAGTTGCGGAGCACGTTTTCGTTGGTATTCCGGCCCTTCTGGTGGCCGATGAGCACGATGCTGCGACCTCGAAAATCGCCCAGAATGCCTACGATGGCCTGGTCATCCTCTCCCGCGCGGTCGCCGTGCAGCTCGTTGCTTTCGGTGAGCCAGGCAGCGGCGTAGTCGAGGGTGTAGGGGCGTGCGGGGTGGCGGCTCAACAGGGTGCGCTGCCACGGGGTGAGGTTGGCGAGAATCTGCCTCTGCAGAGCCACCGACTGCCGCTCCAGCTCGCGGATCGAGGCGCCGAGGTCCACCCCGCTGGCTCGCTCCGTCTCCCGCAAGGTTTCGATGCGCCGACCCAACTCTACCAGGGGGCGCTCGAAGTCGAGGACGAGTTCCATGCCGCCGCGCTATCCCGAAACCGGGCGCGAGGCCCCGGCGGGGGGGCGCCCGAAGGCCCGCACGGCCGCCTCCTTCACGCTGCCACCCGGCTCAAAGCCCAAGCCTCGCAGGTGAGTGCGCTGCTTACGAGCAAAGCGGCGACTCGCTTGTTGCGTGAGCGCGACCGCCTCTTCAAGCCCACACTCCCCAGCCAGATGAGCGGCCAAGAAGCGGTAGCCAAGCGACTGCATAGGCTTGACGGTGCGGGGCACCCCGGCCTCCACCAGTCCCGTCACTTCATCGAGGTAGCCAGCCTCCATCATGCTCAGCACGCGATGGTCGATCCGCTCGTCGAGGTCGGGGGCGTCGAGCCAAACCACCTCGGCGGGCCGGCGAATCGGATGATCAGCGGCGTGCAGGCTCGACAGCGGCACCCCCATGAGCCGGTGCACTTCGAGACCGCGTACGATGCGGACGTGGTCGTTGGGGTGGAGCCGTGCGGCAAGTGCGGGGTCGACCTCGGCGAGTCGCGCGTGCGCGTCGGGAAGCGCCTGCAGCTCGGCGCGGAGGGCGAGATCGACAGGGGCGGTGGGCACAAGACCATCGAGAAACGCGCGCAAGTAGAAGGGCGCGCCGCCGCAGAGTACGACCGGGCCGCCGCGAGCGAGCACGGCCTCGGCCAGCGCCACGAAATCGGCGGCGGAGAAGGCCTCGGTGGGATGACGTAGATCCAGACCCTCATGCTGCACACGGGCGCGATCGGCAGAGGTCGGCTTGGCGGTGCCGATGTCCATCCCCCGGTACACGGTCATCGCGTCCATCGCCAGCAGGGTGGCGCCGTAGTGTTCGCACAGCGAGAGGGCCGCGCTCGACTTCCCAGAGGCGGTGGGACCGGTGATGACCAAGGGGCGGAGCGCCGCGGGCGCGTGGCTCATTCGTGGCCCGATTCCGGAACCAGACGCCCCCCCGACGCGGTGTAGTTCCCCGGGCGAAGGTCAGCCGGAATGCGGGACACCGCCCCTTCCGCAACGACGTGTACGCCGTTCGGCACCTCGCGCCCCGAGGCGATCGTCACCCCGGCTCCGAGGCGAACGCCGTGCCCAAGCGCGACTCCGAGAAAGGGCACCCCAGTGTCCACGAGCCGCTCCCCAAAACGCACCCGCACATTTCCGCGCAAGTTGAGGTCGTGAAGGGTGGCAAACGTGCTCACAAAACAACCGTCCCCGATCACGGAGGCCTGCGCGCCGATGTGTCCCACGCTGCTGCGTTCGCCGATGGTGGACAGGTTGAACATCGAGTAATTTCCCACGTGTGCGAGCGGACCGATCGCAGAAAGCCGCGCCGTGACATGGTCTTCGATGTGTGTCCCCTGCCCTACCCAACAACCGCGGAGAACGGAGTAGGCCCCGACGTGCACCCCATCTTCGAGGATGCACCCCTCCAAACGTGCGGTGGGGTGAATCTGGCACCCGCGACCGATGCGCGCTGCACGGGGATGCAGCGGCCAACGGAGCCAACTGTACAGCGAGCTCCACGGGGCGAGCACCAGTTGCTCCCAGATTCCCACACCGATCGCCGCGTACGTCGCCCGCAGCACATGCACCCAGTGGCGCACCGTGACCCCCGTTCGCACATCAATGGCCCACTCCATCGTCTGCCCGTCGCCGAAGGGGCCCGGCAACGTACCCTTTCCGGTAAACCCTAAGGGGTCCACGCGCACCGCCCGTTCGCCGCCGCCCCACTGCACCCCCAGCAGGCGTACCGGCTCGCTGCCGGGAAGCGCTTCGGCACCCACCTCCCCGTCACGATACCAAGCCTGCGGCTCCACCTCAAGCTCGCCGAGCCGCGCCGGCCGCTCGGCCAACGCCATTCTGGCACCCGCCCCGGCACGTTTGAGCCAATTGCGGAGGGTTCCTGCGGCAAGATCAAGGTCGTCGTCCACGTAAAGGGCGTCGGGCTCCCGGCCTCGTTCCTCGGGCGCGACCGAGCCTTCGACCCGCAGGCCCACGCGGGCAAGGGTTGCATCCTGCCGGGCAGCCAGTGGCACACCCAGCACCTTGATCTCCGCCGCGGGAACGCCCCACGGCGACACGATCGTGCCGGTCTGGACGCGGAGCACCCGACGGGGGAGAGCCACGGGAGGGGGCTAACGCGGTGGGCCGCCGCTCACTAGAGGTTGAGGCTCACCAAGGCGTCCAGAGGGTCGAGCCCCACCGGCGTGTACAGGGTGTACTCGCTGAGCGCGAGCGTGTGCGCGGCGGTGTCGACCTTCCCCTCCATCGCCGCCTCTGCGAAGCCACGCTCACTCTCGGGGTCGTCGATGCCCACGGTGGCCGTCACCACGCCGGCGGGGCTGTAGGTGGCGGTCGCCACCACATCCATCACCAGATCGACGTAGGGGCCCCACAGAATCGTGCAGGTGCCGGTCCCGGTGGCGGTACCGTCGTCGGCCACGGTGAGGGTGACGTCGCCTTCACAGTAGGCGTCGACCTCCCAGTCGGTGCCGTCGAAAGCCGCGTAGCCCGTGGCGAGGCCAGTCCAGTCACCGGCCCATGGCGACACGTCCGCCGCGGTGTCGCCGCCGCCACCGCTGTCGTCCTTCCCACCCGGCTCGGCATCGTCGATGGTGGCGCCCGTTTCGCAGGCGGCGAGCCAGAAAAGAAGGGAGCAGAGGGAGGGAGTAGACGGCATGGGACCCTACGGAGGCTGGCAGCGTTGCACAAAGCGGCGGCCTGGTTCCTTTCGACTCACTTCTCGGCGTAGGACCGCATGAGCTCGCCCCAGCGGGTGTCTTGCGACCAGGTTGCGCCAGCCCCATCGGTGTAGGTGTCGATGTATTCATCGAGGGGGTCGAACCACAGCGTGAGGCCGCCGCTCCAGCCATAGTCTTCGTCGCCGTAGGCGTGCACCACCGTCGTTTGCAGGGCAGTGGAGAGCTTCGCGCCCAGCGGGGCAAGCGTGGGATCACCGGCCGCTTGGATGACGGCAGCGAGATCGCCGGCGTCGAGGTACCAGTTCTTCCAGGTGCCATCCATGCCTCGCGTTCGCCGGCGGTAGCCGAACAGTGCGCTGGCGAGATCGGGATCGGCGAGAGCGGCGCCGGCGAGCTGATCGATGGCTTCGCTCATCGCCGGGAGCGCGTCGAGATCCGTGGCGCTGAACGTGGGCTCACCCCCTTCTTCAACGGCCCCGCGCGCCAGTTCCTGGGCGAAGGCCTGGGGCGCCTCCTCGGGGTTGGTGCGCAGCCAGGCCAGCGCCGGGCCGTACTGGAGCCCTTCCCAGCCAATCGACGTTTCGGCGGCGGCCACCGCGTGGGCGAACGGCTGGAGGGCGTGCATCACCTCCCAGCTCGCCATGTTGCAGGCATCGAACGCGATGACCTCGAACTTCCCGTGCGCCTCCACACTCGCCTGCACTCCGGCCGCGAACGTTCCCTCCGCGAAGCTCAGGCTGCCGCCGTCGGTGTCGTCGTAGGAGATGCCGGGCGGGGGAGCGGCGGCCTCGGGGTCCTGAAAGAGCCACGCATCGCCGTGGTTCCACATCACCAAAACTCGCTTCTCGGCGGGGTAGGTGGCGGCGGCCCAGGTCAAAAAGTCGGCGAGCACCGCGGGATCGCCCATGTCGAGCTCGCCAAGGTCCTCGAGTACCGGGCTCGACACGTCGAGGACATCGTCATCGGCCTCGATGCGGTAGCGCCGCACGCCCGTCCAGTCGCCGTCTTTGTCGCTGTACTCCTCGATGCGATCCGCCTGCACCAACACCTCAACGCCGTCACCCGAACCGGTCAACTCAAGCTCGTTGAGGTCGTGCGGTACGTAAGCTTCGAGATCGTTGTCGCCGTTCATGTAGACGAGGAACTGCCACTTCGCCACGGTGGGGCCAGTGTCGGCGGTGTCGGCGGTGTCGGCGGTGTCGGCGGTGTCGGCGGTGTCGGCGGTGTCGGCGGTGTCGGTATCGGCGGTGGAGTCCGTGTCGGTCGGACGGCCAGGACCCGCCGGTTCGGCGCTATCGGGGTTCACACACGCGAAGGCAAAAAGAAGGTGCATGCGGAAGGGTATCCGAAGGGGGGGCATCGGGCCGCGAACCCACAGGGCCGGAGCGAGAATTCCCAACTCAATTTCCATCTGTGCTGACCGATGGGCGCGCATGCGCCGAATCGCCTACGTCGTGGCCCAGTACCCTGTGGCCTCTCAGACCTTCGTCCACGCCGAGATCGCGGCGCTGCGAAGACTGGGATTTGACGTGCAGGTGGTGACTTTTCAGCGTGGCTCAGACCAAATTCGGTTCGGAGCGGGGGAAGACGGCGTGCCGCTCGTTCCGGTGCATGTGGGGCGCGAGGGCGCCGCTGCCGTGCTCCGAGGCTTCGACCACCTCCACGCCCATTTCGCCGACTTCGGAGTGCGCGCGCTCGCCGGCCTCGCCGCGGAAGCGGGTCGCCCCTTCTCTTTCACGGCCCACGCGTACGACATCTTTCGCCGCGACGCCGCCGTGCGCCTCGACGAGTGGGCTGCCGTAGCGGGCTCCGTGAAGCGAGTGGTGACCATCTCCCGCTTTCACCGCGACTTCATCCGGGATCGCGGCGTTCCCGCCGCCAAGATCGTGGTGATCCCCAACGCCGCCGCCCTCGCCAAGTTGATGGCCGATGCACCCCCCGCTCCCCGAGCGCTCCGCAGGGTACTCGCAGTAGGGCGCCCGGTACCCAAGAAGGGCTTCGCCGTGCTGGTGGCGGCTTGGGCCCGCGCGAGGGTGCACGTGCCAGAGCTGGAGCTCGACATCATCGGGGGAGAGGGCCTTGTGGTCAATCCGCCCCCCGGCCTACGCCTCTGGCCGATGTGTGACTGGGAGCAGGGAATGGAGGCCATGCGCCGCGCAGACGTGGTCGTGGCGCCCTGTGTCGTGGCCCCCGACGGAGACATGGACGGCATTCCCACCGTGCTCGCGGAGGCCGGCGCCCTGCGGCGCCCGGTGATCGCTTCGCGCCTGTCGGGCATTCCCGACCTCGTCGCGGACGGCGTCAACGGCCTGCTCGTGCCCCCAGGAGATGTGAACGCCCTCGCCATGGCGCTCGTGCGACTCGCGCAGCGCCCCGCCGAGCTCACCCGCCTCGGCGACGCCGGGCCTGTCCTCGCTGCCCCTCACGACGCCGACGTGGTCGCCCGCCGTCTCGCTTCCGAAGCCTTCGCCGCCTGAGCCCCCATGCGCATCCTCATCACCGACAGCTTCTGCTCCTCCAACCGCGGCGACGCGGCCATCCTCGACGGAATGGTGACCGGCCTGCGGTCGCGAGGCGTCACCGTAGAGGTGGTCTCCCACTTTCCAGCCGTGACCAGCCACTTTCATGACATTGAAGCCCTCGACGACCGCGACGCTTGCGCCGTGGCGCTCGCCGTCAGCCGCGCCGACCTCGTCGTTTCGTGCGGCGGGAGCTTCATCCACGACCTGTACGCACCCAACCTGAACGCGCGGCTGGCCACCCTCCACCTCGCGCGCCGGCTCGGCAAACCGTACGCCATCTTCGGGCAGAGCGTGGGCCCGCTGGTGCAGCCGCTGTCGCGCAAGGCCGTACGCGACGTACTCGATGGCGCAGCGCTCCTCTGCGTTCGCGACGCCGGCAGCGCTAAGGTGCTCACCGACCTCGGCGTTTCCGCGCCCATCCGTGTAGGTGTGGACGCGGCGGTGGCGGGACGCGTCCGTGTAGCAGAGCGAAGCAGCCGCCCGCTGCTCGGCGTGACCGTGCGCGGCTGGCACTTTCCCCACAGCGCGGAACCCGCCGCCCTTCAGGAGCGGTACGAGGAATGCGTGGCGGCAGCGGCGGACCGCTGGGCGCGCGCCACCGGCGGCCACGTGCGCTTTTTCAGCAACTGCACCAGCTACGGGGGCTACCGGCAAGACGACCGCGTGGCGGCCCGGCGGGTCGCCGCCCGCATGAAGGCGGACGCCGAAGTCGTAGAGGCCGAGGACCTCGACTTCGCCACCTTGCGAGGAGAGTGCGGCACGTGCGACCTCTTTCTCGGCACCCGGATGCACTCTCTGGTCTTCGCAACCACCGCGGGGGTGCCGGCCGTGGGGATCGCCTACGAAGACAAGACGTGGGGCTGGTTGGAGCAGGTGGGGCTCGAGGGGCGGGCAGTACCGATCGAGGACTGCGCCGGCCTCGAGGAGCTGCTGCTCCGTACGTGGGAAGAACGCGAATTGCTCGCTCCCCGCATCGCCGCGCGTGTGGAACAGCTTCGGGCGGCGGCAGAAGAGGACCTCGACACGCTCGTGGCCGTGGCCTCGGGTGATGTGCTGCCGCGCGGCGCCGCCGTACGCCGGGCCGATCCGGGCTGGAACGGCGAGACGTGGCGCTTTGACGTCGCCCATCCGCGCCTCCGCCTCGTGGCCGACATCGTGATGGCCGAAGGCGGCGAGCGCGTGCTCGACCTCGGCTGCAGCACCGGCAAACTCGGGCGGATGTTGGGGCCAACGTACGACTACACGGGCGTGGACGTGGCGCCTTCCGTGGCCGCCGACGAACCGCGTTTCCGGATTCATACCAGCACCCTCGATGCGTGGCGGCCCACGGGTACGTACGATGTGGTCACGGCATCCGGGAGCCTCGAATATGTGGAGGACCTCGAGGCCGTGTTGCAGACGGTCCGCGACGCCCTGAACCCCGGTGGGCTCGCCGTCCTCACGCTGTTCAACCTCGCCCACATCAGCCGGGCGCTGGGAAGCAGCCACCGCCACCCCGACTGGACCCTGCAGTCGCGACCCGATGACTTCGTGCTCGCCCTGCATGAGGTCGGCCTCGCGCCGCAACGGATCCTCGCGACCACCGCCGGGTACGGTCCCGCCCCCGCCGTGGCGGAAGAACGGCCCACGGATTTCGAGCTCGATGGGCCGCGCTCACTCCCCCCGGAACGCATCGCTCGCCTCGCGCATCACCTCATCGTGGTCTGCCGCGCCGGCGACCCTCGCCCCGGGCCACAGGCCCTCGCAGCAGCCTTCCATGCCAGCGACCACGCGGGTGCGCTCCGCATCGGGGCCGATCTCGTGAAGCAGTGGCCATGGACCGCCAGAGCCTGGAGCGACCTGTCGGTGGCTTGGGACGCCGTGGGTCAGCCCGAGAGGGCGGCCGAGGCGGCAACTCGCGCGTGGAGGCTCGATCCTCTACGCCCCGACGCCGCCGAAAACCTGCTGGCCATGGGCCTGACACCCAGCACCGACGACCTTGAGCTGCGGCTGATGCTGGAACCGAGTAACGAAGCAGCACGAGCGGCGCTGGTGCACGAGCTCATGAGTCGCGGCCAACTCCACGCGGCGGCGGCGGTGCATCGGGCGCTTGCCGTTTAGCTCCCCACCCCGCTCACTGCTTCGTCCTGATCAATGCCAGCCAGCACCCAATCGAACTGGCCCGTGGTGATCTTGGCATCGCAGTAGCCGCACAGCCCGCTCTCACCCACGCGATCGAGGGGGGCGCCGCAGCTGGGGCAACTGTCCAGCGCGGCGCGTGGCGCGCACGGCTTTCCCGCTGCTCGCACGAAGGTCCAGTATTCCGAGAAATACCGGTGTTCTGACTGGGAGCCTCCGATCACGCGGCCGGACCTGTCCGTCGTCCAGTCGAGCATCTCCGCGAAAATACGCAGGGTGATGGCCGTGTACCAAGAATCCAGCTGGATCCGCGACAGCTCCACCCTCCCCACCTTCACGGACTCGCAGTGGTTCACGGCCCCCTCGCGGTCGTAGCGGTCCAGCCAATAGCGGTGGCTCTGGAACACCGCGTCGGTTTCCAGTGGACGCAAGGCAGCACGATCACGCGCGGCCCAGCCGGCCTGCACCCGGAGGAAAATCTGCTCGGCCCGCTCCTTGAAGGCAGGCAGATCCAGCTCGGGGTGCCTTGCGTGAAGCGCGCGCACCTGTACAGGCAGGTCGATCGCGACGACGGTGGACATCGTCGTGCCGACCTCCACTCCACCGCCCGGACTCAGATCGAGCGTGGTGAGTACGCGGGCTCCGATGCGCTCAGCGCTCTCAACACACCACAGCCGCTCGCCGTCACCGAGCGGAGTCCCACAGTTCGAGCAGGTCCCATCGGGCTTGCTCTCCAAAGCGCTGCCGCAGCTCAAGCAGCGGAGGGCGGTGAAGGACTCCGGGCCTGGTGAGGCGACGTCTGCGTGGCGCACGAAAACCCACACCTCGCGCACCCACCGGTGCTTGCCCCCCTCCGTCACGTTCGCCTCGAAATTCACATGGAGCCGTGCGCGGTCCCCAACGACCGAGGCCTGAGCGATGCGGGCGGAGCCGACGACCACGTCTCGGGTGAGCTGCTTGCCGGCGGCCGTGAGGGACTGGACGGCGCGCTCAGACAGGAGCGCCGCTACGGCCCTGAGATTGTCCCGCCCGCGCTCCTCATGCACCCGCGCGAAGAGCATTCTTGCGTAGTCGAGAAAGAGCACCTCAGAGAACTGCGCGTCATGCTGCCGAAGTGCGCTCAGGTCGGCCCGCACCGCCTGCGGCGCCACGCGCACCACATGGGTCATGCCGCTCCCCAGCGGTTCGCGCTGCAAATGCGCCCATACAAAGAGACCGACGATGAGCAGCGGAATGCCGATGAAGGGGTGCTCAAAGACCAACCAGATCAGTAAATACACGACGGACCCGCCATCCCCACCGCCACCACCGTGGCCGCCGCCGCCACCGCCACCGCCACCGCCACCGCCGTAGGATTGCCCCCCGCCGGCCCGTGCGAAGGCTTCGCCAGCGAGCAGCAGGACCGACCACAACACCGTCACGGCCGTACTCGCGGGGTGTCGGGCGTTTCGTTCGGGTTGTCTCCCTCCACCGACGGAAGGTGCTCAGCAAGCAGTTCGCCTAGAGAACGGAGGCCAACGAGCAGGGTGTCGAGGGAGTCCGCACGGAGCGCGAGCGCAGCGAAACGGGAGGGCGGGATGCGGCCGAGGAGCCCGTGGTCGGGGAGCACCCGCACCTGACCTTCCAACGCGCTCACATAGACCAGCACGCCGGTGCGCCCGCGGGTGGCGTGAACATTCTCGGAGGTGAAGGCGGCCTCGGCCGCAGCGTTCACTTGTGAGGTCATCCGGCGCGTGCCAGCCAAGGCGCGCACCACGACTGGGATCCGGCTTGCGGCGAAGGCGGACAGGCCCGCGCCCAGGCCGCAGTCCACGAGAAACCAGTTGGGATCGAAGTCGATCGGCAGCCACACCAACAGTGCCAGCACCACGAACGTGGCCCCGAGCGCCACTCGCCAAGGCACGTCGCTGTAGGAGCCCGACTTCGGAGCCGCCACGACGATCACCTCGGCATCGCTCACGCGCTCGATGTCCGCCACGGCCGCGCTCACTGCTTCCGCGAACCGCGGGTCCCGATGCACCATGCTGCCCCTCCTATTCACCGAGCGGTCTCCGGGGGATACCGGGCCTCATGAATGAAGAGCCTCGGCCACTCGAACTGAGCTCCTTTGCGCGCCTCGGCGCATTCCTCCTATTCACCACCGGCATCGCTGGGCTCTTCGCGGCCGGCCAAGTGTGGTGGGTGGTGATCTTTCCAAATCCCTGGCAAGAGGCGTTGCCGCTCATTCACATGGGGGCCGGCCTCGCAGCGATCGTCCTGTCGATCCACCTCAACCACCCGCGGCGGTGGGCGTTGTTCCTCACGATCCCGGTGCTCGCCGTCCTCGGCTGCGGGGGCGTGCCGTGGACGATTTGGCTGTAGGTGAACGGCGTATTCACCGCGCTCACGCTGTTCGCCCCCGGCTGGGCATTCCTCACCTTCCTGGTGGTGCTCGCCACAGGCTCCGAGTTCCTCCGGGTGTCGAAGGCGCGTACAGCCGCTGACGCCGAGACGGCGAGGCTCACCGAAGAAGCGATGGCTGCGGGCTACGGGTTCCCGCGTGGTGGTCCACGCGGACAGCCTTGGGTGCTCCCGATGATGTTTTCGGTGGCCGCGGTGCCGGTGGGTTGTGTTGCGTTGGCCATCGGCTGGCCCGAAACATGGACGTTCGTGTCGTTCCGGATGATGGGCGTCCTCGCGGGGCGAAACCCGTTCGGCGAGGTGTGGGTACACGAGGCGACGAACTATCCGTACAGCGGCTCCCCGGTGTCCTGGTATCTGGAGACCGAGGGCGAGTTTGTGCCGGTGGCCAAAGCCCAAGTGAGCGGGTTCATGGACAAGGTGGCCGACGACGTGGCGTGGGCACTGGCAGCGGAAACGGGGGAGTCCAACCCGGTCGCGGGCGAGGCAGCGCTCTGGGCCGCGGGCCGCCAGCGCGAACTGCCCGTGTGGATCGCCGACAGCCTGCGTGCGCGCGGGGTGTTCTACTCCCGCGAGTCGCTGTTCTCGCGCAGCTTCGACCCCGCGGTGCACCGCACCCCCGATGCCGTCCACCTCGATTGTGACCAACTGGTCTACACGTTCGCCCACGTTGCCTGGCGGCTCGACCTCGCCATGAAGCCCGTACTCGCGCCCTACCACATGTACGTGCAGTACGACGGCCCCAGCGGCGAGGCGCCGATCTTCGTGGAAGTCACGGAGTTCGAGGATGTTCTCCTGAGCGAGTACAGCGAAGGCTTCGACAGGGAGAAAAAGGGTCCCGCCTTCATCATCGCGGGCAACTACTACCCATCCGGAGGTGGAGGCAGCTGGGCCAGCGACGCGATCCGCGAGGCCGCTGGGCTGTACGAGCCCATGACCGAGCGGGACATCCGGGACAGCATTCTGGCGAACGTTCTCGTAGCGTGGCGCGGTCAGGGCGGATGGCCCCGTACCCCGCCGCCTCCGAAGCGCGCCTCGCCGGCACTCGGAGCCTCGAGCTGGTGAGCAACCTCTACGGCTGGTACGTGGAGCGCGCGGAGGAGAGCCTTGCGAGAGGGGAAACCGCGGCGGCACGGGCGGCCGCTACGCGCGCGCGCGAAATCCGGGCCACCCACGGCCCTTTGCTCATCCGAAACGACACCCCTGAGGAGGACGTTCTCACCACAGTCACGCTACTCGAAGCCGACAGCGCCGCCGAGGACGCGGCCGCGGCCGCCGCCTCGCAGGCGAACAAGGACGAAGCGGACTAGGGCGCGCGTGGCAGCCGCCGGTTAGCCGGGGCGCCCCTTATTGGAGTGTTCATGCCCAACCCCACCGCCACGTTCGAAACCTCCGAAGGCAGCTTCGCCGCCGAGGTGTTCCTCGACCAGATGCCCGTCACCGCCGGCAACTTCGTGGCCCTCATCAAGCTCGGCTTCTACGACGGCCTCCATTTCCACCGGGTGATCCCCGGCTTCATGCTCCAGTTCGGCTGCGAGTTCAGCAAGGATCCCACCAGTTCCCGCGCCGGCACCGGCTCCAGCCCGCTCGGCCGCGTGGCCGACGAGTTCACCGCACGCCTCTCCAACGAGCCCGGCACCCTCTCGATGGCCAACACCGGCGCGCCGAACTCGGGCGGCGCTCAGTTCTTCGTGAACACGGTGCACAACTCCTTCCTCGACTGGTTCAACACCAGCACGCCCAGCAAGCACCCCGTCTTCGGAAAGGTCACCTCGGGGATGGACGTGGTCAAGAAGATCGAAGGCCTCGGCAGCCGCGGCGGCCCGCTGAGCAAGCCGGTCAAGATGATCAAGGTCACGCTCAGCGAGTAGGCGACGGCATGAGCCCCAAACTGCGCTGGATGTGGGCAGCCACCTTCGGAGTGATCGCGCTCGATCAGGGCACCAAGTGGCTCACGCGGGCGCTGTTGCGCGAGCGGGTGGACGAGTTCATGCTCATTCCCGGCTGGTTTGGCTTCACCCACGCCACCAACCGGGGCGCCGCCTTCTCCATGATGGAGGACAGCCCCCACCGCCTCACGTTCTTCCTCACCTTCACGGTCGTGGCCGCCGTCGTCATCGTGGTGGCCTCGCGGCTGCTCCAAACCGGGGACCGTTGGGCCGCAGCTGGCCTCGGGGTGCTGCTGGGCGGTACGCTCGGCAACGGCATCGACCGAGCGGTGTTCGGGCAGGTCACCGACATGATCAAGGTGGCGGCCGGCTCAGGCCCGCTGCGGGACTGGGCCCTCGCACAGTTCCAAACCAACGTGTGGCCCATCTTCAACGTGGCCGACAGCGCCATCTGGGTGGGACTGGGCATCTTCCTCTTGGCGTTTCTGTTCACGCGCGACGCGGGCGCGCGGCCCTTGTCGCAGCATGAGGGGCCGGCAGAGTCATCTCCCTCGCTGGACGGGTAGTCGCCGCGCAGGACGCGGCGCCGTGGGGGCGAAGGTCCCTTGCCAGCCGGTGGCCTCGGAAGGCACAGCGGGCCGTGTTCATGTGCAAACCGCGTTCCGTTGACATCAGGACACCGGGCCGGCCGCCCACGCTTCCCACCGCGGATCGTCGGCCAGAACTGCCAGCTCGGGAGCGGTACGTAGAGCCGAAGGGTCCAGAAGGCCGTCGGCCAAGGCGCGCTCAATCCACACGGCGGCTTCGTCGAGACGCTCCAGCTTGCCGAATGCTCGAGCCAGCACAGCGGAGGCGTGCACGCCGGCGCCTCGCCGGTGCGCCAACTCCGCGAGATCCACCGCCGCCTGCGCGGCCTGGGCCTCCAGCGCGGCACCGGCCGCCACGGCGAGCACCCCCCCGGGAATCACCTTCCCATCTGGGCCGGCGGCGATGGCCGCGAGCGCCGAGAACCGCCGCGCCTCCACGAAAAGCTCCACCAGCGACGTGCCCGTCTCCACGTCGGGCGACCGCACAAAGCGGGATCGGGCCGCCTGCAGCGGGTCATCGTTCGGCGACGCCGTTTTCACCGCGGCCACCGCCTCCTTCGCCCGAAACGCCACCGCCTGCCCTGACTTCGGCCGGACCTGCGTGCGCACCCCCACCACGGCCGGCAGCGCGCGCACCGCCCCGAACGCCTGGATCATCGAGAAAAGACAGATCACCGCCCAAAAATACATCCCCACCATGATCGACAGCGGGATCGACGCCATCGCCACCACGATGGTGAGGTAGTACGGCAGCCGGGGTCGGCTGGGGACGAACCTCAAAAAGAGCAATCGCGCCACATTGCCGCCGTCGAGCGGCATCATGGGGAGCAGGTTCAACACCGACCAGAAGATGGTGATGGTCAGGAGAATGCCGAGCATGTTCGACAGCCCGCCGAGCACCGCGGCCGGGATGAATGTCAGCGCAATGAACACCGGCAGCGCCAGGAGGAGCCCTGCGCCCGGCCCGGCCAGCGAAATCGCCACCTCCCGCCAGATGGAGGTTCGCCCGAAGCTCCCTTCGCGGCCCGCCAATCCACCGAAGCCGTGCAGAACGATGTAGGGCTCGAATCCGTACGCCTTCATCACCAAGGCGTGGCCCATCTCGTGAACGAGAATCGCCACGAAGGCGACGACCACCCACGTGATCATCTCCATCACCGTTCCGCCGAACGCGCCCACCATCACGCTGATCAGCAGGAAGCTGGGTTCGATCCGTACTGGGATGCCTAGAAGTCGCACGCAAGCCTCCGCCGTCGAGATGTATGCACCGCGCCTGCCCCCGTCAGTCTTCGTAGTCCTCGATGGGCGGACACGCGCACACGACGTTCTTGTCCCCGTACACGTCGTTCACCCGGCGGATCGGCGGCCAGAACTTGTACGCGTGCTGGTGGCGGCTTGGAAAGGCCGCAACCTCACGGGAGTAGGGGAGCGCCCACTCCGCTGCGGTCACGGCGGTGGCGGTGTGTGGCGCGTTCTTCAGCGGGTTGTCGGCGCGCGGCCACTCGCCGCGCTCCACCTTCGCGATCTCCTCGCGAATGCTGATCATCGCGTCGATGAAGCGGTCGAGTTCCACCTTGCTCTCACTCTCGGTCGGCTCCACCATCAAGGTACCCACGACAGGAAAGCTCACGGTAGGCGCGTGAAAGCCGTAGTCCATCAGGCGTTTCGCCACGTCCACCACCTCCACGCCTGTGGCCGCCTTCAGCGGCCGCAGGTCGAGGATGCACTCATGGGCGACTCGCCCGTTCTCCCCCGAATAGAGCACGGGGAAGTGCGGATTGAGGCGCGAGGCCACATAGTTCGCGCTCAGGATCGCCATCTTCGTGGCGGCCGTGAGGCCATCCGCACCCATCATCAGGATGTAGGCCCAGCTGATCGGCAGGATGCTCGCGGAGCCCCATGGCGCCGCGCTCACCGCGCCGATCGCTTGCGGCCCACCCAGCCCCATCACGCCGTGCCCGGGCAAGAACGGCGCAAGCTGAGCGGCGCAGCAGATCGGGCCCATGCCCGGACCGCCGCCGCCGTGCGGGATGCAAAAGGTCTTGTGCAGATTGATGTGGCACACGTCCGCGCCGAGCTCGCCGGGGCGCACCAACCCCACCTGCGCGTTGAGGTTCGCGCCGTCCATGTACACCTGACCCCCGTGCTCGTGCACGATCGCGCAGATGTCCTTGATAGCGGCTTCGAATACACCGTGCGTGCTCGGGTACGTCACCATCAGGCAAGCGAGGGCTTCGCGATGTTCGGTGGCGCGGGCGCGCAGGTCCTCCACGTCGATGTTTCCGGAGGCGTCGCACTTCACGATCACCACACGCATTCCGGCGAGCGCGGCGCTCGCGGGGTTGGTGCCGTGGGCACTCTGCGGGATGAGGCAAACGTTCCGATGCTGGTCGCCCCTGCTGCGGTGGTAGGCGCGGATCACCAGCAGCCCGGCGTACTCGCCTTGGCTACCCGCGTTCGGCTGCAAGGAGGTGGCAGCGAACCCGGTGATGTCGGCC
>CANKOI010000069.1 GCA_947484175.1 Deltaproteobacteria bacterium
CAGCCAAATGGGCACGAAGGAGAGGAACCAGAACGACCGGAACTTCCGACGGTGGCTCCTGCGGTCGGCGAAGCAGGCGCTCGCCGAGGGGGCCGGGCGGCGGCGGGTCGCCAGGAAGAAGGAGAAGGCCCGCGTGGAGGCCGAGGCCGAGGCGGCACGGGTACAAGTGGAGAACGCCCGGAAGGCCGAAAAGTCGAAGCGCGAGTTCTCCAGGTACTGCCGGGAGTCCGACGCGATTTGGGCTGGCGTGTGGGAGCAGGCTCAGCGCGACGACGCCGCGTGGGAGGCCGGTCGTCCCGAGCGTGAGGCTTCCGACCGGGCGGCAAAGGCCAAGATGGGGGCGAGCAAGTCCATGACGAGCACGACGCCCAACCGCGCGGCTGGCCCTGCTCGGAGCCCTGCTCGGCCGGTCCCTCCCGCGCCGAGGCCGACCCGGCGCACCGCGCCCCCGCCGCAGCAGGTGACGGCGGGCCCGTCGGCGGGTTCTCACGCGGGCACGCCGACGGCGCGGGTCCCTGCGCCGAAGACTGCAACCCCGCCCACGACGGTGAGCGCGCCGAAGGTCCAGGCCCGCCGGGAGTCGCCCATTTCCAGGCTGAACCCGCCGCCGACGCTGCCGGCGTTCGCCCCACCCTTGGCCCCCGCTGCACCACGGCCCGCGCCGCCGTCCGCCAGGCCGATCCCGGCCGCGGCGCCGCCGCCGACGCGCTCGGTCCCGAGGCCGTCACCGTCGAGCGAGACCCGGCCATCCACGCCCACCCGCTCAGCCATCTCGTCGCCCGCCGCGTCGCGACCCTTGCCCCCGCCGCCGCCGCCGGCGGCACCCGCCCCTCCCGAGCCACCGCCCTTCGCGGGCGCGGACCTCGCCGCCTACCGTGCATCGCTGGGGCTCTCGCAGGGCGTGCTCGCCGAGCGCCTCGGCACGACGCAGGGCACCGTGTCGAAGGCGGAAGGGAACCCGAGTGCGCTCCTCGGGCCGACGCTGCGGAGGGCGATGTGGGACGCCCAGCGGGGCGCAGGAGCGCCTTCGCGGTGAGCCAGAAGCGGCCACATTCCACAAGGAATACCTATGCTAATCTGGAATGGAATAATCGGAGGCGGCATGGCGGCTGGCGCGCCCTGCGCCCGGCAAGCGGCGAAGGAATGGCCCGTGCAGCGGCGCTGCCCGGCGCTGCTCGTTCGCCCGGCCGACGACCGGCGAGCACCGAGCGGCCCGCCGACCCGCCGCCTGCCGCCGCTGGCCGTCGTCGCGAAGCTGGGCAACGGGTCGCTGCGCACCGGGTCCACAAGCCCGAGCCCCGAGGCGGTCCCGTCCTCGGCGGTGATCGGCGTCCACAAGGCAGGTTCAAAGCGTGTCCGAAAGGAACCCGTTTCGACGCGGTGTCGGCAGCAGAGGGGACGCGACCGAGGTACATGGGAGGGTGTCGTCGAACTCCATCCAGCGCTGGCGAGGCCCGGCCCGCGCCGACCTCGACGACATCGTTGAGGCCCACGCCAGCGTCGCGGGAATCCAGCGTGGGCGACGCGCCGCGACCGCTCAGGTCACGCAGGCCTACGCCGTCCTGCTCTCCTCGCACTTCCAGCGGTTCTGCCGGGATCTTCACACCGAGGCTATCGACCAGGTGGTCGGCGCTCTTGCCGATCCGTGGGTGCGGCCCATCGTCACCAACCGGCTGAGTGAGGGCCGCAAGCTCGACACCGGCAACCCGACGCCGGGACACATCGGCTCTGATTTCGGCCGGTTCCAGTTCAGCATCTGGACGGCCATGGCCCAGATTGACGCTCGCACATCGGGCCGGCGCGCGCGGCTGGAGCGCCTGAACCGCTGGCGTAACGCTATCGCGCACCAGGACTTCGTAGCCGCGGACCTGGATCTCGGGGGCGGCCGCACAGACCTCCGACTCGGTGACGTGACCGACTGGCGCAGGGCGTGCGATCAGCTCGCTGCCACCATGGACGCCGCGATGGCCCTGCGGTTGAACGGGCTTGTCGGTCGGTCACCGTGGTAGTACCGTAGACATGATGCCCTCGACCTCGCACGACCTGCACCCCGGCGACGTGGTGACCTACACCGTGGGGGGGTGGCTGGTCCGCGCCCGCGTCATCGAGGACCGGGGGCACATCGGCATGGGTGGGCGGCAGATCGTGCGTCTGGAGGCCCTCGGCGAGGAGGACTACGAGCCAGAACCGCGCCGCTTCGAGATGGCGGCGGCCGACGTCGTGCTGGAGCAGCCGGCGGCGAAGTGAGGAACCCTACGCCTTCTTTGTCGCAGTAGCTGCAAGCAGTTCGGAGATCTGCAGCGCGCTCAGGCCCCTGCTTGCCTCGACGAGGCGCTCGCGCGCCCCATCGTCGGGGAACACGAGCAAGTCGAAGACGGGCACCCCCAGACGGTCGGCGAACTCGGCCAACGCCGCGAGGCTCGGCACCTTTTTCCCTGCCTCGATCTCGCACAGGTATGACTTCGCGCGCCCGCACTCGTAGGCCAGCTTCTCCTGGGTCAATTTGCTTTCTTCGCGGAGCTGGCGGAGTCGCCTCCCAACCCGCCTCGCATCGAACATTTCCGAGCTGAACCTCTCTCGGACGCGACGCTACAGGCTCACAGTGTGGTAGTAGTTCGCTGCCAGCGAACCTCGCACCGGAGCCCCGAAGATGGACCCTCAGTCGCCCGCCCCCCGCCTCGACATCCTCGCCGTGCTTTCGCTCGTCATGGGGGCCGTGGCCTTCATGACCGTCTGGTGCTGCATCGGCTACCCGATCGGGCTCGTCGCGGTCGTGCTGGGTGCGGTTGCCGTTTCGCGGAACAACAGCGGTGGCTTCAGCGGAACCTCAAGGGTTCTGGCCATCAGTGGCATCGCCATCACGGGCTTCGCCATCTTCCTTCATGTCATCCTGATCGCGGTCGGCCAGGTCTCCAAACCGGTGCTTCCCGGTTCGGAAAGCGACGCATCCTCTACGGCGTCGCCGGCCCCGTCTGCGACCACCGCCGCCCCCGTTCCCGAGCCCGTCGCACCACCAATCCCTGAGCCGGCCGCAGTCCCCGAGCCGGTCGCAGTCCCTGAGCCGGTCGCAGTCCCCGAGCCGGTCGCGCCGGTCGCGGACCCCATTCCGCCGACGCAACAGGCGTTTTGCGATGCCGTGAAGGCCGGCGCGGAAAGCTACAAGGCAGCCGAGGCTGAGGGTGCCAACGAATTGAAGTTGTCGAAGTTGCGTTCGGTTAGAAAGGTGGCCCTCGCTGCGGCTGTGCCGAGGGGCGCATTCAAGGAGTGGATCGGCACCGTTGAGCGGATCGCAACCTCAAGCGGCGGCCAGGCATTCCTCTCGGTCAAGCTGAAGTGCGACGCTAGGGTGAAGATCGGGAACTCGATGTTCTCTGGCATCGAGCAGTCCAATCCACTCTTCGATCTCATCGCCGAACTCGGCGAGGGCGCGAACGTTAAGGTGTCGGGAAAGCTGGAGGCCGGAGGCACGGACGGCTTCCGCGAGGGCAGTCTGACCGAGAGCGGGAGCATGTCCTACCCCGACTTCACAGTAGAGTTTTCAGCGATGGCCGGACCGCTCTGATCTGACGCCGAAATCGTTACCGTGACGCATGACCGGCCACCGGCCACGCATTCCAGGAGCCGAGGTTCACGTATGTCACGATGCCGGCCGCGCCGCCCCCTTGGCCTCCCCACCCTCTCACACTTCCACCAGCCCCCGTTTCGCGCGCAAGCACCCGCTGGCGGGCCCGGCGGGGAGTGGTAGCCCGCTCCCACATCGGTCTCCGCGAAGGGGCTTGGGCGGTGGCTACGCTGGTTTGTGTGCAGTTGCTGTTGTTTGGGCAGGCCCTTTGGGACGGGAGCGCCCTGATCGGGCGTGAGTTCGTGGATGCGTACGGCACCCAGTGGTTCTACGCTTGGGTGGGGCGTGCGCTGGAGGAGGGGAGCTCATTTGCGCGGGCGCGGGACCTGTTTGCGCCGTGGGGGAAGGACGTTCTCGGCGATTCGGGTGGCAACGTGCTCGATGCCCTCGTGGCGGTGCCGTTCCGAAGGTTGTTGGGCCCAGTCCTCGGCTACAACTTGTTCGTCGTGGTGTGCCACGCGCTCGGAGGATGGGCCTGCTTCCGTTTTGTGCGGGAGGTGACCGGTGATGGGCGGGCGGCCGGCCTCGCGGCGGTCGTGCTGCTGCTTCAACCCTTCCCGTTGATCGAACTTGCCGCGGGGCGCCCCACCCAGGCGCTGCTGGTGCTGATGGTGCTGTTCTTCCACCTCCTGTGGCGAACGACCACTCGCGCCGGCCTCCTTTCTCCGGTCTTGGCGGGACTCGTGCTTGCGCTGCTCAGCTACCAATATTGGTTCTACGGATTGTTTGCGGGGGTCGCGGGTGTGGCGTTCGGCGTGGGCGCGCTGTTTGGCGGGAGAAACGAAGGGGGCGGGCGCGGGCTCGCTAAGCTGGCGCTCGCGGCGTTGGTGGCCTGCGGGGTTGCGGCTCCGGTGGCGCTCCCTCTGCTCCGAGGGGCAGCGAATCAGGAGGTGCCCGGCCTCTTGCGGGTGTCCACCTGGGGGTCGGGTAGCCCGGTGATCGGCACCGAAGCGGGGGGGGCCGTGACGCTCGAGCAGTGGCAGCCGGCCGTGGGTTGGCTCGGATTTCTGGTGAACGGCGAGGGTGAGCACTTCCGCTTCCTGCCGTTGGAGCCGCTCGCGGCGTGGCCGTTGGCGGTGCTGCTCGTGGTGTTCGTGTCGCGGCGGGGGCCGCTGAGTCGTGCGGCGGTTGTGGGGGCGGTCGTGGCGGCCACGGTGATCGCTGTCGGGCCGGTGTGGGTAGTGGGCAGCTCGTGGTTCTGGAATCCGGTGTATGTCGAGGCCGCGCAGCTCTTGCCCTTTCTACGCCGGCTGCACTGGCCCGCCCGTGCCGTCGCTGTCGTGGGCGTCCTCTCGCCGGTGGTGTTCGGGGTGGTGCTGGCGAGGGTGCGCAGGCGTCCTTGGCTGCAAATGGGCGTGGGGTTGGTGGTGGTGGGCGCCCAACTGGCGGCGCTGAACGCTGCACGGCTGCTGCCGTTTCCTTCGTGGACTCCGCGACTGGAAGCAGGGTACCTGTGTCTGGCTCAGGCGGACGCGGGCGGGGTTGTAGAGCTTCCGTGGTCGTGGTCGCAGCGGCATCTCGTCGCCCAGGAGCTGCATGGGCGGCCGATCCTCGGGGGGATGAACGAACGTGATCCCAGCTTTGCGCCGCCGGAGCTCTTGGCCCTCGCTGCCTCGAACCGCCTCGTGGATGCCCTGACCGATCCGAACTTCTACGCGCGCACCGCGCCGCTCGAGTTCGACGCGAGCGAACTCGCGGAGTTGGGTGGACTTGGGTATCGCTGGATTGTGTACCAACTCGACGCCAACCACGTGACCGATCGGAGCACCCTCGGTGCCTCTCTGCTATCGGGCCGCCAAGGCGATGCGTTCCGCCGGTGGCAGGTGGCGCTCGGAGAGCCGGTGTACACCGATGCCCGCATGATGATTTGGGCGCCGTGGGGGCATGGCTCCCCGTGTGCCGGTGCTGAGCCCGCCGCCGACCTTGCGCCTCTTGGACGCACCGAAGTGCCCGTGGGGTTCCGGCTGGGCGAGGCGATTTCGTTCTAGCTGCCCTGCGCGCACCACACCAGCTGCAGCAGCACCACCTCCGTGTCCGTCTTCCGCGCGGTGATGCGGGTCTCCTCCACAACGAGCGCGGCGGGATCGTGTTCGGCCTTCAGAACCTCGATCTCGGCGCGCAGCTCTTCTTGGAGCGCAGCGCGGTTTGCGGCGACCTCTTCGGCCGCGAGCTCGGCCGCGCCTACATCGGATTGCGCAGCGAAACTACGGCTCGTGGTGCGGGCCGCCGAGGCCACCTTGCTCACCGCCGAGCCGCGCCCGAACAGCCCGCCGAAGATCGCGTTGCCCCAGCTTGCGACCGTGCTGACGGTGGCCGCTTGGGCGTCCACTTTCTCCTTGTTGACCTTAGCCTCCGCACGCTTCATCCTGTCGGCGAGGACGCGCAGCTTCGGCTCCAGCTTGCCCTCCAACTTGGCCACGGCCTGATCGCGGCGCTCCCGCGCTGCCATCGCCAACCGCTGCCGGAAAGCCCCCTCCGCTTCGCCGGGAACGGCGGTCACGCCGAGTTTTTCGCACCGAAGCACCACCGCCGGGCGGGACTGGTACACCCAAACCGCCAGTGCACGCTTCCAGTCCACGACGCGGTTCTTGGCGCCCACATGCGCCGGGAGATCGTCAAAAGTGGCACCCTCGTTGGGGGAAGCGGTGAGGACGCGGCTGTCGACTGCGGCGGCTTGGGCCCAATCGAGGGCCGCCGTTTCGGGGACGATCGGCGCCAGGAGGGACAGCTCCACCCATGCGTCGATGCCCTGTGCCGCATTCACGTAATGGACTCTCACGAGGGCGTGCACGTGGGGACGATAGGCGGTACCCGCACCGACGAACCGCTCGTCGAGGCCGGCCGGCGCGGCCGGGCGAACGCTGCGCACTGGGGTGGACGTCGCCGTCGTGGGGGTCGGTCGGTCGCCGTGCGTGAGCCGCTTGATTTCTTCGCGGGTGATCGGTCCTCGCAGGAACGAGAGTGTCCAACGGGTGTGGAACAGCACGGGTGCGTCGGCATGAACGCTGTGGAGCAGGAACATGCGTTTGCCGAGGCTGGAGAGGAGGCTGTCCAAATCCTCGCGGCGGAGGGTATTGCCCGCGGATAGGCTGGCGCCTTCGAGTCCGTCGAGCACCCGCAGCTTGTCGCGCTCTGTTTGCAGGCGGCCGATGAACCACGTGCCGCAGTTGGAGAGGCCCTTGTAGTCGAGGTCTACCGGGTTCTGGGTGGCGAGCACCACGCCGAGCCCGAAGGCACGCGCCTGCTTCAGCAGGGTCAACATCGGCGGCTTGCTGGGCGGATTCGCGGTTGGCGGAAAGAAGCCATAGATCTCGTCCATGAACAGCAGCGCCCGCAGGCTGCTTGTGCCGCCTTGGGCGCGCATCCACGCGACCATCTCCGCGAGGAGTGTGGCGACAAAAAACATGCGCTGCGCATCGCTGAGATGGGCGATCGACACCACGCTGATGCGGGGCTTGCCGCTCTGCGTGTGGAGCATCCGGCCGATGTCGAGTGGCTCTCCCTGCATCCAGCTTTGGGCCGCCGGGGAGGCGAGCAGGTTGTTCAGTCCGAGGGCCAGCGCACCCCGTTCGGAGGTGGGGAAAAAGGTCTCGATGTCGAGCACGCCGATCCGGGCGAAGGGCGGCTTCTGGATCAGCGGGATGAGCGCGCCGAGGTCGACGTCGCGACGCTCCGCCCAGGCATCGTGGAGGATGCGGGACAGGAGGATGTGCTCGCGGCTCTGGAGCGGGTCGGCGTCGATGCCGACGAGGCCGAGGAGGCCGCTCACAGCGGCGGATACACGCTCCGCGAGGGTTTCCTCGTCGATCTCGCCGCGCGGCGCATCGAAGCCCCTGAGCAGCGCCAGCGGTCGCCCGGCATTGGACCCCGGCGTGTACAGCGTGACCTCCACGGACTCCTTGAGTCGACGGATTCGGTCGCTGTCTTGCTGCCACTCGGCGAGCCCGGCGCGCCATCCTGCCGCCGTTTCGGCGGCGTAGGCCTCGGGGGAGAGCCCCTTGCGCTCCGCTTCGGCCTCGTCCACCCACGGCCGGAAATCGCTGGCCGCGAGGTCGGGGAAGGTGAGCAGGAGGTTGCCGAGGTCTCCCTTGGGGTCGATGCAGATGGCGGGGATGCCGTCGAGGGCTGCCTCTTCGAGCATCGCCACAGACAGTCCGGTCTTGCCGCTGCCCGTCATGCCTAAGACCACCGCGTGCGTGGTGAGGTGCTTGCTCGCGTAGAGGAGGGGTTCCTCGAGAACCGCCCGGGTGGCCGGATTCACCGGCTTGCCAAGGTAGAACACGCCGAGTCCTTCGGTATCCATCATCGGCTTGGCCTAACCGACCGCGACCACCTGAAGCCCCGGGGCCCCGATTTCGAACACGGCGCCCTGCGCGTAGCGGCGCGCGAGCGCCAACACCTCGCTGCGGGTGGCCCCCGCGATCGCCACCGAGGGCTCCTGCCACGTACCCCCTGCGTTGCGCCCCACCGCGGGCCAGTACCGCCAGCCCGCCTCGCGCACCTCAGCAATTAGCGCCTCGTTGGCGGCCTCGTTCGCTTCGTCGGCCCGACGTTGCCCGCCCGGGTTGCAGGCCGTCACCACCCACAGCGGGGAGGGGACCCCCGGCGGCAGCGACTGCGATCCGCCCGGCACCCAAGTGACCGCGCCGCGTTCAAAGGTGATGTCGACGTGCGCGGCGGCGTAGGCTTCCCAGGGATCGCCCACGGGGTTCAGCCCGAGGGACGTCGATAGTCGCGCGCCATCACTGTGCGGCGCCCCTCGGCGCGGGCGCGGGCGATCGCGTCGCGGGTGGCATCGCGGACGAGGACACTCAACGCGTCGAGCACGTCGGCGCTCGTGTTGAACTGGGCTTCGTCGCGCACGAAGTCTTTGAGGCGGCTCGCGATGATCAAGACTTCCTCAGGCTCGGGCGGGGTGGCGCCGCCCGGGCGCACCACCCTCCGGTCCGCTTCCGGAGCCCCCACTGGCGCCGCCGACTTGGGCGCGAAGGACTCCACGGCCCATGTGCCGCTGCGATGGCTCATCGCAGGGTTGTGGGCATCCCAGCAGGACACCGAGCAGAAAACGAGCTGAAATCGCCCCGAGTTGCAGGTGGACACACTGCACTTGTAGTAGCGACAGCCCCACGCCATCGCCTTCTTGCAAGTGGAGCAGGCCTTCCAAGTGTCGCTCATGAAACCTCCGCCGTTCAGCTCTGGCCGTCGCGCTCGACGAGCCCGCGGCGGATGGCGTCGGGGATGCGACGCGACAGGTCGTTCCAGTCCGCTTCGGGCGTCTTGGTAACGGTCACAAAGTCTTTCACGGCGAAGATGCCCTTCACGCCGCCCAGCGGCCAGATGTGCTTGCCGAGGGGGTGCGAGGCCGCCTCTTCGGCGGTGTTGAACGAGGCCGACCCCTTCTCGATCACCGTAACGGAGCAGGTGAATTTGTGGGCGTTGGGGTTGGGGGTCTCGGACTCGTCGACCTGAATGTTGGCGCCGACGGCCGCCTTCGGGCCGCCGTGGCTGTGGCCGTGGTCGTGGCCACCTTCCGGCTCCGGCTCCGGCTCGGCGCGACCGTGGCTATGGCCGTGGTCGTGGCCGCCTGCCGGCTCTGGCTCGGCGCGACCGTGGCTGTGGCCGTGGTCGTGGCCGCCGCCTTCGGGAGCCGCAGCGGGCGCCGGGCGCGGGGGCGAGGGCCGACGGACGGGCGCCGGAGGCTTCGCGGCCGGGGCTTCGCGGCCGAGGAGCTTCTTCACGATCTTGAGGGGGGCACCGAGGAGCTTGCGGATCATGGGGGCGGCCTAACCGACCCGCCGCAGCCTAGCGAAGGCGCCGTGGCTCCCCGCGCGTAAGCAAGACCAGCGTTTCGATGTGTTCGGTGCCCGGAAACATGTCCCAGGGCTCCACCAGCTCGATCCGGTAGTCCGGGACCGAGGCGAGATCGCGCGCGAGCGAGACGGGGTCGCAGGAGAGGTAGACGAAGGCCCGGGGTCGGGCGAGCGCCAGCTCCGCGAGCAGGCCCTGGGCGCCGGCGCGAGGAGGGTCGAGGAGAACGACGTCGGCGAGGTGGTCGCCCGCTTGCAGCTTCCCCGCATCGGTGTTCACGACGACCGCGCGGGTGCCCGCGAGGTTGTACCGGGCATCGGCCGCCGCGCACCGTGACGACTCCACGAGGGTGACCGGCACCCCCCGGCGGGCCGCCCGGACCGAGAGGTTGCCGACGCCGCCGTAGAGATCGAGCAGCGCGACAGGCTTCAGGTCGCGGAGCAGCTCGTCCACGCGCTGCAAGACCAGCTGATTCAGCTCAAGGTTGACTTGGTAGAACGAGCCCGGAGAAACCCGCAGACCGTCGACGAGGAGCGTGGGATTGCCCCGCACTCGCCGGTCTTGCACCGCCAAGTCTACAGGTCCCCGGAAGGAGCGCTCGGCGTTCACCACGACCCGATCGCCATCGCTCCGCAATTCGAAGGTGGCCTTGGCGCCGCCCGCTGCCTGCAACGCTTCGGCGTAGGCAACCAGCTCGGGGCGAACGAGGTCGTTGAGAGGCACCGCCACAAAGTCGTGGGTGCCCGGTCGGGAAAAGCCCAGCTCGCCCGAAGGCCCCACCCGCAACTTCACGCGCGCTCGGGATCCCGCCGGCCGGGGGCTCGGCACGACCGGGGAAACGGTGCCGGGCAGGTGCCGCCGGGCCAGCGCACGCTCCACGAACGAGCGTTTCGTGGCAAGGGCCTCGGCGAGGGGCAGGTCGGCGAACGGGGCGATCCCGCTCTCCACCAGTGCGGAAGACATCGATGGTGGGATATCTTCCGCGTCATGCGTGCGCGACTCTGCAGATTGTGGTTGCTCCTCACCCGCCCCGCCGAGTGGTCGGCACAGCACTACGAACGGAAGAACCGGATGGACTTCGCGGCGCTCCGGCGCGATCGCGGATGAGCCGTCCTTTCGCCTTGGCCAGCGCCGTGCGCGGCCTGCCCGTCGTGGCGCGAGCGGAAGGCAGCTTCGCGGGGAAGCTCGAAGACTTCCTCGTCCGGATCGAGGGGCTGGAAGTCATTGGGTTCAAGTTGCGTTCGCCGGCGTTCTTCGGCGGCCCTCGAGGGGTGGCTGCGTCGGCGATGGAGCAGCTCGGTCGCGACTACGTGATCGTGTCGGGCGAAGCCGCCGTGGAGGACGCGGGGGAGTCTCGCGGTTCGCTGGAGGACCGGGTGTGGTGGAGCGAGTGGTCAGGCGTGCGCTGCCTCGTTCGGCGCGGCGCGGAGCTCGGTCGCCTCCACGATGTCGTGCTCTCCCGCGATGGTCGCAGCGTTCGGGGCTTTCTCCTCGACGGCAACCGTCTGGTGGTGCCCGGCCGGCACTGTGCGGTCGGGAGCGACAGCCTCATCTTGGAGAGTGAAGCCGCCGCAGTTAAAATGCCCCCGAGCCGCGACTCGCCGGAGTGGTGGAAGGAGCTGGAAGCACGACTCACAGCGGCTTGCGGCGAGGGCGAAGGGCGTTAGCCACTTTGTGCGGCTAGGAGAGCTCCATGCGCACGGTCATCATCCTCGGCGTGGTCGGCGTGATCGCGGGCTGCAGCGACTACGACCTGGAGGCCAAGGCGCCCGCTGCTGACGGCGAGGAGCGGGACAGCGGCACCTTCGAGCCCGACGTGGACACCTCCGAGACGGGAGAGAGCGACGACAGCGGCGGCGGGGTGATCATCGACACGAGCGATCCGGAGGTGGCCTCGGAGCCGGTCTACATCAACTCCGGCAGCACCCTGTATTCCTTTGATCCGACCACCCGGTCGGCCACGCAGATCGGCCAGTTTCGGGACGGCGGCGTGCTGGAGTCGAGCATGACCGACATCGCCATCGATCTCAGCGGCCACATGTACGGGGTGGCGTACACGGAGCTGTACCGCATCAACCCCACCACCGCAGCGATCACCTGGGAGGGCACCCTCGACGACAGCTCCAACGCGCTGACCTTCCTCAGCGACGGCACCCTCGTGGCCGCCGGCGACGGCGGCATCGTCACCATCGATCCCACCACGATGCGGCAGGACAAGCTTGGCGGGCGCGGCTACACCAGCTCCGGCGACATCGTGGGGCTGCCCGACGGGTACCTCTACTGGAGCGTCACGGCAGGCGGGAACGACGACCTCGTGCAAGTAGACCCGTCGAACGGTGTGTGCACCCGGCTGGGCAGCATCGGCGCCGGCGGTGTGTACGCCCTCGGCTACGCCTACGGCGACCTCTACGGCTTCACCAGCACCGACAAGGTGGTGGTGATCGACGCTTCCACCGGCCGCGCCACCCGCACCGATGGGTTGAACGGCACCTGGTGGGGCGCCACCACGAACCCCGTGCTCTGGTAGGCGAGGGCGAGCTTACGGCGTAGTCGCGGGGGCGGCCTCGACGGGAGCGCCATCGAGCGGTGCACCTTCGACGGGCAGCGCCGCGGCTGCGGCGTCGGCTGCCGCTTGGGAGGCGGCCTCGCCATCCTTACGGGTGCTGGCGGCGCCTTCTGCGAGCGGCTTCAGCTTCGTGAGACCCTTCTCGAAGTCGGCGCCGAGCATCGCGTCCATGTCCATGAACAGCGACATCACCTTGCCCGTGAACGGCAGGGTTTCGTCCATCGCCCACGTGACCTTGGTGCTCTCGCCCTCGGGCGCGAACGTGAAGGAGATGGTGGATTTGGACTGCCAGGGCTCGAAGAACTCGAGGTCGTGGGTGATCTTGTCGTCGGCCACCGTCAGCACGGTCATCTTGCCGTTGCCGACCTTCTCGTTGCCGGTCCAGGAGTACCAGGCGCCCGGCCCCGCTGTGGTGGTGTGGTAGGTGATCGCCATCGCGGGGTCGAGGTCCTTCCACGGGTTCCACTCCGCCCAGAGCTTGAGGTCGGAGGCGTAGGGGCCGATGTCTTGCGGGGCCGCGGCGAACGTTGCGCTGCGTTCGATGTGCATCACCTCGGGCTGCATGGCTGCTGCCCCGAGTACGCCCACCACCGTCAGTCCGAGCACCGCTCCCACACCCAAAAGTACCTTTTTCATGACCGCTCCTCTCGTCGCGGCCTACCACGCCTGCAGGAGGTCTGCCAAGCGGGGCTCGCCCCGCCGCACCCGTGCGCTCAGCGGCTCGCTGTCACCGTGAAGGTGCTGCCGTCCCCGCGCACCGTCACCGTCCCCGAGTGGTCGGTGCGCCAAATCTCGACGCC
This sequence comes from Deltaproteobacteria bacterium, assembly GCA_947484175.1. Lineage (GTDB taxonomy): Bacteria > Myxococcota_A > UBA796 > UBA796 > SXON01 > SXON01. The sequence goes on from CANKOI010000069.1 coordinate 12,797, forward strand.
TGCCTGATCCAACTCCTGAAGCGTCGAAAAGTCGGGGTGGCCGTAGTCGTTTCCTTCCCCTGCGGAGATGATGGCGACGCTGGGTACCAGCTGGGCGAGCAGCAGAGGGGAGGTGCTGTCGCTGCTGCCGTGGTGGTGCACCTTGTAGATGTCTGTGGGGCCGGGAGCGATGGCCCGCTCGCAGCTAGGAAACTCGCAGTCACCGCCTACCAACGCGCTCACCTCGCCATGCGAAAGACGCACGACGACCGAGTTGTTGTTTTCGTTGTCGCGGTCGCCGATTGAGGCGTGGAGCACGGACACCAGCATGGCAGGGCCCACGTCCAGCTCGTCGCCGGTGACTACGGTGGTTCGCCGGTCGCCCGCGGCCGCGCGGTAGTCACGGAACGCGTCGGTGTCGGCGCGCCCGCCGCCGTCGAACGCCACCCCCACCTCGGGGTGGTCACGCAGCACGAGGTCCATCGCCCCCATGTGATCCGAGTGCTGGTGGCTCACCAGCGTGTAGTCGAGGCCAGGGATGCCCTCCGAATCCAAGAGCTGCCGGATGCTTTCGTAGGCGCTCTCTTCGCCCGCGTCCATCAGCAGCGTGAACCCGTCGGGCGAGACCAGCAGCGCGCCATCGCCCTGGCCCACGTCGATCACGTGGAGCGTCATCTCTCCCGTGGCGGGCATCGACGGGCACTGGCAGTGGCGGGAGCAGGCGGTGGGACAGGCGCTGTCGTCGGTGCCGTCGCATTCTTCGTGAGCCCCCAGCGCCAGCCCGTCGCCGCAGAGGAGGCCGTCGGTGGCGGTGTCGGTTGCGGTGTCGGCGGCGGTGTCGTTCGCGGTGTCGGCCCCCGAATCGACGCCGGAATCGGCGGGGTTCTGCTGGCGGTGCCGGTCGGGAGCGTCGGCGCCGGGCGACGACGCATCGCAGGCCCAGAGGAGGAGCAGCATGCGGGCAGTTTACTCCGAGGGGGCGGCGGCGGCGGGCATCCCGTCGGAGACGGTGCCATCGAGGAGCAGGTCGGGGCTCCCCGGGTCGGCTTTCACTCGCAGGGAGAACCAGCCGGGCGCGGGGAGATCGAGCGGCAGGTCGACGCCGTCGTGAAGGGCCGCGCCGTCCAGAACCCGCTCCAGCACGAGCTCCTCTCCTCTGCGCAGCTCCACGCGAACTTTCGTGTCGGCGGTGAGCTCCGTGTCGCTCTTGGCGGAGAGGGTCAGCAACCGCGGCGGGCCGAGCAGGCCTCGAAGCGCCCGCGCGTCGAGGGTCTGGTCGAGCTGGTCGCCGTCGAGCAACCACTGCGCCCGGCCGCAGCGCCGGTCTTCGCGGTACCGCAGCCGGTAGGTGCGCCCGTTGCTCGCCACCGGTGTACCGTCGGAGCTGCTGTAGTAGACCGAGTCTTCGGCTCGAAGGGTCTTGGTTCCCGTTCGGAACGGGCGCACCTGAGGGGCACGCAGGCTCGGCAGCGCGGCTCCGTCCTCGGTGACCTCCCAACGGAGGCAGCCAACTGCGTCGACGGTGCCTACCTGGAATCGGCCCATCCCGGCGCGGGGCGGCATCGGCACTTGGGCGACCGACGGTGCGGGGGCGGCGTAGGTCGGAGGCGCGGCGAAAATCGCCACCGTGCGCGCTGGGCTCTCCCGCACGAGGCTGACGGGCCGGTCGCCGCCGAGAATGGTGAGGGCTCCCACCCACACAAAAGGCGCCGCCCCGCCCGCCGACAGCTGAACCTCCGTCCCCCCTCCCTCGGGCAGGTCCAGCCTCGCGTGCCAAACACCGTCGTGGCTCTCCTCCAACGCCACGCGCGAGGTGCCTGCCGACAAGACGATCTCCGCGTCTCCCCCCCCGAAGCCTTCCCCAACGGGCGTTACCCACGTTTCGACGCTGTGGGGGCCCGCGCCGAGAGGCTCCTTCCACGCCCACGTCAGCGCCCCGCCCGGGTACACCCACGCCGTGGCCGGCAGCCCTCCTGCAGGCGGGAGCACCGCATCCCCGGCCAGTTCGAGCCTCGGCAGTCCCCCCCCTTCTGCGGCGAGGCCCACGAGGAACCCCTTCCCAGACGGGACCCAACGCCCAGAGCACCCTTCGATCACCGCGGCGCGCCCAAGCGCCTGTTCCAACGCGTCGGTGCCGGACCACACGCGAAGGGGGCTCTGCGCCGCGATCCCCGCGCTGCGCAGGCTTGCCGCGCCCAGCGGCGGGAGGTGGGGGACATTGATCCGCACCTGGCACCCCGTCTGCATCTGGCCGGTGGCCGCTAGCGCCGGCCAGCTCGTGGCGCCGCTGCGGGTGACGCTGGGCGGGGTTGCGGGAGGCTGCACCGGACCCTCCAGCGCGTTGATCTCCAGGAGCGCAGCGCCGAGCGACGTCGAGAACCGGACGGCGCCCTGGCGGGTCATGTGGCGCCCGTCCCGGAAGGCGGTCGACGGGTACACCTCGTCGCGCAGGTCTACCCAGCCCACGCCGGCCTCGCGGGCCCACGCCACGACGGCGGTTTCACCGGCTGCGCTCAAGCGCTGGCCCGCAGGGTGCGACGACTGGGTGGGCGGCAGCGCCACCACCAGCTCCGCTCCGATCGAGTGCGCTGCCGCCGCCAGCTCGGGAAGGAAGGTCGCGGTGGGCACCTCGAGGCCGACTCCGAGGTTCACATCTTCCGCGAGTGCGGCCGCACGGTCGATCCCGGGCAGCACCCTGGCGCTCACCTCCATTCCCTGCGTCGTCTGCTTGGCGAAGAGGGTCTCGGCGGCCTCGTCGGCGAGCGCGGCATCGCCGAACAGGGCCGCAACCCCACCCCCACGAAAGCCGTCGCGCCACGCGTCCCGGAGGCGGCCCCGCTGGCGGTACAGCGCGGCCCAGAGGTCATTCGGCGCGATCATGCCTGCCTTCGTGGCGAGCGCCGAATCGGGTGCGGCGAGCTGCTCAGCGAGCAGGGCCTGGCCGGCGTCGTCCACCCGCCCCTGCATTAGCGCGCCCATGTTGGCGACCACCAAGACCAGCCGAGGGCGCAGTCCCGCGTCGATCACTCGCCCCTTGAGTGTGGCGTACCACACCGGACTCGAGGAGCCCGGCACCGTCAGCACCTTGGTGCTCAGCTGGGGCTGGCCGAGGCCGGCTGCGAGCGAGGGGGGATGGGTGTCGGTGAAGCCGAACGACGAGCCCAGAACGACGATGTCGGAGGGCCCGGACGCCAGTTTTGCATCCAAGTCCAGCACCCGTGGCGTGGGCTTCCACGGCTGCGCCGCGCTCAGGCTGGCGAAGGCCGCGGCGAGCAGCACCAGCGGGGCGACGACCGCCAACGCGGCCGATCCCGCGGCGCGCAACCGCCCCTCCACCGGGTCAGCCGACGACGAGGAGGCCGGGGTTTTCCACGTAGGCCCGGAGGGCCTGCAAGAAGCGGGCACCGAGGGCCCCATCGATCACGCGGTGGTCGCAGGTCATCGTCACCTTCATGCGCCATTGCGCCACCACCTGGCCGCCCTCCACATGCGCAACCTGCGCTGCGCTGCCGACGGCGAGGATCGCGGCCTCGGGTGGGTTGAGGATCGCCGTGAAGTGTTCGATGTCGAACATCCCCAGATTGCTGACGGTGAAGCTGCCGCCCGTGTACTCCTCGGGCGCTAGCTTGCCCTCGCGGGCGCGGGCTGCGAGGGCACGAACCTCGGCGCCGATTTCGACGATGGACTTCTGGTCGGCGCTGCGGATCACCGGGGTGATGAGGCCGTCGGGCAGCGCCACCGCCACGCCCACGTCCACTGCACCCTTCTGAACGACACTGTCTCCCGCCCACTGTGCGTTCACCTCGGGCATGTCGCGGAGCGCCTGCGCCACGCACCGCACCAGGATGTCGTTGACCGACACCTTCGGTCCGTCCTTGCCCCCGCGCTTCGCTACGGCGTCCTTGAGTGCCACGACTGCGGTGGCGTTGAACGAGGTGGTGAGGAAGAACACGGGCACCTGCTGGTGCACTTCGGTGAGCCGCCGGGCGATGGTCTTGCGCATCTGGGTAGCCCGCACCGCCACGTCTGCGGGGTTCGGCGCCGCGCGCCCGCCCGCCCCGGAGGCCTCCACATCGGCTGCCACGATCCGCCCGCCCGGCCCGGTAGGCCGAACGCGCGACAGGTTCACGCCCAGCTCGCCAGCCAGTTGCCGGGCGAGGGGGCTAGCCATCACGCGGGGGGCGGGGGGCCGGAAGGTGCCGCGGGACTCCATGAAGGATTCGTCGACCGGCTTGCCGGTCCACATCACCCGCTCGGCGCCGCCCGGTTCGCCCGTGGGCTTGGGCGCGGGGGGCGGGACGGGCGGGGCGGCGGCCAGGGCGGGGAGGGGGGGGGCGGCCGGCGCGGGGGCCTCGACGGGGGCGGACGCAGCCGGTGCGGCACCGGCCGAAACGGGAGCGGCGGCGCTCGCCATCATCCCCGCGTATTCCGCAACGAGCGCGCTCACGTCTTCGTCGGCGCGAGTGCCGATGATGGCGATGGGCATGCCGGGGGGGACTTCCTGGCCCTCGGTGGCGAGCAACTTGAGCAACACCCCCTTGTCGAACACCTCGATCTCCATGGTGGCCTTGTCGGTTTCCACCGAGGCGATGGCCTGAGAGGGCGACAGGGTCGCTCCCTCGCCCACCAGCCACTTGCCCACCACGCCCACCGTCATCGTCGGCGACGCCTGAGGCATCACGAAGAACTGCGCCATCAGGACCTCCCCATCACGCGGTGAACGGCTTCGATGACCTTCGGCGCATCGATGACCACGAGCCTTTCGAGGTTGGTTGCGTAGGGCTGCACGACATCGCGGTTGGTGACGCGGAGCACGGGAGCATCGAGCAGATCGAAACAACTCTCGGTGATGCGGGCGCTGATCTCGGCGGCCACACCCGCGTAGAGGTGCCCCTCCTGCACCACGACGACCCGGTGGGTCTTCGCGACGGCGTTGAAGATCGCGTCGTGGTCGAGCGGACGGAGCGAGCGGAGGTCGAGCACTTGTGCCGAGATGCCTTCGGCGGCGAGCGCCTCGGCGGCCTTCAGGCAGGTGTGGACCGGCTTGCCCCAAGAGATCAGCGTCACGTCGGTGCCTTCACGCTTCATGTCGGCGAGCCCGAACGGGATGGTGTACTCGCCTTCCGGGATTTCTCCCTTAAAGCCGTACATCAGCTCGCTCTCGAAGAACACCACCGGATTGTCGTCGCGGATCGCCGTCTTCAGCAGGCCCTTCGCGTCGTGCGGGGTGGCGACCGACACCACCTTGAGTCCCGGGAAATGGGCGAACAGGCTGTCCGCGCTGGTGCTGTGCTGGCCGCCGAGGTTTTCTGCGTGGCCGTTGGGACCCCGGAAAACAATGGGACAGCGGTACTGACCGGCGCTCATCTGGTAGATCTTGGCCGCGCTGTTGATCACCTGATCGAAGGCCACGAGGCTGAAATTGAAGGTCATGAACTCGATGATGGGGCGCATTCCCGCCATCGCCGCGCCCACGCCGAGGCCGGTAAAGCCGTTCTCCGCGATCGGCGTGTCGACGACGCGGTCGGGGCCGAACTCGTCGAGCATGCCCTGGCTTACCTTGTAGGCGCCGTCGTACTGGGCCACTTCTTCGCCCATGAGGAACACGGTCGGGTCGCGCCGCATCTCCTCGCTCATGGCCTGACGAAGGGCCTCACGGATGGTGACGATCGGCATGTCAGCTTCCCGAAGGGGCGTAGGTGTAGTCGTAGAGGGCCGCGGGGTCCGGCACCGGCGAGGCGTCGGCGTAGTCGTAGGCGTCCTTGGCTACGAGCTCCACCCGCTCACGAACGGCCTCGAAGTCGGCGTCGCCAAGGCCAAGCTCCCGAAGGCGATGCTCGGTGAGCGCGATGGGGTCGGACTTCTTCTTCTCTTCGAGCTCGCCAGCGGGGCGGTACTTGGCAGGGTCGCTCATGGAGTGGCCGCGGTGCCGGTAGGTGACCACTTCGACGATCACGGGGCCGGCGCCCGAGCGGGCGTACTCGATCGCCGCGCTCATGCGCTTGCGCACGTGCTCTACGTCGAAGCCTTCGAACTGATCGCGCACCATCCCCACGCCGAGGCCGCGCAGGCTCATGTCGGTGAGCGAGCTCTGCCGGTCTACCGCTGTGCCCATCGCGTAGAAGTTGTTCTCGCACACAAAAACGATGGGCAGCTTGAAGAGCTGCGCCAGACAGAGCGACTCGAAGAACGCACCCTGATTCGCTGCGCCGTCGCCGAACCAGCACAGGCACACCGCGTTCGTCTTGAGCTGCTTGAGGCTCCACGCCACGCCGGTGCCCAACGCGCACTGCGCGCCCACGATGCCGTACCCGCCCATGAAGTGCACGTTCTTGTCGAAGATGTGCATGGAGCCGCCGAGCCCGCCGGTGCTGCCGGTGGCCTTGCCGAAGAGCTCCGCCATCATCGCGCGCGGCGACACCCCCTTCGCCATCGCCTGGCCGTGCTCGCGGTAGCCGGTGATCCAGCGGTCTTCGGGCCGACAGGCTGCGGCCGCGCCCACGGCCACCGACTCCTGACCGATGTACAGGTGGCAGAAGCCGAGCACCTTACGCTCGGTGTACGCCTTGGCGGCCATCTCCTCCACCCGCCGAATCTGCACCATGCGCTCCCAGAGGTCGAGCAAGGCGGGCCCTTCGAGATCGGGAAGCGCCGAAGGGGGCAGGGGAGGCGGTAAAACGAGGCTGCTCACGGCGGCGCACACGGGGGAGGGGCCGGAGGGTAACCCGGACCGGTTCGGGGGGCACAAGGCGGGCGGTGGTGCGCCACAGCACCTCTCCGCATACACTCTCCCAATGCTGCTCTTCGTCTTCTCCGCGCAGGCGTACTGCCCTGCGACCGGCGCCACGCTGGCATCTGTGTTGGACGCGGCCGAGAGCGCGTTGGGCACGATGAACACGCCCGCCTTCCGCGAGGCCACCGACGTGGCCCTCGCGGATGCGACCTGTCTCGGCGACTCGGTCTCACCAGCGACAGCTGCTCGCCTGCATCGCGCGGTCGGCATCCGGTCGTTCCTGGACAAGGACTCGCAGCGCGTCGTGGAGGCGTTTGCGGCCGCGCGCGCCGTTGAGCCCGACTACCGGTTTCCCGATGCACTGGTTCCGCCAGACCACCCCCTCCGCGCGGCCTACGACAGCGCGACCCCCGCGAACGGAGGTGCCGCGGCCCTGCCGCCACCCGTCGCGGGACGCATAGAGTTCGACGGCACCCCCTCCATCGCGCGCCCCACGACTCGGCCGACACTTGCGCTCTACTTCGGGGGTGACGGGGCTCCACGCGCAAGCGGGTACCTCTGGCCGGCCGACCCGATGCTGTCGTACGAGTCGGTCAAGGCGAGCACGGGTGTGAAGGCGCCATCGCGAAAGGGGCCAAACGTTCCGCTGACCATCGCCGCGATCGCCAGCTTCGCGGCGGCGGGCACGTGTTGGGCCGTCGCGAAGGAATCGCACGACGCCTACTTTGCCGACGAATCGCGACCGGAGGCCCTTCGAATCCAGTCCAATACGCTCTATGTCGTGTCGGTCGGTACGGCCGTGGCCGGGATTGGCGTGGGCGCTGCCGCGGTGATCAGCGGGCGCTGGTAACGAATGATCGGCACGACCATCGAGCGCTACCACGTCGAGGCCGAGCTCGGCGCCGGCGGCATGGCGACGGTCTACCGCGTCCGCCACGTCACCCTCGGCAGCCTTCACGCGCTGAAAGTCCTGAACGTACAGAACGCGCTGATCCAGCAGCGGCTCGTCCAGGAGGGGCGCATGCAGGCCCGCCTGCGTCACCCCAACATCGTGGCCGTGACCGATGTCATCGACGTCGATGGCTCTCCGGGGCTCGTGATGGAGTACATCGAGGGCCCCTCCCTGGAGGCATGGCTGGCCGCGAACCGGCCCTCTCTCGCGCAGGCGGAAGCGATCTTCCAGGGAATTCTATTGGGGGTAGGGCGCGCTCACCGGCATGGGTTCGTGCATCGCGACCTGAAGCCGGGGAACGTGCTCCTCGATGACATCGACGGCATGATGATCCCGATGGTTGCGGACTTCGGGGTGGCCAAGGTGTTGGACGAAGAGGTCGGCCCCGGCCCGCGGACACGTTCGGGCGTCGCCATGGGCACGCCTGGCTTCATGGCACCCGAACAGGTGCGTAATGCCAAGGGCGTTGACCAGCGTGCCGACATCTTCGCGCTCGGGTGCATCCTGTACGAACTGGTGAGTGGGGAACGCCCGTTCCAGCGAGCGGATGTCCTCGACACCATGACCGCCGTCTGCGGGGGCGTGTACGCCCCGCTCGGGGGCCACGTACCGGAGAGAATACGGTCCACGATCGCGGGGTGTTTGGTTGTGGACCGCGACCAGCGCATCGCGGATTGTGCGGGGGTGCTCCAGGCGCTTGCCGGGGGCGTGCGCTTGGAAGCGCCCCTGCTTGCTGAGGAGCTCCATGTGGCGGCCTTGGGCGCTGGGCTACAGCACGAGGCGCCGGCGATGTCCGCGAGGAGGCCATCGTCGTCCGCTCCGGCAGTCCCCGCGGCCCGCATCCAGACCTGGGCGCGCTCCGGTGAGCGGTTGGGAGCCGACTCGATGGGCGACGGATCAGTGGCGGCCGGCCGGCGCCCGTCATCCTGGGGCTGGGTCGTAGGGATCACAGGCGTTCTGGTGGCCGCTGCGCTGCTCGTCGTCGTCGTCGTCGTCGTCGTCTGGGCCGCCAGTCGATTTGGCGCAGCGTCGTTGTCGGGGACAGACCCGGCGGTTGAACAACCTATGGCCCTGCCGGAGGACGCCGCGACTGGGTCAGCCGAGGAACTCGGACCCGCCACCGCCCCCGCCGCAGGCGCGCTTCCCCTCGCGGCGAAGCCCGCCGTCGGCGCAACCGAGGCGGTGAAGGAACCGCTTCCCCCGGCTATGCCCCCCGCCCGCCCCGAGCCTGCGAATCCTCCCCGGGCCAGTGGCACGCTCACCGTCGTCGGCGACGCGGTCAAGGTGCGCCTCGTCGGTGAGGCGGGCAGTTTCTCTGCCGGAGCGGTGCCGGCGGGCGAGTACACGATCCGTACACAGTTCGCGGGCCAGAAGACGGCCTCGGCGGGCACGGTCACCGTGTTTGCTGGCGAGGATGTCACCATTTCGTGCAACCAAGAATTCCAAATGTGTAGGGTGCAATGAGCTACTTCAGGTTCACCAGCGTGTTTCTCTCGGCTTGCCTGTGGATTCCGGAACCGTCGGACGAGGGGGGTGCGGCTGCCGACACCGACACCGACACCGACACCGACACCGACACCGACACCGACACCGACACCGACACCGGAGGCGGGTTTGACGTCGACGCGGATGGTCACGCCTCTGAGCCGGCGGGCGGCGACGACTGCAACGACGACGACGCCGCAATCAACCCTGACGCCACGGAGCTGCGGGGCAACAGCGTGGATGACGACTGCAACGACTACACCGACGAGCTATCGGTGCCGCGCGCTTACGCGACGATTCAGCAGGCGCTGGACGCTGCGGCGGACAGAGACACTGTCGTTCTCAAGCCCGGGTCGTACACGGGCGGCCTGGTTGTTCCCGACACCGAACTGACGCTGGTGGGTGAAGGCGGCGCAGCGGAGACAACGGTGTCGGGCGGATCGCCCGTCATCGAGGTGGAGCCGTCCATCGGACGTTCCGTCACGTTGGCGGGGATCACGATTTCGGGCGGGACCGTGAGCTTCCCGTCTATCGGAGCGGGGGTCCGCTGTTTGTCCCCCGGGACGGTCACGATCCGCGACAGCGTGCTCACCGACAATGGTGGTGCCCAGAATGGATACGGCGGCGGACTTGGGCTTTCCGGCTGCAACGCGGTCGTCAGCAAGACGTCGTTCCACAGCAACCCGCTGGACATCGGAGCGGCGGTGTACGCGACGCGCAACGGGAGCGTGACGCCTTCCGTGAGCCTCACGAACGTGAGTATGACGGGAAACGCAGGCGTCGCGGTCTGGGTCACGTACTCCTCACTCACGATGGATCATGTCGTTGTTTCGGGCAACACCACCGCGAACAACAACGGCGCCGGGGTGTACACGCAGTCGGTGGTGGGCGTGATCACCAACTCGATCATCTCGAACAACTACTCGACGAGTTCCGTCGCCTACACGGGCCTGGCTACGACCGGGGGGGTGACCGTGTACTACACGGATGTCTGGGACAACCGAAGCGGGAGCTCCTATGCGCTCTCAAACGTCAATACGATGACGGTCTTCACCGCGGGCGTCAGTGGGAACCTGGATGTCGACCCTCGCTTCACCGATACCGACTGGAGCGCAGCCGACGTACACCTCCGGTCCAGCAGCCCCCTGATCGACGCCGGCGACCCGGCCGGCCGAGACGTCGATGGCACTGTGGCCGATATCGGGGCCTACGGTGGCAGCGGCGGGAGTTGGTAGGCGCCGTTGCCACGGAACGCGGCGCGCGTCTTCGCCGTCGATGGCGGGGCGCTGACCGATCGGGCCGCGCCGAATGGAGGGTCGGCGCCCGGTCGCTCCGTGAAGGCAGTCTGAGCGGTTGTCGACGCGCTCTGTCCCACGTACAATACGCAGGTGAAGCTCCACGACCGGCGGGCTGGGGGTTGAGGGTATCCTTGCCGACTTTCCCGAACTCGAGCGAGAGGACATCCAAGCTGTGCTCGCCTTTGCCGCGGACCGCGAGCGGCGCCTCATGGCGTTCCGCGCGGCCTGACCTGCAGACGATGCCCTGATCTGGGACTACGCCCAAGTGAACAACCCACCATCGTCACCAAGGACGACGACTTCCGGCAGCGGTCCTTCGTGAACGGGGCGCCGCCCAAGGTGGTCTGGCTTCAGCTGGGAAACTGCAGCACAGATGAGGTCGCTTCGGTGCTTCGTGCGAACGCCGCCAACCTCCGTGCGTTTGATTCGGACGAGGCCGCAGCCCTTCTGGTGCTTAGCCGCAACCCCTTCGCCGAATAGGCCTCCCTACTTCGGCAACCCATCCACCAGCGACGTTCACGACCGCCGGTGCGGCTCGGGGCGACAACTACGCTGCCGCGGGCCTGCCCACCGCAGGGTACCGCATCGGCGGCGCCCTCCCACGCCATCATCGATATCAAAGGTGAGCATGGCCCAGTTGATCGTACGAAACATAGACGACCAACTCGTCTCGGAGCTCAAGCGCAGGGCCGCGCGTCACGGAAGGTCCGCGGAGGCGGAGCACCGTGCCATTCTCAGGCAGGTCCTCGGCGGCGGGCCTGCGGAGCCGAGCTTCAAGGCTTTTCTGCCGAGCATGCTGGACGTGGGCGTGGACGAGGACTTCGCCCCCCCGCGGGACGTGCCGCGCTCAACGTGCCGGATCCCGTCTCGACCGTAGACGCTCTTCGACTAGGCCCCCCGCTACTTCGGCAACCCCTCCACCAGCGCCGCCACGCGAACGTCCGGCCGCATCCCGTGGGCGATGCGAAGCTGTCGGAGGGTGTCCGCCTGCGAGTGGCCCGCGTTGATGCGGCGCTCCACGGCGGCCACATCGGCCTGCCACTGCGCGGATCCGGGGTCGGGAGTCCAGCCTGCATCCGCGTACAGGAGCGTGACAACGCCGGTGGCCGCCAGCTTCGCATCGACCTGGAACGCGGAGGGGGTCGGTGCCGGTGCCGCGCCCGTGCTTGCAACGGGAGCAAGCTGTGGAGCGGGGGCGAGCTGTGGGGCGCCGGCCTTCGGTTGGGCGACCACCGGACGAGGGAAATTGACGGGCCGCGCGCGCAGGGAGTGGCAGTCGGTGAAGCCGAAGAGCCACCAGATCGAGGTGGAGTCGACGGCGATGTCGACCAGCGCGTCATGCTTCCCGCGGGCCTCGTCCACCAGCTCGGGGAACCCGTGGGCGGGAGCGAGGCGCCAAATGCCGAACAGGTAGGGGGTGCACGCTTGCACGGAGACGAAGTTCTGCGAGACCTGTGCGTCGTCCGGGATCGGGCGGGTTTCATCGTAGAGCCCAAAGGGCTGTCGGAAAGCACATCCGGCGAGGAGCACGAAGAGGGGCGAGCTACGCATGAGGATAGTGGTAGCATCCCCCATGTTCTCTGGAGCGGTGCCACTCGCCCTTCTCGGCTGCGCCGCGCCTTCGGAGCCGTGGGTAGACCCCTCCGCTGACGACGACTGGTCCGACGCCATCGCCTCGCCTGACCACCACGCCGAGTGGGACGCCGCGGGCATCGCGAGCGAGTTCGCCAGCGCCGTCGGCTTCGGTCTCCCCAGCCCGCCCGTGGTGTTCGCCGACTACCTCGAGCTGCTCACCCACGGAGAGCCCGGGTGCCCCGGCTCGGCCTTCAGCGAAGGCTTCAACGAGCTGCACGGCTGCACCACGTCCGCGGGGTACACGTTTCGCG
>CANKOI010000070.1 GCA_947484175.1 Deltaproteobacteria bacterium
AACGGATAGCGGCCCCCGATGCGGATCGTGTGTGCGATGTCGGGTGGAGTGGACAGCTCGGTGGCCGCTGCACTCTTGCACGAAGCCGGCCACGAGGTGATCGGCGTGCACATGAAGCTGCACGACGCCGCCGGCGCCGATGCCGGCCACTGCTGCGGCCTCGACGACGCCCTCGACGCCCGGCGGGTCGCCGACCGCCTGAAGATCCCTTTCTATGTGATGGACCTGCGCCAGGCGTTCCAAGAAGCCGTGATGGACGATCTCGTGAGCCAGTACGCCGCCGGGATGACGCCCAACCCCTGCGTGCAATGCAACGGCGTTCTCAAGTTCCACGTGCTGCTCCGGCGCGCGATGGCGCTGGGGGCCGAAGCCATCGCCACGGGCCACTACGCCCGCACGGAAGGGGGGCGCCTGTTTGCCGCCACCGACAAGGACAAGGACCAGAGCTACTTCCTCCACCCCGTGAAGGCCGAGGCCCTGCGCAAGAGCCGGTTTCCGCTGGGCGCCATGACGAAGCCCGAGGTGCGCGAACACGCCCGCCGCTTTGAGTTGGTCACGGCGGAGAAGCCGGAGTCGATGGAGGTCTGTTTCCTCCCCGACGACGACCACGCCCGCTTTGTGAGGGAGTCGCTGCCTGATCTCGACGGCGCCGGGGAGATCGTGGACGAGGCGGGGAACGTTCTCGGCCGCCACGAGGGGTATTTCCGCTACACGCTGGGGCAACGCCGGGGCCTGGGCCTCGGGGGCGGCCCGTGGTTCGTGGTGAACATCGACGCCGCGAAGCGCCGCGTGGTGGTGGGCGGGGAGGGGAGTCTCCTCTCGTACGATGTGGAGGTGCGGGGGGCGAACTGGCTGCAACCGCCCGAGGCCCTGAGAGGCCGTGAATTGCTCGCTCGTGTGCGCCACCGCGGCGTGCTCGCGCCCTGTACGGTGGTGGCCTCGCAGGCGCACCCCGGCCACGCGAGTGTACACCTCGCCGCACCCTTGCGGGCGGTCACGCCCGGCCAGTCGCTGGTGATCTACGATGGCGACGAGGTGGTTTTTGGGGGGCTGGTGCGCCGTACGGGAGCGGCGGCCACCGCGGAGGCAACTGCGTGAGCGTCCCCCATGAGTTCCGCAACCCCGCCCTGCTGCGTCAGGCCCTCACCCACCCCTCTGTGCTCACCGAACACCCCGAGGAAACCCACAACCAGCGGTTGGAGTTCCTGGGCGATGCCGTATTGCAGCTCGTCGTGACGGACTGGCTCTGTGCGGTACGGCCGAACTGGCCCGAAGGGCAGCTCACCAAGGCGCGCGCCCGCCTCGTGAACGCCGCCACGCTCGCCCGGCTCGCCGATGCGTGGGGCCTCGCCGAACTTTTGCGGGTCGGCAAGGGGGAACGCACCAACGCTGTGGCCCAGAACCTGAACGTGCGGGCCGACGCTTTTGAGTCCGTCGTCGCCGCGGTGTACCTCGACGCGGGTCAGGAAGCTGTCGCCCGCCTCGTCATCCCGCTGTTCGCGCCGCTGCTCGACCACCTCGACATCCTCGGCGACCCGCGCAGCCGCCTGATTGAGTGGGCTCAGGGGCGCGGCGAGCCCGTGCCGGAGTACCTCGTGGTCGGGGAGTCGGGCCGGGCCCACGAGATGCAGTTCGCAGTCACCGTGACGGTCGGCGGGCGTACCTTCGGGCCTGCCGAGGCGCGGCAGAAAAAGGAGGCGATTGCGAAGGCGTCCCAGATCGCGCTGAACGCACTGGTGGGTGACGATGGCTTTCCGCCCACGCACGGTTAGCCCGCGGCCATGAACAACCATGCCGGCACCGTGGCGCTCGTGGGGAGGCCCAACGCAGGCAAGAGCACGCTGCTGAACCAGCTCGTGGGCGTGTCGATTGCGGCGGTTTCGCCCAAGCCGCAAACCACGCGCACGCGGGTGATGGGCATTGTGACGGTGCCGGGCTTGCAGGCGGTGCTGGTCGACACGCCCGGCCTCCACGGCCCGCGCTCGGAGCTGAACCGCCGGATGGTGGCGGCCGCCGAAGGCGCGATGTCGGAGGTCGACCTGCTCTGCTGGATCGTCGATGCCACCCGACCGTGGGATGAAGAGCTGGCCGCCCGGTTCCTCGGTCGGAAAGTGGTCGTGGCGCTCAACAAGATCGACGCCGTGCGGGAGAAGGGCAAACTCCTGCCGCTGATGGCGCAGTACGGCACTGTGGGCGTGGTGGTGCCGATCTCCGCGAAGTCGGGGGAGGGAACCCGTGAGCTCCTGACCGAGTGGGCGAAACACCTGCCCGAGGGCGAGGCCCTGTACGGCGACGACCAGGTTACCGACGCCCCGGAGAAGGAGATCTGCGCCGAGCTCATCCGCGAGCAGGTGTTCCGCGCCTGTGGGCAGGAGATTCCGTACGTTGCGGCCGTGGAGATCGAGCAGTTTGACGAGAGCGGTCGCGCCGAGGGGCGCGTCGTGATTCACGCGCGCATCATCATCGAGAAACCCAGCCAGAAGGCGATCGTCATCGGCGCGGGTGGGAAGATGATCAAGCGCATCGGCAGCCTGGCGCGAAAGCAGATCGAGGCGCTGCTGGGCGTGCGCGTGCATCTGCAACTGTTCGTGGCCGTGGAGCCCGATTGGACCACGAACCCGAGGCTCCTCCGGGACTTCGGCTACCCCGAGAAATAGTGCGCTGGGGCATCCTCGGCGGCGGAACAGCGGGGCCGGCGGCGGCGCTGTTCCTGGCGCGCGCCGGGCACGACGTGGTGCTGTACGAGCGAGTGGAGGACCCGCAGCCGGTGGGCGCCGGAATCCTCCTGCAGCCCACGGGTCTGGCGGTCCTCCGGCGCCTCGGGCTCTTGCAGCGAGTGCTCGGCCGCGGGGAGCGTATCGACCGCCTGAGTGGCCACACCGCGTCAGGCCGGATGGTGCTCGACCTCGCGTACGGCGACCTTCGAGAGGGCCTCCACGGGCTGGGAATCCACCGCGGGGCGCTGTTCTCGGCGCTCTGGGACGCCGTGAAGGGCGAGCCGAGGGTCACCCTGTGTACGGGCCACACCGTAACGGCGATCGACGAAACACCCGATGGCGCCGTGCTCTCCGGGCTTCGGGGCCACGACGGGGAGGGGGAACTCTGGCGCAGCGAGCCCTTCGACCGCGTCGTCGTGGCTGCTGGCGCACGATCCTCGCTGCGCCCACCCGGCGCGAGCGTGAAGCCCTACCCCTGGGGCGCGTTGTGGTTCGTCGCGCACCAGAACCCCTTGCCCGGCGTCCTCGCCCAACGCTTCCGCGACACCCGGCAGATGGTGGGCATCCTGCCGAGCGGCGAAGGCTCCGTGAGTGTGTTCTGGAGCCTCAGGGCCGATGCACTCCCGGCTTGGTGTGCGGCCGGAATCGACGCGTGGAAGCGCGAAGTGGCTGCGCTGATGCCCGAAGTGCCGATCGATGCCGTTCGGTCTGCTGACGACGTGATCTTCGCGCCGTATTTCGACGTCGTGAGCCCCACCTGGCACCACGGCCGCACCGTCTGGCTAGGCGATGCAGGCCACGCGATGAGCCCGCAGCTGGGCCAAGGAGCAAACCTCGCGCTGCAAGACGCCGCCGCGCTCGCCGATGCTCCCGACCTCGCCACGTACAGCCGAGCGCGCTCCGATCAGGTGCGGTTCTACAGCTTCGCTTCGCGAGCACTCACGCCGTTCTTTCAATCGAGCTGGCCGATCCTCGCTCCCGCTCGTGATCTGGTCGCGGGGCCTCTCCACGCTTGGGGCTGGTACCGCCGCCAGATGGTGGCGTCGCTGGTGGGCGTGAAGACCGGGTTCTTCACGGAGATGGGCGTTCCTGAGTGAGGGCGCGGGCCTCGGGCGAGCGGGAGCGAGCGATCGGGCGCATCGAGGAGCGGGGAGGTGGAACCTACTCTCCCGCCTTTCCTATACTTGACATAATATACATTATCAGAAGTTGTCCGTAGGGCGAGGGCAGGGGCCCCCCGCGCCTTCGAACGTCAAACGTCAGCGGGAACGGGCCCACGGATCGGGCGCAGGCACGGCCGCAGCCGCCCGCCCCCGCAGTGCGTACAACACGCCGCCGTTGCTGAGCGCGAAGATCTCGTTTCCTGCGACGGCCGGCGCTGCACCAAAACCGGTGAGTCGGATGCCGGGATCGAGCTGCCAGCGTTCCCTGCCGGTCTGGTCGTCGACGAGGAAGACCGTGCTGTCGGTGCTCGCCACCAGCACTCCCTGCTCGGTGAGCTCCGGAGTCTGAAGAGGTCCGGTCGTGGCGGAGTCCCACGTCCAGAGCACGTTTCCGGTGCGTGCGTCGAGTTTCCGGAGTTTGCCATCGCTGCCGGGATGGTAAACGAACTCGCCCTCAAGCCGTGGAGCCGAAGCCGAGCCTGCTTCCATCCGCCAGGTGGCCGTGCGGAGGGCGGGATCGTAGCGCTGGAGCGGCTTGGAGTAGCCACTAACCAGAACTGCGCCTTCGGAGAGTGGAATCGCCGGGGCGATGAGGTCGGGGTACGCCCCCTCGCCCACCGGCGCCGTCCACACCTCGGTGCCCGCTGCTTCGTCGATCGCCGACAAAAAGCCGTCGGAAAAGCCAGTGTAAATCAAGCCATTGGCTCGAGTCGCGGCCGGCGCTCCGAAGAGCTCCAAAGCGGCGCTGCGCGCGGCGTCGAGGCGGTGTTCGTAGCGCCACTTCAAGGTGCCGGTGGCGAGGTCGAGGGCGAAGACCAATTCGTCGACGTTGGTGACGTACACCGTGCCGCCCTCTTCGTTCACCAGTGGCGTGCTCAGGATGGGCGCCCCGCTGTAGTGCTCCCAATCCCGCACCCAAGCGTTCTCCCGCCGGCTCCACCGTGAGGTGTACCCTGCGCTATCGGCCACGAGCAGCCAGCCCTCGTGCACGATCGCGGCGGAGGCGACCGGTGCCCGGAGTTCGAGGCTTTCGACCAAGCGCCCGTCGTCCCGGCTGAGCACCAGCAGAGCATTGGCGCCGCTGTAGCCCACATAGATCCGGTCACCGTGAACCACGGGCGCCCCCGGCTCCGTGGGCGCGGCCACATCGGGAACAACACCCGGCAACCGTACCGCCCACCTCACGAGGGGAAGTGCGGCAAAGGGAGCAGAGTCGTCGTACGCCGCGTGCTCCTCTGTGACTGGCGGAGCGCCAAACGAGCCAACGAACGCGAGGGCGAAGGGGAGCAGGGGCAGCAAATCAGCCGCCCGCGGGAAGAGCGAGATCGCCCGGCGAGAGGGGCGCCTTGCTGGGATCCGCCGGTGCCGCCTTGCCGAGGCGCACGGCCAAGGCCGAGAGCGACACGAGATCGAACGTCGTTGGAAAACGAGTCGTGACCTCGGTGTAGGTCGCGCCTGCTGCATCGGCCTTTCCGAGTCCCACTTGGAGGTTGGCCAGACGAATCAGCGACTGCTCGGCAAAGAAGTCGGTGTACCGACCCGCCATCTCCCGCAGGGTCGCTTCCGCCTCATCCGACTTACCCCCGTCGACGAGCACGCGAACCCGGGCCGTGTCGCCGACAAAGTCAGCGAGTCCGGTGCCACCACCGCTTGCCTTGAGCGCTGCCGCCCGTGACTCCTCGGTTTTGCCCGCGCGCTCCCAAGCCTCCGACGCCCTCAGCCACGCCAACACCTGAGCGGTGCCCGCCAGCTCTGCGGCCGCGGCCTCGTACCGACGCGCACCTTCCTCAAGGTTCGACATTCGTGTGGCGTCAGCCGGATCGTCCTTGGGAGCGAGCCCGTAGAGCGACATCTCGCTGGGCTCCGGCATGAGAAAGTCGATGGCCGCGATCTTCTCGAACGCGGCTTTCTCCTTGTTCTCGGTCCAGCTACCGTACCCGCCCCAGGCCAACGAGCCGAGGAGCACCAAGACCACGACGAGGCCTAAGTACTTGCCGTATTTCAGACCGGCCTCGGAGAGCGCTACCTGAGCACGAAAGACGTAGTCCTGATCTTCGGCGACGGGGGGGGGCGGTGCGGAGGGCGATTCGTCCACGACAATCTCGGCGGAGGCGGCTGCTAACACGGAGTAGCGCCCGGAGATGCCCTACCGCAGCCGCAGCTTCAGGCGCCGCGTTGCTCCAGCGCCGATAGAGCGTCCAAGACGGAGATCCAGAACGCGAACGCTGCCCCGAGGTTTTCTGCGTCGAGTGCGGATAGTTGCACTCGTAAAACGGGAGTCCCCTCCCCTCCGAGGGCCTCCGCCGCGGGGCTCTCGGCGCCGCCCACCTGCCAGAGAATTACGACAACGTCGCGTGCCGACGCGAGCGCCGCGGACCAATCAAGGTCGCCAAGCTCGGCGCGGCTCGGGAGGGGGCGCGCCGCTACTGTGGCGCTAGGCGCCTGCATCGCGCCGGCCTGTGCGCGCGCGGCCCAGTCGGCGAAGGCGCGGAGCTCCGGTCCACTGACATGGGCAACGCTGTCCCTCCCCAGCTCCGCAGACGCGAGCCTCAGCGCTCTTGCCAGCGACCACGGCGGGTTGTCGGCCAGCGGCCGCTGCGCCGCCGCCACCGACCCCCGCGCGCCGCGCAGCCCTGCGTCGACATCCACTCCCGATCGCTGCGCCGCCGCCAGTACCCCCGCCCCGAGAACGCCACGCCCCCCCTCCCCGGCCCACGCATCGTTGATCCACACCCCTCCGGGCGGCGGCTCAACCACCTCACCTTCCGAGGCGCACACCACCGCCACGGGGGCTCCGGCCTGCAAGGCTTCATCCACGAGAGCCTCCACTTCCGGGGGCCCAAGCACCGCGATCACCACGGAACCCTCTGGTGGAACAGCGGCCACCTCGAGCGGCCCGCACCAGGCGTGGAGAGCGCCGACGACTCCAGGGTGGCCCAAGAGCCGCGCAGGCCCCGCCGGCAGCTCCGTACCGGCGAGTGCGCCCGTGACCGACTCCACGGTGGGAAGACCCTTCAGCGAGGGCGCACTTCGGATGCGATGAAACGTGGGCACCAACGCCGCCACATCGACCCACTTTCGACGAAGCAGCGGCGAGGCCCGGAAGAGTCCAGCCAGACCGACTGACACTCGATCCGACACCGTTACTCGCAGGCCGGAAGGGTAACCTGAACGGGTTTTGCACCGCCGGCGAAGCGGATTTCGCGGGAGCTCTGGCAGCTCTTACCGTCGGCCTGCACCAGCTTGAGCGTATGTACGCCCTCCTCCACCTGCACCGATACCGGGAGCGGGCCCATGTCACGCCCATCGATGTAGGCGGCGGCGCCCGTGGGGCCGAAGACATTCAGGATTCCGCTGGCCGTCTCGGGCGTGAGCCGGAAGGGTACGGACATCTGCTCCACGCTCAGGTTCACGTCACTCGAGGCCGCCTTGTGGCCGCCCAGCACCACCTTGACCTTGTGCTTGCCGTACGGCAACTCAACGGAGACTGGAGCCTTCCCTCGCGCCTTGTCGTCAATCGTGACGGCGGCGCCCGGAGGGTCGCTGGTGATCGTGAGTTTGCCCGAACTGACGACGGCATCCCCGCCCCAGGGGTTATCCGAGGTGACGGCGCCGGTGGCCGGCACAGTTGCGGGCGCAGCTCCCCACGGAGAGGCAGGATCTGGCTTCGGCGGCGAGACGGGAGGCTTCGCGGCCACCGGCGGAGGCTTGGCGGCCACCGGCGGAGGCTTCGCGGCCACCGGCGGAGGCTTGGCGGCCACGGGCGGCACGGCGGCCACCGGCGGAGGCTTGGCGGCCACGGGCGGCACGGCGGCGGGCGGAGGCCTGACCACGGGGGGAATCGGCGCGGGCGGCGCGGGAGCGGCAACAGGGAGCGGAGCGGGTTCCACGACGGGCGCCGCCACGGGCTCGGGCACAGGCTCGATGACTGGCTCGATGACAGGCGCGGGCGGTACCGGCGGGGGCGGTGCGGGCGGCGACGGCGCAGGAGCTACCGTAACGACGGGGGGTGTCGGACTCGGCTCTGCGGCCTTCTTCGACGACCACCACATGTACCCGCCGCCTGCCACAAGCAGGACACCGATCCCAATCGCTCCCAGCATCGCGATCCCCACTCCGCCCGCGGCTGCGGCGCCCACGGCTGAAGACTCGCGTTCACGCCCCTTGCGCGGCGGAGGCGTGGGCTGCGGCGCCACCATGGGGACAGTGCCCAGACTGTCTTCGTTGTCGCGTGGGAAGTCAAATTCGTCGAAACCCGGCCCCGGACCGGCCCCGGACTCGCCCGCTTCAGCTTCCGCGACACGCTCGGCAGCGGGGGCACGCTCCGCAGCAGAGGCCGGCGCCGGCAGTGCCTCGGCGGCGACCGACGGGCGACGAACGACAGCCGCCACAGCAGGCGCCACGGACTCGGCGAGGGGGGCATCCACCGTTTCCGCTACAGGCGCAAGAGGGGGAGGCTCGACGGCCGCAGCGGCGGCCTTCAGCTTCGCCATGCGCACCAGCGTGGGCTCGGGAGCATCGAAGGCGTCGAACGACGAGTCGTGGTTGCCCAGCATGCCTGGCGGCGGTGCCGCGCCTGGCCTGGCGAAGGGCTGGGAGGTGCTACCCGAATCTGCCAAGGGCCGCGGAGGCGGAGGTGCCGGAGCGGCGACCACGGTCAGCGGAACACCGTCCTGAAAGCAGAACTCAACCCAGTCCTCGTAGGTGTTCTTGCACAGCGGACAGGCCTTCATGGATTCGACCGGGCGGAGAGGAACCGCAGCTTACCGGTTTCGGGGGGGAGTTGCACTACCCGCCCCCGTAGCTGCGCTTGAGGTGCCGAGCAATCACGACGCGCTGCACCTGATTGGTTCCCTCCACAATTTGCATGACCTTGGCGTCGCGCATCAGCCGCTCCACCGGATATTCACGGGTGTACCCGTATCCCCCCAGCACTTGGACGGCGTCGGTCGATACAGCCATCGCGTTGTCGGTGGCCACACACTTCGCCATCGCGGCGATGTGGGCGTAGGGCTGTTTTTGGTCCCGAAGCCACGCAGCTTTGTGAACGAGGAGGCGCGCGGCCTCCACGCGGGCCGCCATGTCGGCCAGCATGAAGCCCACGCCCTGAAAGTCGATGATGGCAGTGTCAAACTGCCGCCGCTGGCAGGCGTACCCCGCGGCACAGTCCAGAGCGGCCTGAGCGAGCCCCACGCTGGTCGCCCCGATGGTGATGCGCCCCGAGTCGAGCGCGCTCATCGCTACTCGGAAGCCCTCCCCCTCTTCGCCGAGGCGGTTGGCTGCAGGCACTCTGCAGTTCTCCAAGACGAGCTCCACCGTGGGGGAGGCCCGCAACCCCATCTTCTCTTCCTTCTTCCCGTACCCTAGGCCGGGCGAGCCCTTTTCGACAAGGAACGCGCTCACTCCCTTCGGGCCGGGGCCGCCTGTGCGCGCCATCACCACATAAACGTCGGCGTAGCCGCCGTGGGTAATCCAGAACTTCGTCCCGTTGAGCAGGTAGTCGTCGCCGCTGCGCACAGCTGTAGTGCGCAGCGAAGCCGCGTCGGAGCCGCTGCCAGGCTCGCTGAGCGCGAACGCGCCGAGCAATTGCCCAGTGGCGAGCCCCGGCAGGAACCGTCGCCGCTGTTCGTCGTTGCCAAACGTGCTCAGGATGATCTGTGGGAGCCCGTTCACCGCCACGCACACCGCCCAGCTCGGCGCCACCTTGGCGATCTCCTCGAGAACCAAGGCGTACTCCACGTACCCTAAGCCCAACCCACCCCACTGCTCCGCGGTCGGAACCCCGCAGAGGCCGGCGGCGCCCAGCTGCGCGAAGACTTCGAGCCGGAAGTGCTCGCGCTCGTCGTCTTCTTTCACCGTGGGCCCGATCGCTTCGAGGGCCGCCGTGCGAGCAGCGTCAACGAGGGCTTGCTGGTCGTCGCTCAGAGTGAACATGGGCGGGCTCTCGGATGCGCTTCGCGGCTATCACGGATCCGTCGGCTCAGTGACGTCACCGCCCCCCCGGGCAACGGTCTGCTCCGCCTGCCGGATTTTCTCCTCGAACTCTGCGATCCGGGCCACGCCGCGCACCAGACCGGGGTGGTTCACCTCCCCCGCCTCCACCAGTTGCCGTACTTCTTTGCCGAGCTTCACCAGCATCGTGTCGCGATCAGCCCGCAGTTGGCGGAGGGCTAGGCTGTCCCGCCCGAACTTTGCGGCCCGCTGGGCCTCCGTCTGAGCCCGGGAGATGAACTTCCCGAACAGCTCCCCCAGCTCGGCACCCGACGTCTTGTCCGCCATGAATTCGCCCTTCCGAAAAATGAAACCGCCTGACGGGAAAACCCGTCAGGCGGAATACCACGGTGGTGGAGCTGAGGGGGCTCGAACCCCTGACCCCCAGAATGCCATTCTGGTGCTCTCCCAAACTGAGCTACAGCCCCGGGATGCGGCGCCGTCTATGCAACACGGTCATGCTGGTCAAGGCCCGCGGGTGATTCTGTTCGCAGGCGGCGATGCCTTGGGGGATGGGATAGCCCCGGCGAGTTCGGGAGCGAGCCGATGATTCTTGTCACTGGCGCCACGGGTCGGCTGGGCCACCAAGTGGTGCGCGTTTTGCGCTCCGTTGGGCTCGACGTGCGATGCCTCGTGCGTAAGGGAAGCGAGTACTTTTGGCTCAACGACACGGGTAGCGGCTACTTCTTCGGCGACCTTCGAGATCCCGCGAGCATCGGCCGCGCACTCCGCGATGTCAAGCAGGTCATCGCCTGCCACGGGGTGCGCGTAGAGCGGACGGACAACGACCACCGCCGGGTGAACGCAGAGGGTAGCGTGGCGCTGTTCGAAGCGGCCAAGGCCCGCGGCGTGGAGCACCTCGTCTACGTGAGCTGCGCCGGCGTGGAGAATGGCGGCGACGTGCCCGCGTTCAGCAGCAAACGTGCGGCGGAAGAGGCCCTCGTGGCCAGCGGGCTGTCGTACACGATCCTCCGTCCCGGTCTCTTCGTCGAGAACTTTGCCGACCTCGCCCGGCGGGTGGAAACCAACGGAAACGTTTTTCTGCCCGGCGCGCCCGACACCGCCGTGAGCCCCATCCTCGCTCGCGACCTCGCGCTCTTGGCGATGGCGTCGATCGACCTCGAGGCGGTGAAGAACCGCACACTCGCGGTCGGAGGCCCCGAAACGCTCACCGTGCGCACGGCCTTTGAGCGCATGTGCGCGGCCAACGGGTTGCCCGCCGCCTCTTGGCAGATGCCGCCCGCGGGGCTTCGGGCTCTCGCCGCCATCTCCCGCCCCCTGGGCCGGCGCTGGACGAACCACGCCCGGGCCCTCGCGGTCTACTTTTCGCAGCCCTCGGCCGTAGACGGTGCGGAGATGACGAGAGTTTTCGGAATTCCCCTGACGCCCTACGACGAGGCCTGCCGCGGCGCCTTCACGCTCCGGCACCCCTCCGAAGACGCCACCGCCCGCGAAGAGAAGGTCGTGCACCGCCAGTTCACCGCCACGATCTACGAGCCCGGCACGATCGCTTGGGACGACCTGCCAGCGGGCCCTCCTCCTCGTCGGGATTAGGCCTCAGCCCTCGAACCGGCGGAACACCAGCGAAGCGTTCACCCCGCCGAAACCGAAGCTGTTGCTGAGCGCCACACGAGGACTGAGCTTCCGAGCCACCAGCGGCACGTAGTCGAGGTCGCAGGCCGCGTCGGGCTCGAACAGATTCGCTGTGGGGGGAACTACACCCGTGCGCAGAGCCATCACCGTAGCCACTGCCTCCACACCGCCCGCCGCGCCGAGCAGGTGGCCGGTGACGCCCTTGGTGCTGGAGATCGCGACGCGCTTCGCGTGCTCGCCGAAAACGGCCTTCACCGCCTCGGTCTCCGACACATCGTTCTGCTCGGTGCTGGTGCCGTGGGCGTTGATGTAGTCGACCTGTTCGGGGTTCACGCCCGCGTTCCGGAGCGCCGCCGCCATGCAGCGGGCGGCCCCCGCCCCGCCTGGCGACGGCGCCGTGTCGTGCCACGCGTCGTTGTTCAGCGCGTAGCCCGTGATTTCGGCGAGGATCTCGGCGCCGCGCGCGCGAGCGTGGTCGAGAGCCTCCACCACGAGGATGCCCGCCCCCTCCCCCATCACGAACCCATCGCGGCCCCGGTCAAACGGGCGGCTGGCCGTGGCGGCATCGTCATTCCGCTTCGACAGTGCGCGCATCACCATGAAGCCGGCAAGCCCGACTGGGCTGACAGCCGCTTCGCAGCCACCGGCGAGAATCACATCAGCATCGTCGTACTGGATGGCGCGGAAGGCCTCACCGATGGCGTGGTTTCCGGTCGCGCATGCCGTCGTGACACACAGGGCCGGCCCCTGGGCACCGAAACGAATGGCGATCTGCCCCGCCGCGAGGTTGGTGAGCGCTCGAGGGATGAAGAACGGCGACAGGCCCTTCCAGCCGTGGGCGTCAAACAGCCGACTGCCGTTCACAATCTCCTGCAAGCCACCGATACCCGTGCCCACGTACACGCCGAAGCGCGGGTCACCCTCATCGCTCGCGACCAGGCCCGCGTGCTCCATCGCCTCGGCGGCTGCATACATCGCGTACTGCGAGAAGAGGTCCAGCCGTCTCACCAACTTCTTGTCGATGCGCTGCAAAGGGTCGAAACCCTTCACCTCGGCCGCGATTTGCACCGGCATCGCCGACGCATCGAACTTCGAAACCCGTGCTGTACCCGAACGGGCCTCGCGCATCGACGCCCATGTGGCCTCGGCGTCGTTGCCACACGGCGTCACCGCGCCGAGCCCGGTGACGACGACGCGCCGCTTCACGACCTACTTCACAACCTTGCTGGTGATGTAGTCGATCGCGTCGCCCACCGTGGAAATCTTCTCCGCGTCTTCGTCGGGGATCTCGATGTCAAACTCCTTCTCAATGGCCATGACCAGCTCCACAATGTCGAGCGAATCGGCCCCGAGGTCGTCGATGAAGGAGGCATTGGGCGCCACTTCTTGAGGGTTCACGCCGAGCGACTCGGCGATGAGGTCCTTCACGCGACGGGTGGTGTCTTCGTTGACCATGTCTCTTCCAGTGTTGCCGGCCTTCTAACGCCTGTCGGGCACGCTGCCACGGGTTCCTACGGCCGGGTCGAAATCGAAGGCTCCTTGGCCTCGGCGGCCCCAAAGGCCAGCAGGGCATCGTGCCGCACCGACGCGACGAGACCGGCACTGGCACAATTCCGGGCATAACGAAGCGCACTCGCCACGGCGCGGGCGTCGGCACGACCGTGCCCCACCACCGCCACGCCATCGACACCGAGAAGCACCGCGCCCCCCACGCTGTCGTAGGTCGTCCGCTGCCGGAACCGACGAAACCCCCCAGCGAACAGCCACCGCCCCAGAAGCGCGCTCGGGTTTCGCCGCAGCTCTTCACGCAGCACATGCCCAACCACTTCAACGGTGCCTTCCACCGTCTTGAGCATCACATTGCCCACGAAACCGTCGCAGACGAGCACGTCACACTCCCCTCGCAACGCGCCGAGCGGCTCGACGTTACCGATGAAGGCCAACGGCAACGACTCCAATTTTCCGAAGGCCGCGCGAACCTGAGTGTTGCCCTTGCCGCGTTCTTCGCCGTTGGCGAGGAGCCCTACCCGCGGGCGCTCCAGCTTCAGCACGGCTCGGGCGTAGGCCTCTCCCAGAACGGCAAACTGCGCCAGATGCTCGGGTTTGCAGTCTACATTGGCCCCCAGATCGAGCAACACCAGTTGGCCTCCGTCGCGCCGGGGCACCACCGTGCACAGAGGCGGGCGGTCCACTCCCGGAATCGCGCCAAGCACATGAAGGGCAGAGGCCATCGCCGCACCCGAATGCCCGCACGTGACGGCGGCTTGGGCCGACCCTTCCGCCACGAGCTCGAAGATGCGCCGAATCGAAGCCTTCGGCTTGCGGCGAAGCGGGGTGGTCGCCGATTCGTCCATGTCGACGATCTCGGGGGCGTGAACCACCTCGATGCCGCGGGGAACCAGACCCTTCAATCGGTCGGCATCCCCGACCAGCACGACGGGAACGCCTTGACTGACAGCGATCGCGGCGCCCTCGATGATCGCTTCCGGGGCCTTGTCGCCCCCGAAGGCGTCGAGGGCAACCGGGCGCGGATCGGCCACGCGCGGCTACTCGGCCGCAGGGACGTCGTTGTCGGCGAAGATCTTGCGGCCGCGGTAACTTCCGCAGGCGGGGCAGACGCGGTGGCGGAGCTTTGAGGCGCCGCAGTCGGGGCAGCTTTCTACTGCCGCCGTGAGCTTGAGCGCGTCGTGCGCACGACGCTGGCCGGTCTGCGACCGGGACATGCGCTTCTTGGGTACGGCCATGGGATCATTCCTCGGAGAGTGGGTCTGTAGGGAGAGAGAGTGAAGTAAGAACAGCGAATCGGGGGTCGACGACCGGGCCGTCGGAGAGGTGGGCGCGGGCACGGAAGCGCGCACGGCAGGCATCGTCGTCCGCCGCTTCGCGCTCGCCACACAGCAAGCGGACCGGACGCTCTACGGTGGCCCACTCGCGCACGACTTCGGCGAGGTTGAGGCTGACACCGTCGTACTCGCCGAGGTCCTCCACCGGCTCATCGAGCTCGATCGGCGAGCGCGGCGAGCCGTCCCCGTCGGCCTCGACCTCGGGAATGGCCGAGATCGGCGAGTAGAGCACGCTGATGTCGCCGCCGAGGCTTATGAGCAGCGGCTCTCCGCAGCGGTCACACGGCACCTCGCCAACGAGGTGAACCTCGCCGCGCACGGCCAGATGTTCGGCGTGCCGAGTGATGGTAACGTTCCCTTCGAAGGCATTAACCTGCCCCCCAACGCCCTCTGCCGCCGCCGGGCGCGCCCAAGCCCCGAGCGGAACGCTCAGACCATGCGACGGGACATCGGCCAAGGCCAGCACCACGAGGACTCCGCTTGCCGGAATTGCAAGCCGCGACGTCTATCGCAGCGGGGCAGGGCCGTCAAACCAGCTCAGGGTGTGCACAATGCCGGTCACAACCACGGATGGCCTTCCGGTGAGCCGCGAGCTCTTCACTCACGCTGGCCAGCGGCCCCGTGCACCGGCCAGGCTTGTGCGGGCAGATGTAGGCCGACCCGTCGGCCGCAAGGGCGAGCCGCAGCCCGCCGAGGTGGCATTTCCCCCCGATACGTGGCGCTCCGGGGCCGTTTCCATCAAGTCGAGGCAACGCAGCTGCAGCCACGGAGGCCGTGGCTTGCAGGGGCCAGGCCACGGCGAGCGCGCTTCGGACTCCAGCTTGCCCCGAAGCGGAGAGCGCCGCCGAGCGCAGCGGCGCAGCGAGCACCACGCCGTCGACGCCCAGCGCCCGCGCCCGCTCGTACGCCGAGGCCGCCGCCGGCGCGGAAGCCTCCGAAACGACGAGATGCACGTGTACGGTGAGGCTCGCAGCACGGCTGTTGCGGCCGTGCACGAGCGCCCGCAGCGCGCCATCCGCGGCGTCGTCGAAGACAGGAACAACGAGCTCGCAGCGCGCCATGCCGCGGTCGATAAGCTCGGCGGCTCGCGCGGCGCTGAGCCCGTGAGGGCCCGTTCTGACGGTCACCGGCATCTCAAGACGGTGGCAGAAACGCACAAGCTCGGCAAGGAAGGGATGGTCGGCGCGCGCCACCACGCGAACGGGCATCGCCCCGGCCCACTGCAAGAGCTCCACCACCCGCTCGTGCCACTGCTCGAGGGTGAGCGGGGCGCCCATAGAAACGCCGTCGTCGTCGAAGTCGTCGAGGCGCACATCGAGGCGCGCGGGGCGATCGGCCACTCCCACCCGCGCCCGTTGGCGGCGTACGGCAGAGGCGGCGCGGATGCGGAGGGTCTCGAACAGCTTCAAGCGCCCCCCCGATAACCCGGGCGCGTTAGCTCCACCGGCGTGCGCCTTCCGCTCCTCACGTTGATCATGATTCTCGGCTGTTCGGGTAGCCCTGCGGCCACCGAAGCCGAGGGGTACGTAGACTCTCTGGCACCCGCCCTGGCCCAAAACGGAATCCTGGCTCAGCGGTTTCTCACCGAGGCCTCACGAGTGAAGAAGAAGGAGGTCGACGGGGGACAGCTGGCCGAGCTGCTCGCCAAGGAGCTCGTTCCGCAGGCCACCGAGCTTGCGGGCACCGTTGCGGCGGTCACTCCAGTCGAGCCGCGGCTCGGTGCCGCGCACGCAATCCTAGTGAAGTCCTGGTCCGACCGTGCCGCTGCCTATCAGGCGCTCTCCGCAGCGTGGGTAGCGGGCGATCTATCGGCATGGGACTCCGCCCAGCGCCAGAACGCGATGTCGAAGCTCGACGAAGAACGTTACTTCACCGCAGTGAACGCTGTCCTTGGTGAGTGGCAGCTGTCACTCGCGCAGTATCCGGCAGCGCCCCGATGAGTCACCGCACCCGCTTCGCCCCCAGCCCAACCGGCTACCTCCACATCGGTGGCGCGCGCACTGCGCTGTTCAGTTGGCTGCTTGCCCGGAAGAGCGGCGGTCAGTTCATTTTGCGCATCGAGGACACCGACGAGGATCGCAACAAGGAAGATGCGGTCGACGCGATCCTTGATGGCCTGAGCTGGCTCGGGATCGACTGGGACGAAGGCCCTCGTGTGGGTGGCCCGCATGCTCCGTATCGCCAGACGCTGCGGCTCCAGACCTATCAGGAGATCGCCCAGCGACTGCTCGACGAGGGCAAGGCCTACCGTTGCACGTGTACGACGGAGCGGCTGTCTGCCCTGCGGGAGGTGGCGAAAGAAACGGGAGCCCGTCGCGGATATGATGGGCATTGTCGGAAACTCGGTTTGGGTCCGGAGGCGGGGCCGTCCGCGATCCGCCTCTACGTTCCCGACCATACTTCCGTGCAGGTACACGACCTCATCAAAGGGGATGTGACGTGGGACAGCACGGAGTTCGACGACTTCATCCTCGTTCGTCCCGACGGGATGCCGATGTACAATTTTGTGGTTGTGTGTGACGACGTGGCGATGCAGGTGACAGACGTGTTGCGGGGGGATGAACACCTCAACAATACGCCCAAACAACTGCTGATCTATGCCGCCATCGGCGCGCCCCGCCCTCGTTTCGGTCACATGCCGCTGATCCTCGACGAACAGGGCCGAAAGATGTCGAAGCGGTACGGCGATGTGGCCGTGAGCCAATACCGCGATCGGGGCTTTTTGCCCGAGGCGCTCGTGAACTACCTTGCGCGCCTCGGCTGGGCCCACGGTGACGCCGAACTGTTCGATGTAGCCTCACTAATAAAGATGTTTTCTGTCGACGGGATCGGCGCGTCCGCAGGCAAATGGGACATCAACAAACTGAAGTGGGTAAACGCCCACTGGATGAAGTCGTTGCCGCTGGAACGCATCGCCGCGGATGCCCGGCCCTTCGTGGAGGCCTGCGGGCACGCTCCCGGAGACCGCTGGGTGGACGTGGTGCGGGTGCTCCGCGATCGCAGCCAAACGCTGGTGGAGCTCGCCGGTGCCGCCGTCTTGTTCTACCAGGCCGATGCCGACGTCGTCGTAGACCGGGAGGCCGTCGCCACGGTGCTCGCCCCGGCTGCGAGTCTTGTAGAGCAGGCGGCAGAGGTCTTTTCGACGTTGCCGGAGTGGACGGAAGCAGCGCTCGAAGCAGCGGGGAACGCGCTTTGCGTCGAGGCCAACGTGAAGCTCGGCAAGCTGGCGCAGCCGCTGCGGGTGGCGCTCGTCGGCCAGAAGGTGGGCCCCGGCCTGTGGCAGTCGCTCTACATCCTTGGCCGCGAAACATCGCTCCGCCGGATGCGCTCTCGGTGGTCTTGACAGGTCGGGGTGGCGCGCATAGTAGCCATGGCGCCGGTGAGGCGTGGTGTAATTGGCAACATCCCTGACTCTGACTCAGGAGACTCTAGGTTCGACCCCTAGCGCCTCAACCACCGGCAAAGCGCGTTCTGCGCCTCAGATGGTCCCATCGTCTAGCGGTTAGGACGGAGCCCTCTCACGGCTCAAACAGGGGTTCGATTCCCCTTGGGACTACCACTCACCGCGCCGGGGCCAGTCCCTTGCCGCAGCCCGGCTACTCCACCAGCGCGTCGCGCCCTTCGAGCACCGTGCCCTTGTTCGGGTCCGCGATTTTCTCGATCCCACCCTTGATGTCCGCGACGGATCCGGTCAGGTTGTAGGCTTCCTCCCCCTTGTTGAAGGGCTGTTTCTCGGGTGTCGGGAAGACAGAAGGCTTGCCCACCGAGGCGGTGGTGGCCGAGGTTGACTCATTCGCGGCTACGCCGGGCGATTGTCCTTCGGCGCCAGTCGGCTTCTTGAGACGGCCCGTCTCGGGGTTCAGGCGCTTGCCTGCGTCGAAGTGGGCCTTGAGTTGAGCGTCCGTGAGCTTACTCCGTGGGTACCGCGCTCGGTAATCGGTCACGAAGTCGGCCTGGGTGAGCTTGGGATCATGCCACAACTTGCCCGAGGGGCCGAGGCCGTCAGCCCCTTTCGACAGTTTCGCGGCGTCATCCACCCTACTCGCGTCGGCCACCTTTCCGGCGTCCCCCGCCTTAGCGAGGTCATCGACCTTCGCCACGTCGCTCACCTTCGCTACATCATCGACTTTGGCGGCATCGGAGAGCCCAACGAGGCCCTTTACGCCTGTGAACACGCCGACGATGGGCTTGAGGAACTTCTCCGGGCCGATCGCATCGATAATGTCAAACACCGTGCGCCCGACCTGCTCCCACTTCTCTCCCAAAGTCATGTTGGGGTTGTTCCAAATCTTCCAACACTGGTAGACCGACACCGCCGCGAGGATGATGCCCACGGCCAAGCCGATGTACCCAATGACGGCGAGGATTGTGGGCCCCCAAACCGCGAGGAATATCAGCCCGGCGAGCACGGGCCCCAGCAGCGACGGGAAAATCGCCACCAAGATGACCACGAGCAAGATCACCACGACCAAGACGACCAAGATGATGGCAAGGGCCACGAGGATGTCTTTGATCCAGCTCCAGATTTGGGAGAAGAAACCCTTGAAGAACCCGCTGACGGCGGTGCACAACGTGTCCCACCAACTTGCGTTTTCGATCTCGTTGGCCCGTTTGTCGATCTCCCCGCCAAGCGTGGTGATGGCCTCCTCCATCTTCGCTACGGCGTCGTTTACCTTCTTGGCGATCTCGGCCTTGCCCTCGGTCGAGAGGCTGGTGAGCTTCGTCTTCCCTTCTTCGAAGCCCTCGTCGAGCTTGGTGATGAACCCCCCTGCCGCCGCCGTAATGGCGGTACGGGCATCGCTGCCCGCCTTGGTATACGCCGCGAGAGTGCAGGCCTCGATCTGGCCCATCGAAGTTTCGAAGCCTGCCTTCACCGCGTCGTTCTGCAGAGCGATGGGCTCCCCCGCGTCGAGCACCTGGCTCACACAATCGGCCCCGCCAGCATTGACGGCCTCAACCGCCTGAGCCCCCATCGACTGCAGACCGTACACGGCCCCCGCTCCCGTCTCGAGAACGGCCGCCTCGATCCCGGAGAGCATCCCAAGGGCCTCGGCCGCACGACTCCCGTGCACACCGGCGGACGCGGCGGTCACCTGCGCGACCGCTCCCTCGACCTGTTGATTGGCTCGGGCAACGCCCGCGTCGATGGCGAGGCAGTCGCTTTCTACCGCCGCGTCGATGCCCCTAAGCACGCCATCCGCGCTGCCGTCGACCTGCGCAAGCGCGGTGGTCTCTCCCGACCCCACCCCCACCAGGGCGTCGGCTACTGCCTTCTCTACTTGCCGGAGCGCGTCGTCGCGGCTGGTGTCGCAACTCTTGAGCGCCGTTTTTCGGGCCGTTTCGATCGCGGCGGTGGCGGGCTCGATGCCCCCGTCCAAATTCTTCAACAGCACGGCCAGGTCTGCATCGATCTTCGCGGAGAGGGCTTCGCCGTCCTTCGTACACTGGGCGGCGATCGCCGCGCCCTGCTTGATGAGCTCCGCCGCGGTCTCGCGAGCCATCTTCCGCGCGGTCTTCGCGATCTCCGAGGCCTCCTTGCACTTGGCGTACTGGCCTACCTTCTCCTCCCCGATCGCCGTCGCCCGCTGTGCCTTGGTGGCCGTCTCGTTGAGGGCGCGAGAGGCTTGGAGCTGACCGTGCGCCTTGGCCTCCGAGGAGAGCGTCTTGCCCAGCGTGTCGAGCTCGCCCCTGCGCGCGGCAACTGCATCCCGCATCCGCCTCAGTTCGGTGTCTGCGAGGGTGTTGATCGCCGTCTTCTCGGTGTCGCACTGGGCCCTGATCGTTGTCAGGGCGGTCTCCCCGCGCGACTGGATGGCCGTGGCCAAGGCCGCGAAGGAGCCGAGAATGTTGCCGCGCAGGGTGGCGATCGCGCCTTCGACCGCGGCCCTCTGGTTTGCCCCGGCCGCGCGCACCTGCCCCTTCTGGGCTTCGCCCTCGTTCAAGATCGCGGCCTTCTGCTGGTCGGCAACGCCGCGCACGCGCTCCGCTGCGGAGAGGACTTCCGGGGCGGACTTGTTGCCGCCGCTCGTTGCCGGGGCGGGGCCCACGTCGGGGGCGGCCAAGGCCGGGGCTTGGGGCTGAGCGACAGCCTTGCCGCCGGTGTCCGTGGCCTTGGCCGATGGTACGCCCGGGGCGGCCTTGCCCTCACCGGGGCTACCGACCTCGCCGGCCGTGACCATCTCCGATTCGCCCGACTTCGTGTCCCCCTCCACCACGCTTTCGGTGGGGTCGGTGACCGGAGTACCGTCTTCGGCGGGCCTGTCGGTGCGCGAGGCGTCGGCGGATTCCGTGGCTTCGCCGAGGAGAGTGTCGATGTCTGGCCTTTCGGCAGGGGCTTCTTCCTCCTGCATCTCCTGCCGCGCGATGGACGCGCCGCTCATGGAGGGGGTACCGCTGGCGAGGTCCTCCACGCCGGTGTCGGAGCCCTGCTGCGGTTGCTGCGAGACCTCAGCCGAGAGTTCCGGAGCCCCCGACGCGATCTCACCACCCTGCGCGAACGCCGTCGCCACGCTCTCTGCCTCGATCTCGTGCGCGTCGGTCGGCGACGACACCTGCATGCCGCCTGCTTCGCTGCTCCCGCCCGAGGGCAGCCGCCCCTCGTCGGCCTGCACCACGTGCTGGAGCTCATGCGCCAGGAGGTGCGCCCCCCGTTGAGAGTCCGGCGAGAATTCCCCCTCGCCAAAATAGATGTGCGGCCCCAGCGCGAACGCGTGGGCGTTGAGGGCGTCGCTCGCGCGGGCGACGCTCGCACCGGTGTGGATGCGCACATGCCCGAAGTCGTGCCCGAAGGCGGCCTCCATCTTCTCCCGCACCGCGGAAGGCAGCGGGCTGCCCCCGCCCTGGCCAATCACCTGAAGGCGCGAATCCCTGGCCGCCGGCATCGCCGCACCCCGGGCGTGCCGCGCCACCGCGCCGCTCTGCGCGGCACCCCCTGACATCCCCGCGCCTTCGGCCCACATCCCTGCGTCGCTCTGCGGGGCATGCGCCTCGATCCACTCGTTCAGGTAGGAGT
The DNA here is from genome assembly GCA_947484175.1 of Deltaproteobacteria bacterium. Taxonomy (GTDB): domain Bacteria; phylum Myxococcota_A; class UBA796; order UBA796; family SXON01; genus SXON01. Next base: position 21,320 of record CANKOI010000070.1, read on the forward strand.
TCGAGAACAGCGAACTCGCATCCGCCGCGACGTGCACCCCCGCGGCGCCGAGCGCCATCGCCTCGTTGAGCACCGCGCCCAACCCCCCCGACTCGGGGCTATTGAGTGAGTCCTGCACGAGGGCGTTGCCGAGGAGCGAATGCGCCGATGACGCGAGCGCCGCCGCAGGGGCCGGGGCCCTCGCGATCTGCTGGCTGGCGGACTCCTCTTTTCGCTCGCGCTCAAGCGCCCGCGAGGACTTCCGACGCGAGTAGTGCTTGCCGTGCTCGACGCCGTCCATGCAGACACCTCGCTGCTTATACCTTGCCAGCATCCGGAGTGCGCCGCAAGCGCCGATCAAAGATCACGCGATACCCGAACGAACCAGCCGGCTCGATTCAGCTCTCTTGAAGTTTCTTGTGCATCTCCGCGAGGCGCAGCGCTGCCTCACGAAGCTCGGGGCTGTTCGCGGGTCCGGCGAGATCGTCGAGGATCTTCTCGACGCTTCCGCCGTCCGCTCCGGCTCCCCCGAGCGTCGCGTCGAGGTTGGCGAGCGCCTGATGCGCATCGAGCGTGCCGGCCACCACCTTAGGGGCCTGCTCTCCGACCGTCCTCGCGATTTCGGCCAAACGAACCAAGAGATCTTCCGGACTCCCCTTCGGATTGAGTCCGAGCTTGGCCAAGATCGCCTTCGGATCCTCACCAAACCCGGCGTGCGCGGTGACACGTCGCAGCTCGGCCTGGGCGCGCGCCATGCTCTCGGACAGGCGCACTTGCATGTCCACCAACTCAGCGGCCATCGCCGAGGTGGCCTGTTCAGCGAAGGCCTTGGCCACCGCTGAGGGCACCTGGTAGGCGTCGAGGATGGCCGGCGAGGCCTGGAACCGGTCCCCGGTCATGCTCTTGACCTCCAGCTCTCCCTTCCCCAGCACAAGCCCATCCGGAATCAGGAAGAAGCGACTGTTGTCGGCGGCGGCGAGTAGCTTCACGCGTCGGCGCCAATGGCGGTGCCGCAGAACGGACAATGCGCCGCCAGCAGGTGTACCGCCTTGAGGCAGGCCGGGCAGGGGCGTCGCTCGGCCAGCCACTCGGACACTTCCATCTCGATGAGCGCGTCGTTCCCCATCGCGGCGAAACACACCAAGCAACTCCCCGCTTCAGGATCGATGGGCTGAACGCAGTAGGGACAGAAGCAGGTGGACATGGGGCACGGTAACCACAAACGGGATGCAAGGCCTCGGCCCATGCCGCTGCCCGCTCCCTGCTCGCCACCCGGCGCCCCCCGCGCTACCCTCGCCCCGATGGTCTATTACCGCCCCCACGGCAACGAAGTCTCCGTTTTCGAAACCGCCGCAAAACGGCGCCTGCCCGTGCTGCTCAAGGGGCCAACGGGGTGCGGCAAAACGCGCTTCGTTCGCTACATGGCGGAGAAGCTGGGGCGCCCGCTGGTGACGGTCGCCTGCCAGGAAGACCTCGCAGCGGCCGACCTCACGGGGCGTTTCCTCCTTGAAGGCGGCAGCACCGTGTGGCGCGACGGGCCCTTGACCCGCGCCGTGCGCTTAGGTGCGATCTGCTACCTTGACGAAGTGGTGGAAGCCCGCGCCGACGTGATGACGGTGCTGCACCCCCTTACCGACGACCGCCGCAGCCTTCCGCTCGACCGCCTCGGTGAGGAGCTCCAGGCCCCCGACGACTTCCTCGTCGTGATCAGCTACAACCCGGGCTACCAAGCTCTGTCGAAGGAGCTCAAGGAGAGTACCCGCCAGCGTTTCGTGTCGCTGAACTTTGATTACCCGCCGGAGGGAGTGGAAGCCGAGATCGTCGCGGCGGAGTCGGGCTGCTCCGCTGATCTCGCCGTGCAGCTGGTGAAGCTGGGCCGGGGATCACGAAACCTCCGCAGTCACGGGCTCGGCGAGGGCGCGAGCACCCGCCTGCTCGTGTACGCCGCTCAGTTGGTGGTTGCAGGGTTGCCGTTGAAGGAAGCCGCGGAGGCCACGCTGGTGGGTTCGCTCACCGACGACGCGGAGATGACGAAAGCGCTCCGCGAGCTGGTGCGCAGCGTGCTCGGCTGAGGACATAAGGAAGAGCATGCCCGCGCCCACGATCACCGCCGAGGACCTCCTCGCCGAAACGGAGCGGGAATATGGCGTGAGCGCCAAGGAGTTGGGCCTCGGGGAGAGCGACGACGAAGCCGAACTGGCCCTTCTCAGTCACTTTCTCTTCGCTCCGCCCGGCAGGCAACTCACCTCGGGCGAACGCCACGGCCTCGCGCTCGATCGGGTACACAAACAGCTCCGAGCGCTCCTGACGATGCTCGATGGGCGGGCCGTCGAAATCGGATGCAGCGACCCCGCATGCACCGACAACGTGCGGGTGTACCTCCCCAAGGCCATGCCAGCACCCGAAGAGCCTGAAGCCGACCTGCTGCTGTTTCAGGTGGCCGGCCTCGTACAACTCGGCTTCTCCCGGCACGGACTGCTTGCGGACCGTCGTGTGCTCGGCGAGCTCTACCGCGACTGGGTGCTCCGCAGCAGCTACCACCTGCTCGCGGTTCGGTACACACTCCGTCGATGGGGCGAGGAATTTCCGGGGCTCGGGCAGCGTCTCCGTCAGGTTCCGTTGTTGGAGAAGGCGGGCCGCCTCCGGGTGAACCTCACCGAGGTGCCTCGCGAGGGTCTCCCCGAGGCCTTCGTGCCGCTCTACGACGGGCTTGTCACCTGCCTGAACTGGAAGTCCCCCGGGCCCGACGGGGGCGTGGCCCGTGAGGCCGTACACGCGGTGGACAGCTTCAATGGGCCCGGCATCGCCGCCGTACTGCTCGGGCAGGCCCAGCGCCTCCGGGAGCACTTGCGCCGCCTGCGGCTCGGCCCCCCTCCCCTGCCCTTCTACGTGGGCATCATCCGGCCGGAGTGGATCCTCGCCGATCTCGCACGCGATCTTGCCTCCGAAAATGAGTGGAAGAAGGGCAACAAGCCGCTTCGGCAGCTCCTCGATGCGATGGGGCGGCGGGGACAAGCTCTGCCGGAGAGTGCCGGCCCCCAAACGGAGGAGTCCCGTCTCGGCCTCCGTGCGCGTCTCCTCGCTCGGTTGTCCGGGCCGGCGGTGCAGAGCAACGCTCCGGCCTACGGAAAACTTCGGGACGAAGCGAACACCGCCGCCAAGGAGGTGCGCTACGGCGCCGCCAGTTGGAGCGCCGGCGCCGATCCCGCCGCGCTCACCGAAGGCGAGGTGGCCAAACCGGGCGATGACGGCGGACGCGTGTGGGACGAGTGGGACGATGTCGCCGGCGTTTATCGCTTTGAGGCCACCAAGGTGTTCACGCCCGACGCCGCCACCGGACCCCTCGGCAGCTACGAGCGCATCGTCGAGGCCAATGGTCCGCAGATCAAACAGATCCGTCGGCGTTTCGAGGCCCTCC